>NZ_CP108002.1:2723375-3025973 GCF_041435055.1 Streptomyces sp. NBC_00341 | reverse complement strand
CGCGGTAGTAGCGCAGCTCCGTGATGGAGTCGCGGATGTCCGCCAGCGCCCGGTGATTGCCGTTCTTCTCCGGGCTGTTGAAGTACGCCCTCGGGAACCAGCGGCGGGCCAGTTCCTTGACCGAGGACACGTCGACGATCCGGTAGTGGAGGTAGCCCTCCAGCGACGGCATGTCGCGCAGCAGGAAGCCTCGGTCGGTGCCGACCGTGTTTCCGCAGAGCGGGGCCTTGCCGGGCTCCTTCACGTGCTCGCGCACGTAGGACAGGACCCGCTCCTCGGCGTCGGCCAGGGTGGTACCCCCGGCCAGCTCGTCGAGCAGGCCCGAGGCGGTGTGCATCTGCCGCACCACCTCGGGCATGGTCTCCAGGGCCGCGTCCGGCGGGCGGATCACGATGTCCACCCCGTCGCCGAGCACGTTCAACTCCGAGTCGGTGACCAGTGCGGCCACCTCGATCAGTGCGTCTTCCGTCAACGAGAGCCCGGTCATCTCGCAGTCGATCCACACCATGCGGTCGTTCATGCGCCCCACCCTACGGGGCACTCCGCTGCCCCGGCAGGGCCGGGCGCCCTGTCGCGTACGCGTCGGAGCCCGGCCGCCCCTGCTCGGTGCGGCCCGGGTCCAGCGCTGCCGGGGCAGCGGCGGACTGGCCCGCGGGCGCGGGAGCCGCCAGGGTGCGACGGCTCCCGGGACCCGCCTGGGCGGGCACCACCTGCTCGGTGACCTGGCCGACCGGCTCCGGACCTCCGCCCTGCGGACGACGGGCCCGGTAGGCGGCCCGGTACGCGGCGGGGGAGGAGCCCAGCTGACGCCGGAAGTGTCCGCGCAGCGCGACCGGCGAGCGGAAGCCGCAGCGGCCCGCGACCTCGTCGACCGAGTAGTCGGACGTCTCCAGCAGCCGCTGCGCCTGCAGCACCCGCTGGGTGATCAGCCACTGCAGCGGTGCGCTGCCGGTGAGCGAGCGGAACCTCCGGTCGAAGGTCCGCCGGCTCATGTAGGCGCGCGCGGCGAGCGTCTCCACGTCGAACTGCTCGTGCAGATGCTCCAGGGCCCAGGCCACGACCTCTGCGAGCGGGTCGGAGCCGATCTCTTCGGGTAAAGACCTGTCCAGGTAGCGCTCCTGGCCGCCACTGCGCCGCGGTGGCACGACGAGCCGGCGGGCGAGTGCCCCGGCGGCCTCCGTGCCGTGGTCCGAACGCACTATGTGCAGGCAGAGGTCGATGCCTGCCGCTGTGCCCGCGGAGGTGAGCACGTCGCCGTCGTCGACGAACAGCTCGCGCGGATCGACGTGGACCGACGGATAGCGCTTGGCCAGCGTCGGCGCGTACATCCAGTGCGTGGTCGCCGGGCGGCCGTCGAGCAGTCCGGCCGCGGCGAGGACGAACGCCCCCGTGCACAGCCCGACGATTCTGGCCCCTTCCTCGTGGGCGCGGCGCAGCGCGTCCAGTGCCTCCACGGGCGGTGGTGAGGTGATCGAGCGCCAGGCGGGCACCACGACGGTGCCGGCCCTGCTGATCGCCTCCAGCCCGTAGGGCGCGGTGAGTTCGAGTCCCCCTGTGGTGCGCAGCGGTCCCTCTTCGCCGCTGCACACGAGAAGCCGGTAGCGCGGAACTCCCGCGTCCTGGCGGTCGATACCGAACACGGAGAGCGGGATGGAGCTCTCGAAGATGGGGCCGCCGCTGAACAGCAGTACGGCCACGACCTCCCGGCGCCGGCGCCCGCTCAGCTTCCGTACAGCCTCCGTTGCGGTGGCGGAGTCCTGGCTCATGACGCTAAGCCCCCCTCGGTGTTCGCGTCTTCCTGGTCCTTACGGGCCTGTCGCACCTGCACTTGTCCCCTCGGTCGTGCACGAGTCCCCAGCCTTCGACACCCAAGATCGAATCTACTGCGTCCCGTGGTGCCGTCGTGACAAGTTCACCAACCGGCTTTATGTCGACAAGGCAACCTGGCGGGAAGCATTCGATCACGAAGCGTTTCACTCGTGAGTCGTGCAGGGAAGTGCGCCTGACGTTCATGGCCCGTCCCCGTTGGGTGGAAGCGTACCGCGCGGTCTCCTTCTGCCTGCTGGCAAGGGGGTTGATCGGCCATTTCGGCAAGGGATTGGCTGGGGAATGAAGTTGGCTGAAAACATACGGTCGCGTGTGCGGAAATCATTCGTTCAACCGGCGCACGCCCCAGAGGGGCGGCCGCCTCCATGCGCCCCCCTCGGCCGGTCCGGAGGAGGTGAGCGGTGCCGTTGCGGGTGTCCGGATGCCGACCGGAGGGCGTGCGGGGACGCCGGCTGTGCGGCGGGTTCCGGACGGGGCGCGGCCGGACGTGTCCGGGCGGTATCGCCTCCCGGTCCGCCGGGCGGCGCCGAGGTCGGTACCGAGCGGTCGGACACCCCGACGAGACCCCGTTGGCAACCCGACGACGGACCGATGACGGACCGACGACAACCCGATGACGGACCGACGACACCCCGACGACGGATCGTCGACCGCCCCGCGGCGAACCGGCGGCACGAGGCAGGCCCCGGCAGTGGACCCGTCGGTCTGCGGCGGGCGGCCGCACGGTCGCCCGTACCGGCGTTCCACCGGTCACCGATCGCGGCCGCCCGGCTCCCGTGACGTCGGTGTACGGCACAACCGGCATTGCCATACGGGGCGGTCTCGGGCATGCTCCGTGGAACGTCGCGCGCGCTTTGCGCGGGTCTGGGCCGTGGAGGAGTGGCGCCGTACCCTTGGGGGTAAGGGGTTGGGAAGATATTTCCCGGACACCGCCACACCGCCCACTGACGCAGCTCTGACGCAGCTCCCCAAGTCGCTAGTCGCTCTCCTCAAGAGGACTCTCTTCGCCGAGACACCGATGGCCGGTCACGAAATCCCTGAACCCGCGGACCGCAAGCAGGTAGCCGACCCCGAGTCGGGCCCGCAAGCGGTCGAAGAAGCACGTCATTCCTGCGATCCCGCGTTCCGGCACGGGGTCGTCGTCGGCTTCGACGGCTCGACCTCCAGCGAACGAGCCCTCGCCTACGCCATCGGCATGGCCCGAAGATCGGGCTCCGGCCTGATCATCGTCCATGTCGCCAACCGGCTGCCGACCACTGTCTGGGCAGGCTGCGAGCCGCCCGTCTTCGTCGATGTGCCCGATCACCGGACCGAGGTCCTCGGCCTGGAGCTCGCCTGCGCGGACTACCTCACCGAGGTCCCGTGGGTGCTCGTCGAGCGCGGCGGGGACATCTGCCACGAGCTGGAGGAGGTCGGCCGCGAGTACTCGGCCGACGCGATCGTGGTGGGCTCCACCCAGGGCATCGTCGGCCGGATCTTCGGCTCGGTGGCGGGCCGGCTGGCACGGCGCGCACAGCGCCCGGTCGTCGTCATCCCGTAGCGGGCCCTCGCTCTCCCTCGCTCTCCCTCGCTCGTTCGAGTGCACCCCGCCCCGACCGTCCTCGGGGCGTTCCGGGGCGGCCGGTCTCGTTCCGGGCGCCCGGAACGGCGCTTGGCGTCAACTCGACTACCAAAACAAGGGGGTGAAACAAACTGCCGAGCCGAAAAAGTGGATTGTGCGGTTGTGAGGGGTGCGTAAGAGCCGCTGGGAAATGGTGCGATTGCATGCGAACGGGGACGGGGGTGGCCCCCGCCTCGGGTGATGGACGGGAGCGGCCCCGCACTCCCACTCGACATGGGGCTGCGGGGCCGTTCGCGGCCGGGGGTGGTGGCGCGGTTACTCGACGGTGACGGACTTCGCCAGGTTGCGCGGCTTGTCGATGTCCCGGCCCATGGCCAGCGCCGTGTGGTAGGCGAACAGCTGGAGCGGGATGCCCATCAGGATCGGGTCCAGCTCGTTCTCGTTCTTCGGTACGACGATGGTGTGGTCGGCCTTGTCCTGCACCTGGTGTGCGATGGCGAGGATGCGGCCGCTGCGGGCCTTGATCTCCTCCATCGCGGCGCGGTTCTTCTCCAGCAGGTCGTCGTCCGGCACGATCGCCACGGTCGGCATCGCGGGCTCGATCAGCGCGAGCGGCCCGTGCTTCAGCTCGGAGGCCGGGTAGGCCTCCGCGTGGATGTACGAGACCTCCTTGAGCTTCAGCGAGGCCTCGCGGGCGACGGGGTAGCCGCGCACCCGGCCGATGAACATCATCGACTTCGCGTCCGCGTACTCCGCGGCCAGCTTCTTGATCTCGTCCTCGGTCTCCAGGATCTCGCTGATCTGGGCGGGCAGCTTGCGCAGGCCCTCGATGATCCGCTTGCCGTCGGCGACCGACAGGTCCCGGATGCGGCCCAGGTGCAGGGCGAGCAGCGCGAACGCGACGACGGTGTTGGTGAAGCACTTCGTCGAGACGACACACACCTCGGGACCGGCGTGCACGTACGTACCGCCGTCCGCCTCCCGGGCGATCGCGGAACCGACCACGTTGACCACACCGAGCACCCGCGCGCCCTTGCGCTTGAGCTCCTGGACGGCGGCCAGCACGTCGTACGTCTCGCCGGACTGGGAGACCGCGACGTAGAGCGTGTCGGGGTCCACCACCGGGTTGCGGTAGCGGAACTCGGAGGCCGGCTCGGCGTCCGCGGGGATGCGGGCGAGCTCCTCGATCAGCTGGGCGCCGATCTGGCCCGCGTGGTACGAGGTGCCGCAGCCCAGGATCTTGATCCGGCGGACCCCGCGCGCCTCACGGGCGTCCAGGTTGAGGCCGCCCAGGTGCACGGTGGCGAACCGGTCGTCGATCCGGCCGCGCAGCACCCGGTCGACGGCCTCGGCCTGCTCCGAGATCTCCTTGTGCATGTACGTGTCGTGGCCGCCCATGTCGTACGACTCGGCCTCCCACTCCACGGTGGTCGGCGTGGCCGTCGTGGTCGAGCCCTCCGTCGTGTACGTACGGAAGTCGTCGGCCTTGAGGGTGGCCATCTCGCCGTCGTCGAGGGTGACGACCTGGCGGGTGTGGGTGACCAGGGCGGCGACGTCCGAGGCGACGAACATCTCCTTCTCGCCGATGCCGAGGACGACCGGGGAGCCGTTGCGGGCGACGACGATGCGGTCGTTGAAGTCCGCGTGCATCACGGCGATGCCGTACGTGCCCTCGACCGAGCGCAGCGCCTCGCGGACCTTCTCCTCCAGGGTGTCCGCCTCCGAGCGGGCGATCAGGTGGACCAGCACCTCGGTGTCGGTCTCGGAGAGGAAGACGACGCCCTCCGCTTCGAGCCGGGGGCGCAGTTCGGAGGCGTTGTCGATGATCCCGTTGTGGACGACGGCGACCTTGCCGCCGGCGTCCAGGTGCGGGTGGGCGTTCTCGTCGCTCGGGGCGCCGTGGGTGGCCCAGCGGGTGTGGGCGATGCCGGTGGTGCCGGTGAACCGCTTGGGGACCCGGGCCTCCAGCTCGCGGACCCGGCCCTTGGCCTTGACCATCTTCAGCGTGGCGGGCTTCCCGGCCGCCGGCTTGCCGGTGATCACGATGCCCGCGGAGTCGTAACCCCGGTACTCCAGCCGCTGCAGTCCCTCCAGCAGCAGCGGAGCCACGTCACGCTTTCCGATATAACCGACGATTCCGCACATGGCGTCCCTGCCCCTCCGTCATTCCATCGACGTACAAGTAGACGTACAAGTCGTGCACGTAAGACGTGCGAGTAAGTGGTTGCCCGGTGCCGGGCCGGTCTCAGCCGTAGACGATGCGGCGCAGCTGACGGAGCGACAGCTCCGGCGGTGCGACCGCCCGGTGCGGCAGCTCGGCCGCGATCCGTTCGAAGATCTCCGTGTTGACCAGGCCACCGGACTGCAGTTCGCGGTGGCGGCGGCGGACGAAGTCCTCGGTCGTCTCGTCGAAGTACGCCAGCACGTCGAGGATCACCCGGGAGGCCTCGCCGCGCTGGAGCGCGGTGCTGCGCACCAGGTGGTCAATGAGGTCGTCGTACGACGAGCGGCGTTCGAGCACTCGTCGATACTGCGATGGAAGGGGCTCCAGCGCAACAATTCTGCCCGATATCGGGCAGGACTCGGGGCGAGTGGCCCTGTATCTGTGATCAGTGGAGGTTTCGGGCGCCTCCGACCGGCGCGCTGTGACACCCGGTCGTTCGCGTGACGGACGGGGCCGCCGGGATGAATTCGGCCATAAGCCGCGGGGCGTCGGCCACGTTCCGGCACGGGCAACGCGGGGAAGTGGTCTACACCTTGACCATCCATTGGGTAAGCGGTACGCATGGCGACGGTTCGGTTGGTCAGGAGATCCGCAGATGTGACCCCGTAGAAAGGGACCCGGCTTGTGAGACTGCACACCGCGCGGCGCAGTGCTCTTCCCCGTGCTCTACCCCGTCTTCTCGGCTCGCTGCTGCTCATCGGCGCGGCCGGTGTCTCCACCGCGTGCGCGGCGCCCACGGCGTCCGCGGCGGGCAGCGAGGCGGCGGTCCTGGCGCCGAGACCCCTCGGCCAGCTCGTGCCCGTCCCCGCCTCTGTGCGACCGGGCGGCTCCCCGTACTCCCTCAACGACGGCACCCGGATCCGGGTCGACGGCTCGTCCGGCGAGGCCCGCAGGATCGGCGAGTACCTGGCGGGCGTGCTGCGCCCGTCCACGGGCTACGCCCTGCCGGTCACCACCAAGGACGGCACCGACGGCATCCGGCTCCGGCTCGGCTCCCGCGACAGCAAGCTGGGCGCGGAGGGGTACACCCTGACCTCCGGGCGGGGCTCCGTCACCATCACCGCCCGGAAGCCGGCAGGGCTCTTCCACGGCGTCCAGACGCTGCGTCAGCTGCTGCCGGCCCGGATCGAGTCGGACAGCCGCCAGAAGGGCCCCTGGAGCGTCGCGGGCGGCAGTGTGACCGACGCGCCGCGCTACGGCTACCGGGGCGCGATGCTCGACGTCTCGCGGCACTTCTTCTCGGTCACCGAGGTCAAGCGGTACATCGACCAGCTCGCGCTGTACAAGATCAACACGTTCCATCTGCACCTCTCCGACGACCAGGGCTGGCGGATCGCCATCGACTCCTGGCCGAAGCTGGCCACGTACGGCGGCTCGACGGAGGTCGGCGGCGGGACCGGCGGCTACTACACCAAGAGCCAGTACAAGGAGATCG
This sequence comes from Streptomyces sp. NBC_00341, assembly GCF_041435055.1. NCBI lineage: Bacteria > Bacillati > Actinomycetota > Actinomycetes > Kitasatosporales > Streptomycetaceae > Streptomyces > Streptomyces sp. NBC_00341. The sequence continues at coordinate 3,018,926 of NZ_CP108002.1, read as the reverse complement.
TGAACTACGCGGCCTCCCGATACCTGGAGGTGGTGCCGGAGATCGACATGCCCAGCCACACCAACGCCGCTCTCGCCTCGTACGCCGAGCTGAACTGCGACGGCGTCGCGCCGCCGCTCTACACGGGCATCGAGGTCGGCTTCAGCTCGCTGTGCGCGGGCAAGGACGTCACGTACGACTTCATCGACGACGTCCTCGGCGAAGTGGCCGCGCTGACCCCCGGCAGGTACCTCCACATCGGCGGTGACGAGGCGCACTCCACCAGCCACGAGGACTACGCCAAGATCATGAACCGCGCGCAGGCCACCGTCGGCAAGTACGGCAAGACCGTGATGGGCTGGCACCAGATCACCGGGGCCACCCCGGTCAAGGGCGCGGTCGCCCAGTACTGGGGCTACGACAAGACGTCCGCCGCGGACCGGCAGCAGGTGGTGGACGCCGCGAAGAACGGCACCAGGCTGGTGATGTCGCCGGCCGACCGGGTGTACCTGGACATGAAGTACAACGACCAGACCGTACTGGGCCTGAAGTGGGCCGGTCTGGTCGAGGTCCAGCGCTCCTACGACTGGGACCCGGGGACCTATCTCGCCGGTGCTCCGGCGGACGCGGTGCTGGGCGTCGAGGCGCCGATCTGGGCGGAGACCCTGACGGACAGCGACGACATCGACGCGATGGCGTTCCCGCGGCTGCCCGGGGCGGCGGAGCTGGGCTGGTCCCCGGCGGCGACGCACGACTGGGACACGTACAAGCTGCGGCTGGCGGCGCTCGGGCCGCGGTTCACGGCGATGGGGATCGACTACTACCGGTCGCCGCAGGTGCCGTGGCCGGCGGAGTCGGCTTCGGCGGGCTGACACGAGGTGACCGACCGTCCGGCGGTGGAGGCGCTGTCCTCCACCGCCGGACGGGCGAAACCCGCACCCCGTTGTCGACCGGAGTGCCCGATTCCGGGGTCAGGCGGCCTTCTTGGTGACCTTCTTTGCGTCCTCGATGGCCTTCGCGAGGTCTTCGAGGATCGGCGCGCACTTGTCGTAGCTGAAGATCGGCTCGGTGGTACGGGGGATGACCTGGCCGGCCTTGACGGCGGGCAGCTGCGTCCAGGTCGGCTTGGAGGTCAGGGCGCCGGGCTGGAGCGCGGAGGACCGGTTGTCCATCATGATGATGTCGGCCCGGTACTTGTCGACGTTCTCCCAGCTCAGCTCCTCGAAGAAGCCCGCCGAGTTCACCTTCGGCTCGACGAACTTCACCCCCAGCTCCTGGAAGTACAGGGTGTCGGCGGCGGTCTTCGCGAGCGTGACGTAGAAGAGGTCCTGGCTGGCCGAGCCGATCAGGACCTTGATGTTCGGCTTGGACTTCGCGGCGGCGCGCAGCCGGGCCGCCGCCTTCTCGAAGCGGGCCTTGGCGTCCGTGACCGCCTTGGCCTTGAGGTCGGCGCCGAGCGACGCGGCGAGGTCCTCGTGGCGCTGGATGGCCTTGGGGATCGTGGTCTGCGCGGCCCACAGGGCGACGCTCGGGGCCAGCTTCAGGATCTTGTCCTTGGACTGGTCCGGCACGTACCAGAGGGCGTCCTTCTCCCACATCGCGGTGACCAGCAGCTCCGGGCCGAGCGCCGCGTACTTCTCGACGTTGAACTCGCCCCAGACGTTGCCGAGGATCTCGACCTTGCTGATGTCCAGGTCGCCGGCCTGCACATCGGCCTTGCCGTCCTTGGTCTTCGTGGGGCCGAAGACGGCCTTGACCTCGACGCCGTAGTCGTGGAGGGCGGCGGCGACCCCGGTGAAGGCGACGATGTTCTTCGGGACCGACTTGGCCTCCGCGGTCTTCCCCCGGTCGTCCTTGAAGCTCCACGGCCCCGCGTCCGCGCTCCTGGAGCCGCCGGAACCCGTGTCCTTCCCGTCGCTGTCGCCGCAGGCGGCGAGCACGGCGCCGAGACCTACGGCGCCGCCCATGGCCAGCAGGCCACGGCGGGTGGGGCGGGACGGACGGGCAGTGCGCATGACAGGTTCCACTTTCGTACGGGCCGGGGACCGGCCTTGAGCCGGTCCCGAGGAAGGTTAGCCTAACCTTCTGTGCGGCTGACCGGCCGGACCGCCCGAGCCCGCCCGGTCAGCGCTCCGCCACCGCCCCCGCCGGTCTCACCCGCCGAACTGCGCACGGCACCCGTCGAGCCCCTCCACCGTGACGTCGACGGCGCGGTGCTCCTCCCACCGCTCGCGCTCCAGCCGCAGCCGTTGCAGCGTGACGGGGGCGCCGCGCAGGGCGGCGGTCTCCAGCCCGTCCGGCAGGTAGCCGAGCCGCCGCGAGACGCCGAGCGAGCGCGGGTTGTCCGTCATCGCGGACGAGACCGCCGTACGGGCCCCGAGTCCTGCGAAGGCGAGATGGAGCGCGGCGCCCCGCATCTCGGTGCCGATGCCCCGCCCCTGGTACGCGAGCCCCAGCCAGGACCCGGTGCTCACCTCACCGGTCACCGCGAAGTCCTTCGCCATCACGTCCTGCCGCCCGACCACCCGGCCCTCGTGCAGCACCGCGAGGCTCAACGACCAGTCCCGCTCAGACCAGTTGGCGACGGAGGCCAGCACGTGCTGGAACACCGCCCGGCCGCGCCCGGCGGGCGAGGCGTCGGTCCAGGGGACGGTGAACGGCATGGCGTCCGGGGCGTGCACCCCGTCGGCGGCGACCGAGGCCAGCTCGTCCAGCAGCTCCAGGTCCGGGAGGCGGAGCTCCAGTCGGGGAGTGCGGATGCGGAGCCCGTACAGGGGCCAGTGCTGCGGCTTCATGGACGAACACTGCCGGGGGTGGGGTCGCCGGTGTCGAACGAATTGCGGACCCGGCCGGAGCTCGGCGCGGGGGCTCTCGTCGCCCGAGTAGGCGCCGCGGCGTGTCGGGTCATGATCAGGGGCCCGGCCTCTCCCGTGTCGTCCCCCGTCTCAGCCCGGCAGCCCCAGCTCGCGGGCGATCAGCATCCGCTGGACCTCGCTGGTGCCCTCGCCGATCTCCAGGATCTTGGAGTCGCGCCACATCCGGGCCACCGGGTACTCGTTCATGAAGCCGTAGCCGCCGTGGATCTGGGTCGCCTCGCGGGCGTTGTCCACCGCGACGGTCGAGGAGTACAGCTTGGCGATCGCCGCCTCCTTCTTGAACGGCTCGTCCGCCAGCAGCCGGGAGGCCGCGTCGCGCCAGCCGATGCGGGCCATGTGGGCCCGCATCTCCATGTCCGCGATCTTGAACTGGATCGCCTGGTTGGCGCCGATCGGCTTTCCGAAGGCGTGCCGCTCGGCGGCGTACTTCACCGACTCGTCCACACAGCCCTGCGCGAGGCCCGTCGACAGGGCCGCGATGGCGATCCGGCCCTCGTCCAGGATCCGCAGGAACTGCGCGTAGCCGCGGCCCTCCTCGCCCAGGAGGTTCGCCGCCGGGACGCGGACGTCGGTGAAGGACAGCTCGCGGGTGTCCGAGGCGTTCCAGCCGACCTTGGAGTACGGGGCGGCGACCGTGAAGCCGGGGGTGCCGGAGGGGACGATGATCGCGGAGATCCGGGGACGGCCGTCCTCCTTGCGGCCCGTCACCGCCGTCACCGTGACCAGTTCGGTGATGTCCGTGCCGGAGTTGGTGATGAAGCACTTGGAGCCGTTGATCACCCACTCGTCCGTGGCCTCGTCCAGCACCGCCGTCGTCCGGGTGCCGCCCGCGTCGGAGCCGCCGTTCGGCTCGGTCAGGCCGAACGCGCCGAGCGCCTCGCCCGCGCAGAGCCTGGGCAGCCACTGCCGCTTCTGCTCCTCCGTCCCGAAGCGGAACACCGGCATCGCACCCAGCGAGACCCCGGCCTCCAGGGTGATCGCCACCGAGGAGTCGACCCGGGCCAGCTCCTCCAGCGCGATCCCGAGCGCGAGGTAGTCGCCGCCCATCCCGCCGTACTCCTCCGGGAACGGCAGCCCGAACAGGCCCATCCGCCCCATCTCGCGCACGATCTCGTACGGGAACTCGTGGCGCTCGTAGAAGTCACCGATCTTCGGTGCGACCACGTCGTGCGCGAACGCCTCGACGGTGCGGCGCAGTTCCTCGTGTTCGGCGGTCAGCCGGTGGTCCAGGGACATCGGGAATTCACTGCTCCTTGTGGGAGAGGGCACGGACGGTGCGGGACGGGCTGGGTCGGCCCAGTTGTTCGGCGAGCCACACGCTGGTGGCGGTGAGCGCGTCGAGGTCGACCCCGGTTTCGATGCCGAGGCCGTCGAGCATCCACACGAGATCCTCGGTGGCGAGATTGCCGGTCGCGCTCTTCGCGTACGGGCAGCCGCCGAGACCGCCCGCCGAGGCGTCCACGGTGGTGACGCCGTGCCGGAGCGCGGCCAGGGTGTTGGACAGGGCCTGCCCGTACGTGTCGTGGAAGTGCACCCCGATCGTGTCCGTGGGCACCCCCGCCACGTTCAGAGCGGACAGCAGCGCCCGTACGTGGCCCGGCGTGGCGACGCCGATGGTGTCCCCGAGCGACAGCTCGTCGCAGCCGAGGTCCAGCAGCGCCCTGGCCACCCGGACGACCTGGGGGACCGGTACGGCCCCCTCCCACGGGTCGCCGAAGCACATCGACAGGTAGCCGCGCACATGCACCCGGTCCGCCTTGGCGCGGGTTACGACGGGCTCGAACATGGCGAGCGACTCGTCGACGGTGCGGTTGAGGTTGCGGGCCGCGAACGTCTCCGTGGCCGAGCCGAAGACGGCGATCCGGCGGGCGCCGAGCGCGAGTGCCCGGTCCAGCCCCCGTTCGTTCGGCACCAGGACGGGAAGTGCCACGTCGCCCACGTCCCCGATGTCGCCGAGGAGGGGGAAGAGATCCTCTGCGTCGGCCAGTTGGGGAACCCACTTGGGGTGGACGAAGCTCGTCGCCTCGATCGTGGAGAGCCCGGCGACCGCGAGGCGGCGGATGAACTCCGCCTTGACCTCGGTCGGCACGACGGCCTTCTCGTTCTGGAGTCCGTCGCGGGCGCCGACCTCGTGGATCCGGATCCGGGCGGGCAGGCCCGGATCGGGGACGGTCATCGGCAGGGTGCGGGCGGTCGTCGTCATGCTTCCTCCCCGGCGGCGGCCACGGGGGTGACCACGGCCAGTACCTGGTCCATGGCGACCGTGGTCCCGGCCGTGACGTCGAGTTCGGTGACGGTGCCGGCGTGCGGGGCCGAGATGACGTGCTCCATCTTCATCGCCTCCACCACCAGCAGGCTCTGCCCGGCCGCGACCTCGTCCCCGACGGCCACCTTCACCACCGTGACGGTGCCGGGCATCGGTGCGGCCAGGGTGTCGGCCCCGGAGCGGGCGGCGCCGGTCAGCGACGCCTCCACCGGGTCGTGGTCCCGGACGTGCCAGGTGTCGCCGTCCCGGCCGAACCAGCGGCCCTCCGGGGACGCGGCGTGTGCGAACGCGTGGGTGACACCGGCCAGTTCGAGGGTGACCCGGCGTTCGTCCGCCGTGATGATCCTGGCCGTCTCCGCGCTGCCGGGCAGCGGGCCCAGCGGACCGCAGCTGCCCGAGTCGGGGGCCGGTGGGCGCGCGCCCTCGCCGATGTGGCCGAAGGTCAGCTCGGTGGCCGCGCCGCACGGACGCAGGCCCACCTGCACCGGTTCGTGGCCGGGGATGTGGAAGTGGTGCGGCGTGCGGGCCGGGGTGCCGCCGAGGCGCCAGCCGTCTCCGGCCGAGAACGGGTCGGTCCAGGTGCGCGGGCCCGGGGCGGGTGCGGGGGAGTGCTGCCGCAGCAGCGCGGCGGCCGCGTACACCTCCTCCGGCACCCCGTCCGGCACCAGCGTGTCCACCTCGCGCTCCACCAGGCCGGTGTCGAGGTCGCCCGCCACCACCGCCGGGTGGCCGAGGAGGCGGCGCAGGAAGCCCGCGTTGGTCGGGACGCCCAGCACCACCGTGTCCGCGAGCGCCGCCCGCAGCCGGCGCAGGGCCGTGGCCCGGTCGGGGCCGTACGCGATCACCTTCGACAGCATCGGGTCGTACAGGCTGCCGACCTCGCCGCCCTCGCCGAGCCCCGAGTCCGTCCGCACCCCGCCGCCCTGCGGCTCGTGCAGCGCCAGCACCGTGCCGCCCGAGGGGAGGAAGCCGCGGGCCGGGTCCTCGGCGCAGACCCGGGCCTCGACCGCGTGCCCGGTGAGGGTGATGTCCTGCTGGGCGTAGGGGAGTTGTTCGCCCGACGCGACCCGTAGCTGCCACTCGACCAGGTCGAGGCCGGTGATCAGCTCGGTCACCGGGTGCTCCACCTGGAGGCGGGTGTTCATCTCCATGAAGCAGTACGCGGCCGGGTCGCCGCCCGGCACGATGAACTCCACCGTGCCCGCGCCGACATAGCCGCAGGAGCGGGCGGCCCGCACGGCGGCCTCGCCCATCGCCGCCCGGGTCGACTCGTCGAGCAGGACGGAGGGCGCCTCCTCGATGATCTTCTGGTGGCGGCGCTGGAGCGAGCACTCGCGCTCCCCGAGGTGCACGACGTTGCCGTGCCCGTCCGCCAGGACCTGGATCTCGATGTGGCGCGGCCGGTCGATCCACCGCTCCACGAGCAGGGTGTCGTCCCCGAAGGAGGCGCGCGCCTCGCGCCGGGCCGCCGCGATCTCCTCGGTGAGCAGCGCCGCGTCGTGGACCAGCCGCATGCCCTTGCCGCCGCCGCCCGCCGAGGGCTTCAGCAGCACCGGCATGCCGATCTCGCGTGCCGCGTCGGCCAGTTGGCCGTCGGTCAGGGCGCTTCCGGTGGAGCCGGGGACGACCGGGACGCCGGCCGCCGCGACCGTCTCCTTGGCCCGGATCTTGTCGCCCATCAGCGCGATGGCGGCGGCGGGCGGCCCGATGAAGACCAGGCCCGCGTCCGCGCACGCCTGGGCGAAGCCCGCGTTCTCCGCGAGGAAGCCGTAGCCGGGGTGGACGGCCTGCGCGCCGGTGCGGCGGGCCGCCTCAAGCAGCCGGTCCACCGAGAGGTAGCTCTCGGATGCCGGGGCGGGGCCGATCCGTACCGCCGTATCGGCCTCCCGTACGTGCCGGGCGTCCGCGTCCGCGTCGCTGAAGACGGCGACCGAGCGCACCCCCAGCTCGCGCAGCGTCCGGATGACCCGGACCGCGATCTCGCCGCGGTTGGCGACGAGGACAGTGTCGAACATCGTCATTTCTTCCTCACATCCGGAAGACGCCGAAACCGGGCTGCGTCTGATCCTTCTGGCCCAGCGGGGCGTTGGCGCAGGCGGTCAGGGCGAGCCCCAGCACCTGCCGGGTCTCCATCGGGTCGATCACACCGTCGTCCCAGAGCCGGGCGGTGGCGTAGTACGCGTTGCCCTGGGTCTCGTACTGCTCGCGGATCGGGGCCTTGAAGGACTCCTCCTCCTCGGCGCTCCAGCCGTCGCCCAGCTGGTCGCGCTTGACCGTGGCGAGGACGGACGCGGCCTGCTCGCCGCCCATGACCGAGATCTTGGCGTTGGGCCACATCCACAGGAACCGGGGGCTGTAGGCCCGGCCGCACATCGAGTAGTTGCCCGCGCCGTAGGAGCCGCCGACCACCACGGTCAGTTTCGGCACCCGGGTGCAGGCGACGGCGGTGACCATCTTCGCGCCGTGCTTGGCGATGCCGCCGGCCTCGTAGTCGCGGCCGACCATGAAGCCGGAGATGTTCTGCAGGAAGACCAGCGGGATGCCGCGCTGGTCGCACAGCTCGATGAAGTGCGCGCCCTTCTGCGCGGACTCGGAGAACAGGATGCCGTTGTTGGCGACGATCCCGACCGGGTGGCCGTGGATGTGCGCGAAGCCGGTGATCAGCGTCGTGCCGTACTCGGCCTTGAACTCCGCGAACCGCGATCCGTCGACGACCCGGGCGATCACCTCCCGTACGTCGTACGGGGTGCGCGAGTCGACCGGGACGGCCCCGTACAGACCGGCGGGGTCCACCTTCGGCTCGTCGGCCGGCTGCACGGACCACGGCAGGGCGCCCCGGTCCGGCAGGGTGGCCACGATGTTCCGCACGATCCGCAGCGCGTGCGCGTCGTCCTCCGCGAGGTGGTCGGTGACCCCGGAGGTGCGGGAGTGGACCTCGCCGCCGCCCAGCTCCTCCGCCGTCACGACCTCGCCGGTCGCGGCCTTCACCAGCGGGGGCCCGCCCAGGAAGATCGTGCCCTGGTTCCGGACGATCACGGCCTCGTCGCTCATCGCGGGGACGTACGCCCCGCCGGCCGTGCAGGAGCCGAGCACCGCCGCGATCTGCGGAATCCCGGCCCCTGACATCCGGGCCTGGTTGTAGAAGATCCGCCCGAAGTGCTCCCGGTCCGGGAACACCTCGTCCTGCATCGGCAGGAACGCGCCGCCCGAATCCACCAGGTACAGGCAGGGGAGCCGGTTCTCCAGCGCCACCTCCTGGGCCCGCAGATGCTTCTTCACGGTCATCGGGTAGTACGTGCCGCCCTTGACGGTCGCGTCATTGGCGACGATCACGCACTCCCGGCCGCTGACCCGGCCGATCCCCGCGATCACCCCGGCGGCCGGTGCCGAACCCCCGTACAGCCCCTCGGCCGCCAGCGGGGCCAGCTCAAGGAAGGGCGAGCCCGGATCGAGCAGGGTGTCCACCCGCTCCCGGGGCAGCAGCTTGCCGCGCGCCACATGCCGGGCGCGGGCCTTCTCACCCCCGCCGAGCCTGGCCGTCGCGAGCCGCTTGCGCAGCTCGTCGGTGAGCGCGTGATGTGCCGCCTCGTTGGCCTGCCAGGCCTCGGAGGCGGGATCGGCCGCGCTCGCCAGCACCGGTGCCTGCTGCATCCTGTCGAGCCCCCTTGCCCGTACCGCTGTGTTAGTGAGCGTTAACGTCAGCCACAGGTTAACGACCGCTAACGCGCCTGTCTAGAATGATTGGTCATGAGCACCCATGCCGCCGCCCGCGTCGCGGCTCCCACCCGCCGTGAGCAGATCCTCAAGGAGGCCGCGCGCCTCTTTGCCGAGCGCGGCTTCCACGGCGTCGGCGTCGACGAGATAGGCGCCGCCGTCGGTATCAGCGGCCCCGGCCTCTACCGCCACTTCCCCGGCAAGGACGCGATGCTCGCGGAGCTGCTGGTCGGTATCAGCGAACGGCTGCTGGCCGGCGGCGAGCTGCGCGTCTCCGAGGACGCGGCCTCCCGGGACGGTTCGCACGAGGCGCTGCTGGACGCGCTCATCGCGGGCCACATCGACTTCGCGCTCGACGACCGCCCCCTGATCACCCTCCACGACCGGGAGCTGGACCGGCTGCGGGACACCGACCGCAAACGGGTGCGCCGGCTCCAGCGGCAGTACGTGGAGGTGTGGGTCGGCGTCGTCCGCGGCCTCTACCCGAACCTCCCCGAGCACGAGGCGCGCGCCGCCGTGCACGCCGTCTTCGGCCTGCTGAACTCGACCCCGCATCTGGGTCCTGTGCGGAGTTCCAGCGCGGGAGAAGGAGCGGCGTCTGGTGCCGTCGGATCCAAGGCGGAGAAGGGAGTCGACGCGGAGCGTCGGCGACCGACGACAACGCCGGAGACGGCGGTGCCAGACGCCGCGACGCCGCGGGGGGACTCCGCACAGGACCTGGGGCGCCCCGGCGCGCTGCCCGACCGTACGGACACCGCCGCGCTGCTGCACCGGCTGGCCCGGGGCGCCTTCGACGCGGCGGGCGGTGCGTGGACGGCACCGGACGGCCTTACGGAACAGGCCGACGGATAGCCCGCCCCGGGCCACCGGTCGCGAATCCTTACCGACTTTTCCCCACGACTCCCATTCGCCTGAGTTGTTTCTGCAGGGTGCGGACATAGGCTTCGGAGCGGTCGCGTCCGCGCCTGATGGGGAATTGAATGAAAAACTGCCAGGTATCGATCGTCGTCCCCTGTTATAACGAGGAAGAGGCCGTCAAGGCGTTTCACCACGCGCTGGTCACCGCCCTCGAACCGACCGGGCAGAGTTTCGAGGTCTGCTACGTCGACGACGGCAGCGAGGATCTCACCCGCGCCGAACTGATCCGCCTGGCAGCCGTCGACGAACGGGTCCGGTACACCGCCTTCAGCCGTAATTTCGGCAAGGAGGCCGCCATGCTCGCCGGACTCCGGATGTCCTGCGGGGACTCGGTGGTGCTCATGGACGCCGACCTCCAGCACCCGCCCGAACTCCTGCCCCGCATGATGGAGTTGAGCGGGCACGGATACGACCAGGTGATCGCCCGGCGCGACCGCGACGGCGAGGGAGCCCTGCGTTCGTACGCGAGCCGCTGCTACTACCGCGTCATGGGGCACTTCATGGACGTCTCGGTGGTCGACGGCGAGGGGGACTTCCGGCTGCTGTCCCGCCGTGCGGTCGACAGCGTCCTCGCGCTCCCCGAGTCCAACCGGTTCTCCAAGGGGATCTTCTCCTGGATCGGCTTCGACACCACCAGCTTCACCTATCACAACGCCCAGCGGGTGGCCGGACGCTCGAAGTGGGGCAGCAGGCGGCTGCTCAACTACGGCATCGACGGACTGATCTCCTTCAACAACCGCCCCCTGCGCCTCGCCGTCTACGCCGGCCTCCTGATGGCCCTGGCCGCGATGGGGTACGCCCTGTGGATCATCGTGGAGGTGGCACGCCACGGGGTGGGGGTCCCCGGATACGCCTCCCTGCTCACCGCGGTCGTGGCACTCGGCGGGATCCAGCTGGCCACGCTCGGCATCGTCGGTGAGTACGTCGGCCGGATCTACTGCGAGACGAAGAACCGCCCGCACTACCTGATCCGGGAGACCAGCGAACAGCCCGCCCCCGCCCCTCCCGCCGCACCGGAGCGGCCGTTACGGGTGAGAGGCGGCGGCGCGAGCGCCTTCGGCAGCGGCCGTTCGCGGACCGTGCGCCAATTCATCACCTTCGCCATGATCGGCGTCGTCAATACCGCGGTCTATCTGAGCGTCTACGCGACACTCAACCACTGGATTCCCTATCTGACCGCCCATGTCATCGGCTATTGCGTCAGCATTGTCGGCTCCTTCCTGCTCAACTCCTACATCACCTGCCGGACGAGTCCGACGTGGCGGGCCTTCGTCCGCTTTCCGCTGTCGAGTCTCGTCAATCTCGTCCTTTCCGGGGCGCTGCTCTATGTCGGAGTGAGCCATCTGGGCATGGGAAAGAACATCGCCGCGCTGACCGCCGGAATTCTCGCCACCCCGTTCTCCTTCGTGATCGCCCGGTGGGCCATCACCTCCGGCGCGGCCGTCTCCCAGCCGGAACCACTGCCCGGCGGCCGCACCGGCCGCCCCGGCGACTGACCCCGCACACAGCGCCCGCGGCACGGCCCCCGTACGCAGCGGCACCGCACGAAGGGAACCGGCACATCCATGACCGCGGAACCATCCGGAACGGCGGGCGGCGTACGGCCCCCGAGGACACCGGGGCCCCGGCAGCCGCTCTGGGCGGCCGTGCTCACGGTGTTCCCGCTCGCCCTGCTCGCCGCGTCCTTCTGGATCGGCCGGCTGGTGCGGCCGGGCGGCGACGACTGGTGCTTCCTGCCCGTCCTGCGCGACGACGGCGTCTCCGGCATGATCGGGAAGTTCTACCTGGACGACAACGGGCGCGTCGCCAACGCCCTGATGGTCGCGCTCTACGGGGCCGGCGGTGTGGCGGGCCACCAGTGGTACGCCACCGTCAGCGGGCTGCTGATCCTCGCCGTGCTGTGGGCGCTGATCCCGGCCGCGCTGCACAGCGCCGGGCGGACCGCGCCGCGCGGAGTGCCGCTGCTCGTCGCGTCGATGACGGCCGCGGTGTTCTTCTTCGCCACCCCCAACACGTACAAGACGTTCTACTGGCCCGCCTCCTCCGTCTCGCACACCGTGGCCCCCGCCCTGGCCGCCGCGGCGGTGATCCCACTGCTGCGGGCCCGGTCGCGCCGGGGGCGGATCCTCGCGCTGTGCGTCGCCGTCGTGGCCGGGCTGTTCATCGGCACCCTCTCGGAGGGGACGTCGATCGTCGCGGGCGTCCTGCTCTGCACCGTGCTGCTGCTCAGCCTCCGGTCGCGGCCCGGACCCGGCCGCCACCGCACCCGGCTCTGGTGCGGCGTCGCGCTGGGCGCCCTGGTGGCGGGGCTGGTCATCATCTACACCTCGCCGGGCTCCCGGCACCGCCGTGACCGGTTCGGCACCGGCGCCACGTCCGTCGTCGACACCGGATCGCTGGCCGACGCGCTGCGGACCTTCGGCGACATCCTGGGGACCGTCCTCACCACCTGGACCTACCTGGGCGCGCTCGCCGTCGGCGTCCTGCTGGGGCTGCTGCTGCGCGAGAGCGGCCCGGCCGCCGACGGGCCCCTGCGCGGCCGTCCGCTGGTTCCGGCCCTGGCGGCGGTGGCGGCGTTCCTGGTGTCCGGGTACCTCTGCACGCTCATCACCCTCCCGGCCTTCGAGCACAACATGATGACGTATGGCACCCGCACCTGGAACGACTACCTCTTCCTGTTCGTGCTGCTCCTCGCCGGACTCGGCGCCCTGCTCGGCAACGCCCTGCGCACCCGCGCGCGGGGCACCGCCGCCGTCCCCCTCGTCACGGGGGCGGCGGCGCTGCTCTGCGCGGCGGTCTGCGTGGGACTGTTCGTTCCGCTGACGGGCCTGGCCCACGACATGGACGTACGGGCCCGCCACTGGGACCGCCAGGACCGGTGGCTGCGCCAGGAGGCGGCCGAGGGCGCACACGTCCTGCCGTACGCACCGGCCTCCGTGGGGCAGATGCGCGACCCGTTCGGGGACCACGGCCGCAGCGCCTGGCCGGCCGTCTGCACGGCGCGGTACTACCACCTGACGCGGATCACCTACTCGACCCGGCCGGTCCCCGGGCCGACACGCTGACCTCCGCCACCCGCATCGGGTGACCGGGCTCCGTCGCGGGACCCGGCGCGGCGCCGTCGGCGGCCGGCAGCGCCCCGCCCATCGCCACGTTCAGGATCAGGAACTGGCCCCGCGTCACCGCCCGCTCCCAGGTGGCCGCGTCCATGCCGGACGCCTTCACCCGGTGGTAGACCCGGCCGTCCAGATACCAGCGAACCTCCCGCGCACCGGGTGCGGTGTCGACCTCCACGGCGTACGAGTGGAACGCGCCGCGACAGCCGGAGCACTTCTGACGCGGCGAGCTGAGCCCCATCGGCTCCTTGCACGGACCGCCGTCCAGGGTGCCGCAGTGCATGGTGCCGAAGACGGCGTCCCGGCCGTTGACGGACTCCATCACGTCGAGCTCACCGATGCCGGGCCAGCCCGTGTACCCGTCGCGCAGCCCGGCGCCCAGGGTCCAGAAGGCCGGCCAGTAGCCGCCCGCCGCCGGGCCCGTGACGTCCGGCAGGGCGATCGACGCCTCGATCCGCAGGACGCCCCCGGGGGGCGGGGCGAAATCGGAGCGCCTGGACTCGATACGGCCCGAGTACCAGCGGCCCTCGCGCCGGGTGGGCACGATCTCCAGTGCCCCCTTCCCGTCGAGGCGGACGTTGTCCGTGGAGTCCGTCATCGTCTCGGTCTCCCCGGTGCCCCACTGCGGGGCCGGGCAGCCCGGATAGCAGGTGCCCCGGTCGTAACTCCAGCGGGACGCGGCCGGGCGGCTGCCCGCGGGGCCGTCGAACTCCTCGTGCAGCAGCCGGGTCCAGCCGCCCGCCGCCGGTGCGCCGGCCCCCATGAGCAGCCGTTCGAGGCGGGGCGCCAGCACCACGGCCGCGGCATCGGTCAGATGGGCGTCGTCCCGGTAGAGCAGGATCCGGTCCAGGACCGCCGGGCAGACGGGCCGCGCGGCCGGGCACAGCACCGAGTTCACCTCCACGGTCCGCACTCCGGGCAGCGTGCCGGCCGCCGCCCCGCGCGCCAGCGGATCGGGCCACCGGGCCTTCTTGGCGTCGAAGGCGCAGGCCGCCGGGTCCGTGAGGTGCCCGGAGACGCACGCCGGGACATCGGTACCCGGCACCGGGGTGTCCTCGATGTAGACCACCGGAACCCCGAGCGCGCGCAGCGGCTTCAGGGTCTTCTCCCAGCCCCTGAGCAGCAGCCGCTGGTCATCGGTGTACCGGTTCAGCGAACCGATCACTATCAGCTCGGGCTTCGGCCCCTCGCGGAGCCGGGCCAGGCTGTCGGCCCGCCAGCTGTCGCACTCGTGGTACGTACGCCCCAACTGCGGGTTCACCACCGGTATTTCGGGCAACGGGCAGCCCTGCTTCACCAGCTCCTGGAGGGCCCAGCCGCGCTTGGCCGCGAGACTGAGCAGCGGCGAGAACCACTGCCCGGCGTGCGAGTCGCCGAGCAGGACGACCCGGTGCGCGCTGTCCGCCGCCCCGAACAGGCAGGGCGGGCTGCTCGTCACGGGCGGCGCCACCTCGCAGGCCCCGTCCGGCGGGAAGCTCTGGCGGGCCTGCACGGGGCTCGGCACCACGGGGCCGCCGGTGAGCGGCGTACCGGTCCTGGCCAGCAGCGTGGGGCCGGCGGCCGCTCCCGGCGGCAGCCCCTTCACGTCGACCGGCGCGGCCGGGCCCAGCAGATGCAGCGTGGTGGTGCCCACGACCAGCGCCAGGACCACCGGTACGAGCACGGCGGCGAGGCCCAGCGACAGCCCCCGCCGGGGCAGTTCGAAGAGCGTACGGCTGTGCCTCAGCGGCCGCTCCACCCAGCGCGCGGTCGCTGCGGCCGGCAGCACGGAGGCCAGCATCAGAGCCGTCCTCGCGGGCCAGTCGAGGTGACCGAAGCGGGCCTCGGCCAGGACGAGCACCGGCCAGTGCCAGAGGTACAGGGTGTACGAGAGCCGGCCGACGGCCCCGGGAGCCCGCATCGCCAGCAGCCGCCCGACCCCGGCCCCCGCCCGGTACCCGGCCGCCTTGTCCGGTCGCCGCCCCGGGGTGCCGGACAGGATGACCGCGGCCGTGGCCAGGGTCGGGACGAGCGCCGCGTATCCGGGGTACGGCGTCGAGGCGTCGTAGCGCAGTACGCACCATACGAGCGCCGCCGCCCCCGCCCACCCGCACAGCAGCCGCAGCGCACGCGGCCCGCGCAGCAGATGCCACGGCAGCAGCGCCAGCAGCGCGCCCGTACCGAACTGCCAGACGCGCGAAGGCGTTCCGAGGTACGCCAGGGAGACGGAGTCGCCCGTCCAGCTCAGCGAGAGTGCGAAGCTGCCGAGCGTCAGCAGGGCGGTGAGAGCGAGCGCCGCCGGCCGCAGCGCACGTCCCCGGCGGGCCGCACGCGCGGCGAGGACCGCGAGCAGGGCGAGCAACGGGGCCCAGCACAGATAGAACTGCTCCTCCACCGCGAGCGACCAGAAGTGCAGCAGCGGGCTCTCGTCCTGCCCGGCTGCGAGATAGTCGGTCCGCTGCTGGACGAACCGCCAGTTGGCCACGGACAGGGCCGCCGCCACCACGTCGTTCTCCAGGCCCGTGCGCCGCAGCGGGACGGTCAGCCACGCCCCGGCCACCGCGACCGCGACCAGCACCACGGCGGCCGAGGGCAGCAGCCGGCGGGCCCGGCGCGCGAAGAACTCACCCAGCCGGATCCGGCCGGTCGTGACGGCCTCCCGCACCAGCAGCCCGGTGATCAGGTAGCCGGATATGACGAAGAAGACGTCCACGCCGACGAAGCCGCCGGCCAGGGCGGGCACGGACGCGTGGAAGGCGAGGACCGACAGGACGGCGAAGGCGCGCACCCCCTCGATATCGGGGCGGAACGCGGGCCTGCGGGGGCCCGTGCCGCCGGGCGGCGGTGCGGGGGCGGCGCTGCTCCCGGACCGGGGGGCGGAAGGGGCGAGGGTGGGCATCGTTCGAGGCCTTTCAGCTCAGCCAGGGCAGCATCGGATCGACCCAGCCGGACGCGAGCAGGGCGGTGAGCAGGAGCGTGACCGTCACGGCCAGCGTTTCGGGCCAGCGTCTGGGCAGCACGGAGCGGCCGCCCCGCCGGGCCGGTGCGGTCCTTCGGGCGGCGGCAGCGGGGCGTAGCTCCCGCACCAGGTCCCTGATCAGGGGAACGTTGATCTGGAACTGCACCAGCAGATAGAGGCCGAGCCCCCAGTTGGGCTCCCAGCCGTTGCGGGCGACGGCGAGGGCGAGGCCGCCCGCCGCCGCCCCGGTGGAGCAGCAGAGCCAGCCGAGCGAGACGAGGACCACCCGCCGCGCCATGGTGCCCGGTTTCCCGCCGCCGGCCCCGGTGGGCACCCACGCCGCGCTGTGGCCGCGCAGGGTGTGCAGGAACGCGGCCCCGGCGGCCACGCTCATCAGGACGTTGGCCCGGATCACCTCGATCCGCCAGCGGGTCCGGCTGATCCGGGGCAGCAGCACGTGCCACAGCCACAGCGGCGCGAGCAGCGGCAGCACGTGCCAGGGCCGGATGTCGTCCGGGTACCAGAACATCATCACCAGCGGCGGCAGCGGGGCCGCGAAGGTGTTCACCACCGTCGTCAGGTAGCCGACGACGCCCTCGTGGAAGCAGAGCCGCATCCGCCAGGGGGCGCCGATCCGTTTCAGGACCGGGGTCCCGATCAGATGCAGGTTGCCCATCGCCCAGCGGTACTGCTGGTTGAGGTAGGAGGCCAGGTTGTCCGGCGAGGTGCCCTTGGCCACCAGCACCGGCACGTACAGGATCCGGAACCCCTGCTCGTACAGGGCGAGTCCGGTGTACAGGTCCTCGCTGTGGTCGAGCCGGGCGAAGCCGCCGGCCAGATCGATGGCGCTGCGCCGGTAGACCGCGTTGCTGCCGCAGCAGATCGCCGCGTCGCTCGCGTCCCGGGACGGCTGGATCCAGCGGAAGAACCACTCCTGGGCCGATCCGGCGGCGCGCTGGATCCACTCCATCGTCCCGTCGGTGTCGAAGCACTGCGGGCTCTGCACGATGCCGACGCCCGGGTCGGCCAGGTACGGCACGAGATGGCGGAGGAAGTCCGGCCGGGGCGCGAAGTCGGCGTCCAGGATGGCGATGTACTCCGCGTGGCTCAGGGTGAGCGCGTGATTGAGGTTGCCCGCCTTCTTCAGCTTCCCCCGGTCGGGCCGTACGACGTAGCGGTAGCCGAAGCGGGCCGCGAGCGCGGCCACGTCGGGGCTGTCCGCGTCGTCGAGCACCCAGACGGTCAGCGCGCCGGGCCAGTCCAGGTCCGCGACGGCCCGGTAGGCGTTCTCCAGGACCGGGAGCGGTTCCCCGCAGGTCGGCAGGTAGAGGTCCACGCCCGGCAGCTCGGCCGGGTGCCAGGCGTGTACGAGCACTTCGTGCGAGCGCCTGGTGAGCCGGCGCTGGCGCAGGCTGTTGACGGAGGAGAGCGCCAGGGCGACGACGTTCAGGGAGAGCACCGCGAGAAAGGCCCACAGGGCGGGGGTGCGCAGGGCGAAGGTGAGCATGGTCGCCGCCGTGAGCACGAAGGCGAGCGAGGAGCTGATGAGTACCCAGCGGCGCTGCGGCCCGAAGTACCAGTAGAGCTCTTCGTCGGACGGAGGTTGAGGTAAGTGATGCACGGTCATAAAGCCCCCACAGATGTGCATGTCCCGGTATCGGGGGACCCACCCTAGCGCCAAAGGTATAGACCAATTGTTCATGATCGAAGTGTGAGACGTCGGTCCGGCGCGGAGGGAGGGGTCCGTGAAACTTCCGGGAGTGGTCTGGACCTATTTCATGATCCCGTCCGGATGGAGCGGAAAGTTCCAGGTCACACATGGGTTAACAGTCACCCAACATCCCGGGAGGGCCATTCGGGGGCTGCGGAACGGCGCTCCCGGCGGACCGTTCGCCTCCCGCAGGCGGCGCGGCGCCTCCGGCCGGCGGCGCGATGCTTCATGCGAACGGCACACTGCGCACACCTGACGGCACAATGGGTTCATGCCGATACCCAGCCGCGCCGCCCTCGTCGAACAGCTCGTCCGTACGCGTATAGCCGGAGACGTCGCCACTCCGCGCGACAACAACCTCTCCCACTACCGCAAGCTAGCCAACGGCGACCGCCACTTCTGGCTGGGCCTGGAGCTGGGCGACCGGTGGCGCGACGAGCAGGACGTGCTGGCCGTGATGGCCGAGCGGTGCGGGGTCAGCGACGACCCGGAGCACCGGTTCGGCCAGGACACCATCGACCCCGAGCTCACCGTCGACGCCCTGGACCGGGCGGCGGCCAGGCTGCGCAAGGCGGCCGACGGCTCGGAGCGGGTGCTGTTCGCCACCGGTCACCCGGGCGGGCTGCTGGACGTCCACCGGCAGACGGCGGCCGCCCTGCGGGCCGCGGGCTGCGAGATCGTCCGGATCCCGTCCGGGCTGATGGCGGACGAGGGCATGGTCTTCCAGTTCGCGGACGTCGCCGTCCAGGAGCGCGGCGCGACGCTCTGGCACACCCACTCCCCGGCCCCGATGGCGGCGATCCTGGACGGCATGGAGCGGGAGGGCCGCCCCATGCCCGACCTGGTCGTCGCCGACCACGGCTGGGCCGGATGCGCGGCGCAGCGCGGGCTGGACGCCATCGGCTACGCGGACTGCAACGACCCGGCGCTGTTCCTGGGGGAGGCCGAGGGCACCCTCCAGGTGGCCGTCCCGCTGGACGACCACGTGCTGGACCCGCGGTTCTACGACCCGATGACGGAGTACCTGCTGGACGCGGCCGGACTGCTCTGACGGTCCGGCGTCGGGTCAGGGCTGCCGGGAGTCGTAGGCGGCCTGGTTCCGCTCGATGCCGGGGTTGTGGTCGACGGCCCACGCGGCCGGCTTCACGGTGGGCCCGATCAGGGGGCGCCCGGTGGCGGTGAGCTCGTACTGATGAGGCAGCTGTCGCGGTACTTCGACATCGGCGGCTCCTGTTCGCTACGGGGCCGCAGGCCTCGTACTGCCGCCCCTCACCGGGATCGCGCCCGGCCTCGCGATGGCGGCGGCGATCGGCCTCAACGTCGCCCTCATCGTGCTCGCCGCGGTGGCGGCCCGGCTCGCCACGACGTGGTGACGGAGGCGGGAGCGACGGCCTGACGGGCCGGACGGCGCAACGCAACCGGTACCGGCCCCCGGTCGGCCCAATTCAGTCCTCCAGGCGGTCGGTGAACAGCCCTCCGCCGTCCCCGTTGCCTTTCCCGTCTCCGGGCCCGACCACCGGATTGCCTCCGGCGGCACGCGCTCGGCGGCGCTGCGCCACCCCGGGCGTCGGGTCCAGATAGACGCGCTGGATCGACGGGTACCGCTCCCGCAACTGCTGCTCCGCCTCCTCGCAGGCCCACTCCACCTGCTCGGCACTGGCCACGTCCCGGAAGTCGACCTTCGCGGCGACCAGGATCTCGGTCGGCCCCTGGATGAGGGTGGTCAGCTCCAGCACCTCGATGATGTGCGGCACCGAGAGCAGTTCCTCCCGCATCCCGGTCCGCATCGACTGCGGGACCGGACGGCCGATCAGCAGCTGGGCGTTCGAACGGCCGAGCACCCAGGCCACGTACACGAGCAGGACGCCGATCAGGACCGAAGCGACCCCGTCCCACACACCCGAGCCGGACAGCTGGCCGCCGAGCAGTCCGCCCGCGGCCAGCAGCAGTCCGGCCAGGGCCGCCGAGTCCTCCATCACCACGGCCTTGACCGCGGTGTCGGGCGTGCGGCGGAAGTAGCGGGCCGGGGCGGCGCCCAGCCGGGCCGCCTCGCCGCGCACCTGGCGCAGCCCGGTGCGCAACGAGAAGCCCTCCAGCAGGAAGGCGATGGCGAGCACGATGTACGAGACGAGCGGATCACCGAGGTCCTCGCCCGCGACCAGGGTGTGCACACCGTCGTAGATCGAGAAGACCGCGCCGCCGACGAAGGTGGCGACGGAGGCGAGCATCGCCCAGATGTACCGCTCGGGGCCGTACCCCAGTGGGTGTTCCTCGTCGGCGGGCTTCTCGCTGCGCTTGAGCGCGGTGAGCAGCAGCACCTCGGTGACGGTGTCGGCGACCGAGTGCGCCGCCTCGGAGAGCATCGCGCTCGATCCGCTGATCAGCCCCGCGACGGCCTTCGCCACGGCGATGCCGAGGTTGGCCAACGCGGCGACGACGACCGTGAACGTGGACTCCCCACCCGCTGATTTCTCGTCACTCATGGTGGGGAGTATGTCCGCAGCCGGGCCGGGCATGTCCGACGCACGGCCGTGCGGCCGGTTCAGGACCTCCCGGGGGACCGTTCAGGCCTCCCGGGGGACCGTTCAGCCCTTCCGGGGGACCCGGATGACGCCCTCCTGGATGACGGTGATCGCGAGGCGGCCGTCCTGTGTGTAGATACGGGCCTGGCCCAGCCCGCGCCCGCCGGACGCGGACGGCGACTCCTGGTCGTACAGCAGCCATTCGTCGGCCCGGAACGGCCGGTGGAACCACATCGCGTGGTCCAGGCTCGCGCCCACCACGTCACCGACCGCCCAGCCGCCGCGCCCGTGGGCCAGGAGCACCGAGTCGAGGAGCGTCATGTCGGAGACGTACGTCGCCATGCAGACGTGCAGCAGCGGATCGTCGGCGAGCTTGCCGTTGGTACGGAACCACACCTGCGAGCGGGGCTCGCGCGACTCCCCGACGGTGCCGAACGGCGGCGCGTCCACGTACCGCAGGTCGACCGCCGCCCGCGCCTCGATGAGCCGGTCCACGACACCGGGGTCGCTGAACCGGTCCGCGTAGCGCGGCAGCATCTCGGCGGCCGTGGGCAGCGTCTCCGGGTCCGGCGCGGCCGGCATGGCCGCCTGGTGCTCCAGGCCCGCCTCGTACGTCTGGAAGGACGCGGAGAGGTGGAAGATCGGCTGCCCGTGCTGGACGGCGACGACCCGCCGGGTGGTGAAGGAGCGCCCGTCCCGGATGCGGTCGACGCTGTAGACGATCGGCGCGCCGGGGTCGCCCGCCCGCAGGAAGTACGAATGCAGCGAGTGGGCGCTCCTGTCGGCGGGGACAGTGCGGCCCGCGGCGACCAGCGCCTGGGCCGCGACCTGTCCGCCGAAGACGCGGGGCACGAGCGCCGAACGGCTCGTGCCCCGGAAGATGTCCCGCTCGATCTGCTCCAGGTCGAGCAACTGGAGCAGATCGTGCAGGGGGTCGTGTGCGGTGCTCATGGAGAGAACGTAGCCGCTCTACAGGCCCATGGACTTGGCGATGATCGACTTCATGACCTCGCTGGTGCCGCCGTAGATCCGGTTGACCCGGTTGTCCGCGTACAGGCGGGCGATCGGGTACTCGTTCATGAAGCCGTAGCCGCCGTGCAGCTGGAGGCAGCGGTCGATCACGCGGTGCGCGACCTCGGTGCAGAACAGCTTCGCGGAGGCGGCCTCCGCGGCGGTCAGCTCACCGGCGTCCAGCGCCTCCAGCGCACGGTCGGCGACGGCCTGGGCCGCGTCCACCTCGGCCTGGCAGGCGGCCAGCTCGAACTTGGTGTTCTGGAACGAGGCGACGGTCTTGCCGAAGACGGTGCGGTCGAGCACGTACTCCTTGGCGAACCGGACAGCCGCCGCGGCCTGCGCGTACGCGCCGAAGGCGATGCCCCAGCGCTCGGAGGCCAGGTTGGTGCCGAGGTAGCCGAAGCCCTTGTTCTCCTCACCGAGGAGGTCCTCCGCCGGGACCTTGACGTCGACGAACGCCAGCTCCGCGGTGTCGGAGACCTTCAGGCCCAGCTTGTCGAGCTTGCGGCCGACCGAGTAGCCCTCGGACTTGGTGTCGACGGCGAACAGCGAGATGCCGAAGCGGCGGTCGTCCTCGCGCGGGGCGGAGGTACGGGCGCAGACGATGACCCGGTCGGCGTGCACACCGCCGGTGATGAAGGTCTTGGCGCCGTTGAGGACGTAGTGCGTGCCGTCCTCGGAGAGCTTGGCGGTGGTCTTCATGCCCGCGACGTCGGAACCGGTGCCCGGCTCGGTCATCGCGAGGGCCCACATCTCCTCGCCGGTGGTGAACTTCGGCAGCCAGCGCTTCTTCTGCTCGTCGGTGGCGAGCATCTTGATGTAGGGCAGGCCGAGCAGCGTGTGCACCCCGGAGCCGCCGAAGGACACGCCCGCGCGGGCGGTCTCCTCGTAGATGACGGCCTCGTACTTGTGCGAGTCGATGCCCGCGCCGTCGTACTCCTCGTCCACGTTGATCCCGAAGACGCCCAGCTCGCCGAGCTTGAGGTAGAAGTCGCGCGGGGCCTGGCCGGCCGCGAACCACTCGTCGTACACCGGCACGACCTCGGCCGCGATGAAGGCGCGGATGGTCTCCCGGAACGCCTCGTGGTCCTCGTTGAATACCGTACGGCGCACGGGGTGCCTCCCTGGTCGGCTTCGCTCGGCTCGGCTAAGCGCTTGCTCAGCCCTGGTTAGAAGTTACCCGGCGGTCACGTGAGCTGTCCAGGGTGATGCTGAGCACGCCCGCTCCGTCTGTGCGCCGGGCCCGCCCCGCCGCTTCACTGCCGTTCGCGGGTATCCCTCAGATGCCGAGCCGGGCGGCGATCCCGTCCAGCACGCAGTCCAGGCCCGTCTCGAACGCCCAGGTCGCGTCGTCCTTGCGGGTCGCCCGCAGCCCGTAGCGCCGGTAGGTGGGATAGCGCCCGGTGCCCATCAGGTACGTCATCTGCGGCGCCAGTCCGAGGCGCGTCTCGTCGCCTGACGACCAGCCCGCGGACTCCGTCCACTCCCGCAGGGCCATCTCCGACTGACTGGCGCCATGGGCGAAGGCGCTCACGGTACGGAACGCGACCATCATCGAGTCCTCGTCGAGGCCGAGCCCGTCGAGCGCCGCGAGCTGCCGTTCCGCGATGGCCAGCCGGCCGGGAGTGAGTACGAAGAGATGGGTCGGCAGCTGTCCGATCCACGGGTGCCGCAGCATCATGTCCCGGGTCAGCAGGCCGAAGGTGCGCAGCACCTCGCGCCATTCGGTCACCACGGCCGGGATCTGCATCTCTGCGGACACCCGCTCGGCCATCAGGGCCCACAGGTCGTCCTTGCCGGAGACGTGGCGGTAGGCGGCCATGGGGGCGACGCCCAGTTCCGTGGCGAGCCTGCGCATGGTGACGGCGGCGACGCCCTCCGCGTCCGCGATCTCCACGGCGACGGCCCCGATCCGCTCCAGGGTCAGTGAGGCCCGGGGTGTGGTCGCCGGCTGCTCCAGTCGCTGCCAGAGGGAGGGGTCCGGCCCGCCGGCGGTGCCCTTGCTGCTGTCCTTCTTCTGGCCGGCCACGGACGGGCTCCTCTCGACGGGGCCGCCAGCGTACAACGTATCCGTCAGTAGACAACGTACACATCGATGGATACGTTGTACGCAGAGAAATACGTTGTACACATTTACCGCTTCCAGGGGGAACCCATGCCCAGCACCCGCCCGCAGCTCCGCGTCGCCGTCGTCGTCGGCAGCACCCGCGAGGGGCGATTCGCACCCGTCGTCACCCAGTGGCTGAAGGGCCACCTGTCCCGGCGCGACGACATGACGGCAGATGTCGTCGACCTCGCCGAGACCCCGCTGCCCACGGTCATGCCCGCGTTCGGACAGCCCCCGGCGCCGGGTACGGAAGAGGCCCTGGCCCTGGTGTCACCGCGGCTCGCGGCGGCCGACGCGTTCGTCTTCGTCACCCCGGAGTACAACCACAGCTTCCCCGCGTCGCTGAAGAACGCCATCGACTGGCACAACGAGCAGTGGCACGCCAAGCCGGTCGCCTTCGTCTCCTACGGCGGCCTCTCCGGCGGCCTGCGCGCCGTCGAGCAGCTCCGCGTCGTCATGGCCGAGCTGAACGCCACGACCATCCGCAACACCGTCAGCTTCCACAACGCCTACGGCCGGTTCGGTGAGGACGGTGCCGTCGACGACTCTGCGGTCGACGCGGCGGCCAAGGCCCTGCTCGACCAGCTCGCCTGGTGGGGGCACGCCCTGCGGGATGCCAGGTCCGTCAGCCCGTACGCGGCCTGACCTCACCTCACATCGCCCGGGGGTCACTCATGAGCGAGCGCACGAACGACACGAACGACACGAACACCGCACGGACGCCGGACACCGGCCGGCCACCCGGAGGCGACGGGAGCGGCCTGTCGAAGCCGGTCCTGTTCGGACTCCTCCTCGGGCTGATGCTCGGTCTGCTCGACGGCACGATCGTGGGCACCGCCCTGCCCACGATCGTCGGTGACCTGGGCGGTCTCGACCACCTGTCCTGGGTGGTGACGGCTTATCTGCTCACCGCCTCCGTCTCCACCCCCATCTGGGGCAAACTCGGTGACCTGTACGGGCGCAAAGGCAGCTTCATCTGCTCGATCACGGTGTTCCTCGCAGGCTCGGTGCTCTCCGGGCTCGCCCAGGACATGAACCAGCTCATCGCATTCCGCGCCGTCCAGGGACTCGGCGCGGGCGGCCTCATGGTCGGCGCCATCTCCATCATCGGCGTCATGATGCCGCCCTCCCAGGCCGGCCGCTCACAGGCGATGATCGGGGCCATGATGCCCGTCGCCCTGGTCGGTGGCCCGCTGCTCGGCGGCTTCCTCACCGACCAGCTGAACTGGCGCTGGGTCTTCTACGTCAACCTCCCCCTCGGCGCGGTCGCCCTGCTCGTCATCGGCCTCCGCCTGAGCCTGCGCACCGAGCGGATCAGGGCGCGGATCGACTACGCGGGGGCCGGACTGCTCTGCGCCGCCATCCTGGCCCTCACCCTGGTGGGCAGCTGGGGCGGTACGCAGTACGCCTGGTCGTCACTGCAGATCATCGGCCTCGGAGCGACCGGCGCCCTCGCCCTGGCCTGGTTCGCCCGGGTCGAGCGGCGAGCCGCCGAACCGGTCATCCCGCCCCGGCTGTTCGCCGACCGCAACTTCGCGCTCGCCCAGATCCTCACGTTCCTGACGGGCGCCGCCATGGTGGGGGCGTCCACCTACCTGCCGCAGTACATGCAGTTCGTACGCGGCGCGTCCGCGACGGCCAGCGGCATGCTGCTGCTCCCCCTGATGGCGGGGATGTTCGGCGCGCAGCTCCTGGTCGGGCGGCTCCTCGCCGGCGGCGGCCGCTACCGCCCGTACCCCATCGCCGGCGGCGCGCTGACGGCCGTGGGCGCGCTCGTCCTGCTGACGACGGACACCGGTACCGCCACGGCGCTGACCTCCGCGCTGACCCTCGTGCTTGGCATCGGCTTGGGCCTGCTGATGCAGAGCACGCTGCTCGTCACCATCAACAGCGCCACGCCACGCGACATGGGCGCCGCCACGGGAACGGCCACACTCGTCCGCACAATCGGCAGCTCACTGGGCATCGCGGTGCTCGGCGCCGTCTACACGAGCCGTCTCCACACGGGCGGCATCCCCGAAGGCGGCACAGCCTGGACACCCGCGGCGGTACGCGGGATGCCGGACGAGATCCGGAACGCGGTACGGACAGCGGTCACCGAAGGCCTGCACGGGGTGCTGCTCGGAAGCGCCCTGCTGGGGGCCGTGATCTTCCTGGCGGCGTGGCTGATGCGGGAGGTTCCGCTGCGGAAGGAGTGATGGATGCCCGCATTTCGGAACTTCCGAGATCGACTCGGCCCAAAGAGGTCGCGCATCCCAGCGAAGATTCGTCCACTACGGCCTTCGCGAGTGTGGAGCGTGTCTGCCCGGGCCTCGATGCACGGTTCGTCGTCATGGCCACGTCGACCCGGCCCGTGGCGGTCGTCCCGGAGGACCTATTCCAATTCGCTCGCCTCGCGAGTCAATCGCAGAGTGAGCTCCGCGCTGGCAAGCATCCGGGTGATTTCGATGGGAAGTTTCCTGAATTCCTCCCGCACGATGTCGTTCGGATCGATCCTGCGGGTCTTCCCGTCAAGGCCGATCGATTCGATCACGTATCGGTAACCGCGAACATTTGTCGGGTCGTCCGCGACGGTCCAGTGGGCCCCGTGTCGTTGGATCAAGAAGTCTGCAACGTACGACATGAGGTCGGTCTGCAGGGTCACCCAATCCGATTCTTCGAATTCACCGAGCGGGAGTCGGGATGCGTAGTTCTGTAGCGCTGGAATCAGGTTCAGGGGATTTTCTGAGTAAAGGCCCGAAGGGACTCCGAGCATGTCGGCGATGTCGATGATTGTTCGGTGTCCCTCTCTCTCCCATTGTTCAATATTCGGGCTCTGGGTATTCTTTTCCGTCACACCTATGCCTTTTTGGGGTTAGGATTTACTATTTTGGACTTGGTCCATATTCTACGAATATAATGCGAGCTTGTGTCAGGTAACTCCTCAGGGCTGCTGAGGGAGGGGCGTGTGTGAAAATCCAGCGAGGATCGTATTTGGGATCCAGTCGCCTCAAGGTCAGATCCTTATTGATCTGCTCCGTTATTCCCTCGCTGAGTGGAACCTCTCCCTTCACTACCTGGCTTGTTCCATCTGCGAGCTTGATTGTTCGAAATTCCAGGTAGTGCTTGATTTCCACGGCCAAGGTCCTGCCGTCCGGGAGATCCACCGGGACATCCACTTTCCGGCCACCCGGTGCTTCAACAGGATAGTAGGGGTGCTCATGGGTTGGAACAGGGAAGTGCCGCTCCGTGCCACCGCCGAACATTTCCCGATTCATCGCTTCCGCAGCGGTGTGCGGTGCCGTCCAGAGCGCAGGGCGCGCAGTTCCCGCAGATATGCCAGGTCCAGCACGCTTATCCCGGGTTTCTCCAGAGTGCCGGCCAGCTCGGTCAGGGCTTGGGAGGGGGACAGGCCGCGGTCCTGCGCCAAGCGCAGGCGATCAAGCCACAGCAGGCCTGATCTGTAGGTCTCTTCGTCCCCGACGTCTCTGGGCTCGAAGCTTGCTGCGTTCTCTGTGTCAGAGGCCCAGAGATATCCCAGCACCCCATGCTCGCCGAGCACGGGCACGTATGCGACCTCGCCGTCCGCCGAACGCTTGAAGCCGATGCGGCCGAAGCCGGGTGCGTGTGTGAACTTGTCGTACCGATACTGGATTTCGAAGCTGCCCCACACATCGGCAGCCGTGCCTTCGTCATTGTAGTAATTCTCGACGCCGGTCTCGGTCGGCTTGCCGAAGTACGTTGGTTCATCCGGGTCTGCCTCTGAATGGAACACCTCAGACAGATCCAGAAGGGCAGCGGACAGCCTTGGCGCATTCGCTGCATGCAGCGCGGGCTGCGGTCGGCCCTTGAGGTCGTACGGCATCCAGGCATCGGAGAACGTCACGAGATCGGTGCCCACGTAGTCGAGAACCGCTGAGGATCCGATCAGGAACAGCTTTTCTTCGTGGGTTCCGGAGCTGCCGTTTATGACCAGGCCGGAACTCTTTGTGTCCGCATACACAGCTCCAATCTTCCCTGGGCGCAATGCGGTATTGACCTGATTGGCCAGCCGTTGCGCCATGTCCGGCGAGGGTGATGTGGAGCCCAGCTCAAGAAGTCCCTGGAATAGAAAGCTGTTTGGCTTTCCGGCCTCATGTACAGAAATAGACACGCTCGGGGTGCCAATTGTAAGGCGGTGCCTCGCCAAGACGGTCCGGGCTAGCAGTAGTTTGTGAAGGCAAGCGAAGATCTTTTCTTGGAATTGATTTTCTTGACCCCATGTCCAGCGCGCTACAGGAGTGCTGGCAATCACAGTCTTCCCTCCGACGTGAATGTACCGCTGGGCGGTTTGGTCAGAACCTCATCCTTGACTCGGATAATAAACTGAATACTGGTCTGGCCGCTGCGGTGTACCTGTGGGATTTTCGACGATTGGATAACAATGATCGTGTTACGTCCTGTCCGTTAGGGAATGGCTAGATGATGGCGCCATCGAACAAATAGGATACACATCCAAGAGATATCTTTGCTGACGTTCGCCATCTGGGGAGGGAATCCGTCGGTGGCGGTCAGGTTAGGTGGGGAATTCGCTGAGCCAGGTGCGCTGGAGAAGGTGATGGGGGAGGTATTCCGATTCGATATCGAGGGGGAATTCGGCGTCGTGAGCGAGGCAGGCGATGGCGAGGGGGCCGAGGGCGATGCTGCCGTCGATATCTGCGGTTCGGTCTTCGGTGAGGGTCCAGTACGTCCTGTGAAGTCTAAGCGCGTCGGCCAAGGCTGGGGAGAATTTGTCCTGATTCTTGCGGACGTAGTGGTAGAAGAGGTTGATCGGGGGGTAGAGAAGGCCCTGCAAAAGGTCTAGAGGTGCGATGTTCGCCACCTTGGGGTCGGAGGCCTCGATCGTGGCGATGAGTTTGTCGGCAAGGTCAGGTCGGCGGAGCCACCAGGTCTGCAGGGTATCGACCCAGTGATAGATGTATTCGTCGTACTGCCCCTGTGGTGAACGCAGGTGTTCGAGCGGGATCTCGCTGAGCTGTGTCATACGTTCCTGGTCACGGCAAATGACGGCCAGCCAGAATGCTGTTAGCCAATTACCCGCATCGGCTGTCGACATCGGACCGATTGCCTGAATGGTCCGCACCTTATGGTTGATGCGACATTCAATAAGCCCCTCACTTGCTCCAGTCGTGGAGAAAAGTGCTGATCCTACTTGCATTGCGTTGACGGTGGATTCCCACGTCTCGGCAGCGGCCGCTCGCGGATCAATAACGCATCGTGCGTGCAAAGACATTACGGCGGAGTCGAATGTGGAGCTGACCGCTTTGGTGGTTTCATCGAGGCGATCAATGCTCTTTGTCAAATGCTCATCAAGGCGCTGGGCGAAACGCTCGGCTTCATGCCCGGCGGGCAGGTCATGGCGGGAGATCGTTAGAGTCACGGCAAGGTCCTTTTGTTGATGTCGAAGCATCGATATTGATAGCCAGTGTATGTTCCTGTGTCGTGAATCCTATTCAGATTACCCGCCTCTGCTTTCCATTTCTCTGCGAGGTTGTCCCACTGAATAGCGAAGTACCGCTTCTGGGCTGCCGCTTCGAGGACTCTGAGCCGGGCACGACTTGTGACATTATCTGCCCGCGCTGCGATGTAATCTGTGTCGAGGAAATGTGGCTTGGGTGGTGCAGGTGCGCCCTTCGCTCGGACCCACGGGCCGTCATCCATCAACTGCGTAAGTTGAGGGGGCGTGAATCCCCTTGCATCGTGCAGATCAGTGTCCTTACGAGTGCCATCCTTGCGATAGTGGTGCTCGAAGTAACCGGGCTCCTCGTTTGCGCGATGAACTTGGACTTCTTCGATCTGCTCCAGGGTGAGCGAACCCGGCCTGCCGTAGGGGGGTGGGGCCGTCGAGCATGAAGCTGGGACGCAACACAGGCTGGCGCGTTGCACTCGTTGCCGGGGCCGCGGCCTCGCCACTGCGTGGGGCGGTGTTATCAGGGCCGGGACTCCGGGGGCCGGGAAGCCCGTTGTCTCCGGAGGTGCCCGAAACTCCGTTATCGACCGTCGACCCGCCGGGTAGGTCGTGGCCGCCCGTGGGCTCGGCATGGCGTACCGCTGTCGAGGCCATTGCCGGGCACGCGGCTGCCCGGCTCGTTGCCGTCCAGGCTGTTGCTCGGCATGTGGTGGCCGGCCGGAGCCGTCCGGCAGGTTGTTCGCCGCTCCGCCCGGCGCTCTGCCGGCACCTGTGGCGTCGTCGCCGGCCCGGCCCACGTCTCCCAGATCGTCGCCTGTCCGGATCAGGTCGTCCGTGACGTCGACCGTGTGGGCGCCGATCAGGGCCGGCTGCTGGGTCGAGTTCTGGGCGGCAGGGGTGTCAGCGCTGGTGGCTGGGAGCTCCTTCTTCGCTGCGGGAGGGAGCCGTCCTCCTTGAGGATGTTGCCCGGACCGTCCAGGTAGACGGTGTTGCCGTGCTGGTCGACACCCTTGAGGGCCCTCTCGGGTACGACGGTGGTGCCTTCGGGCAGCTTGAGGGCGCCCTCGGGACGCGGAGGGAGCCTGCGGGGGGTGCCATGCCCTCGGGGAGCCGGACCACGCCGTCGCCAAGGGCGATCGCGCCTGGGAGGATTGAAGACGCATGTCATCGGGTCGAGGAACCGGCCCGCCGCGGACTGCGCCTTCGCGGCGAGGGCGGCCTTCCCGGCGCCGGAGGCCGTGCTGCCCGTGCCGCCGGTGAAGACGGTCGTGATGACGTTGAACGTGACCGCGCCTGCGGCGCGGGTTTTCGCTCCATTGGTCCCAGGCCACCAGAGCCTGGCCGGTCTCCTTCATTGCCCTGCGGGAATCCCTCAGCTGGGGCGGTAGGCGGTACGCCTGGTCTTCACCGCAGATCATCGGCCTCGGGGGCCTCGCCCTGGCCTGGTTCGCCCAAGTCGGGCGGCGGTCCGCTGAACCGGTCGTACTGCCCCGACTGTTCGCCGACCGCAACTTCACGCTCACCCAGGTCGTCACGTTTCTGCCGGGTGCCGCCATGGTGGGGGAACCCGCGGTTTCATCGAGAAGACCTCGGGCTTTCGCGTGGTAGGTGCCAATGCGGCCGATTTTCCTCTTTATGTATCCGCGCTGATCCCTGGTGTCACGTGCAGAACCCCTTCCGCGTTTGCGACCATTCGTGTGACCTCGATGGGGAGGTGTTCGAATTCCTCCATGGTGACATCGTAAGGCTCCACACGATGTGTCGCCCCATCGATCCCTGTTGCCTCAAGCAGATACCGATAGCCAGCTGGTGAACTGGAGTCGCTAAACTTTACCCATGTTGCATCGTGTCTGCGGACCATGAGGTCGCCCAGGTATGCAGTCAGATCTGTGTGAAGGGTAATCCAGTCGGATTGTTCAAAATCCCCAAGTGGCAGTCGGTCTACATAGGTTTGTAGCCCAGGTAGGAGCGTCAAAGGGTCCTCAGTATACTGATCTTTTGCTATGCCAATCATTTCCGCAACGCTGGCGGCTCGATCGTGGGCTCCGACGGCCCATTCTGCAATGTCCGATGCGGGGCCGGCTGGAGTTTCATTCTGCATTTCTATTTCCATTTTCAATCTCGGGGGACTTTTAATGGTACTCTATGTTAATTTTTGGGGGTTCTTCTGTACTCCAGGAAGATTATTCTCGCCTTTGTGAGGTAAGCGCGAAGCTCTTGGGAGGGCCCTGCATGTGTGAACGACCATTGAGGATCGTATCTGGGATCCATGCGCCTCAGGGTTATATCTTTGTGGATCTGTTCTCTTAGAGCTCGTAACACGATCTTGTGACCTCGGATTCTGTATCGCTGACACATGGCTGCCTGCTTGCTCGCGATACTTGAAGCATGGACAGCTACGAGGGCACCGCGACGCTTGAGTGGTGGGCTAACCGATCGACGTGTCTGGGCAGGTTCCGTGTGCAGGTCGCGGTCCGTACCGCCGGAGACATCTGGACGTCCGAAGCGACCCTCGAATCTCCCCTGGCCGCGGAGGACGGGGAGAGCTTCGACTTCCTGATGCAGTTCGATCCGCACTTCACCCTGCGCTTTGACGACGCGAGCACGCTGCTGGTCAAGGTCGTCGAGGCAAGAGTCGAGGGGCGGCTCATCCTCACCGCAGCCGAGGCAGACACTGCAGAGCCGACTGGAACCAGGCATGCACCGCACCAGTAGCCCTCAAGATCTCTCGAGGCGCTGCGTTGCCCCTGATCGCTCGGGCGCAATCAGGAGTGGGTCTTTTTGAGGCGTCTCCAGCAGATGAGACCACAGGCCAGGGAGACGAAGGCGTCGTGAAGTTCGGTGCGGCGTTCCCAGCGGACGGCGAGACGTTTGAACTGATGGAGCAGGGCGAAGGTCTGCTCCACGACGTAGCGGAGCTTGCCCATGCCCTTGATGTTCGGTGATCCCTTGCGGGAGATGACAGGCAGGATCTGTCGTTGTCGCAGCTCGTCACGGTAGGCATTGGAGTCATAGCCCTTGTCGTCGAGCAGGGCGACGGGCCTGCGACGAGGCCGGCCGGGACGGCCTGCAACAGGTGGGATGCCGTCGACCAGGGCGAGGGTCTGGGTGACGTCGTTGACGTTGGCTGTCGTTGTGATGACCTTGAGCGGGGTTCCGCGTCCATCGCAGATCAAGTGGTGTTTGCTGCCGGTCTTCCGCCGGTCGACCGGTGACGGACCGGTGTCGGCACCCCCTTTTTCGCCCGGATGTGGGAACCATCCACGCATGCTCGTGACCAGTCGAGTTCACCGGCTGCATTCAGCTTCGCGAGCAGGACCCGGTGGAGCTGATCGAAAACCCCGGCCTTCTGCCACCGGTCCAGACGCCGCCAGCAGGTCTGGCCAGAGCCGAACCCCAGCTCCAACGGCAGGAATTGCCAGGCCATGTCGTTGTGAAGGACGAACAGGATGCCCTGGAGACAAGGACGGTCCGACACCGGCCTCGGCCCCGGCGACCGCTCCGGCCAAGGCGGCAGCAACGGCTCGATCAGCGCCCACAAGTCGTCATCCACGATCCACGGCCGAGTACTCACACCATCACGAACGGCCGAATCCTCACACCAGTCACGGCCAACCAGGTTGTTGCAGCAAGATCGTGTTACGAGCCCTAAGGGCGCGTCAGTCCCGGAGTGCCGTCGTGGAAGACCTCAATCAGTATTTCTCTGCCACTCCCTCGTGAGATTTCCGTTCTCGTCCCAAGCCCTATCGGAGAGCATGGTTCTTCCGGCTGCTGCGAATACGCGTTCCGAGGCGATCGATCCGTTGGGGTGCCATTGTTTCCACGTTCCCACGGGGTGACCATGTTTCGCCAGGCCTGCGGAGCTAAGAGTGCCATTCAAGTGCCACTCCTGGCTCTTTCCGTGCAGGACTCCATCGGCATATTCATCCAGGCTTATGAGTGAGTCGCCTGCATACTCTGCCACCTCTCCCGTGAAGGGTTCTCCTTTGTAGGAGAGATTTCCCCCGCCATCCATGTCGACCTCGGGGTCGTCGATGTCGATTCTCTTGGGTGAAGTCATCAAGGAATCCAATTTTCGTCGGTCGGCGGGTTTCCGGTGAATTTACCGTGCGAGCTGTCAACGCCATCCAGCATACGTTCACAGTTGGCACAGAAGGCTGCCGGTCGCACGGGGAGCTCTGTCCTCCTGTGTTGCATGAAGGGAAACTCTACCGAGGCGCGCAGGTCTTGGAGGGCGGTCACATCATCAGGAAGGCCTTGTTTCCGGCGTTCCCATAGAAGCTCGTTTACGGCCTTGACCTCGGCATGCCCCAGCGGTTCGTCGGGCGCGGGGGGGTCGGTGAGCCCCTCGTCCCGAGCGGCAACCGTCGGATGAACCTGGTCAGCTGGGATGACGTCGTCGGCCTTTCCGTTTATAGCTTCAACGACAACCCCGGTTCGCGAATCCATTACGACGCCAACGCAAGCGCCAGTCTTTTTTCTTGAGAAAGTTCCCGCTTCCTTGGCGGATTTATATACCTCGGCACGTTGGAACGAAAGGTCCTTGAGGAAGTGCTCTGCCTTCCGGCCGTCGATCAGAGTGATGAGACCATCACTGTTCCTAGTGACTCGACTCTCTTCGAGTGTTCCGAGTACCTTGTTGCCGGGACCTGCAGGGGGAAGCGGGGTGTCTCCGAGTTGGATCGGATCTGACAAGCGCCGAGCGGCATCATCGGCGAGATTGCCCCCTGGCTCGCGTATATCCCTCTCGGCAAGGGGGATATCGTCGGGATCCATGTGCGTCGGAGAGGTTCCCTCGTCACTGACCTTGGCCGGCTCGTCCAGCCCACCAGCAGGAACGTCCTCTCCCGGAATGTGTCCGGGGGGTCCGTCGGACGGCTCGTGTCTCAACATTGGGCTGGGATCCGTGGCGTTGGGATGGCTGGTTGGCGCGTGGTCACCGTTGCCGACCGGCCGGTCGCCGTGGCTGCCCCCGGCAGTCCCAGCGCCGTCGTCCGATCTGCCGGCACCACTTCCGTCGTTCACCTTGTTGCTCGGCAGATAGTCGGCTGAGCCGCTCGGCAGGCTGTTCGCCACCCCACCCGGTGGTTCAGTTGGACCAGTGGCGTCGTCGCCTGCCCGCCCCGCGCCCCCCAAGTCGTCGCCCATCCGGATCGCCCCGTCCGCGTTGCCGCCGACGGTGTGGGCGCCGACCAATACCGGGGGCAGGGTGATGGCCGGGGTTTCCGCGCCCGGGGCCACGCCATCCCGCTTCGCGGCGGTGTGGTGTTGCTGGAGGGTGCCGTCCTCCTTCAGGAGGTTGCCCGGGCCGTCCACGTAGACGGTGCTGCCGTCCAGGTCGGTGAGCCGGGTGGCGCTTTCGGGCAGGGCTGTCGTGCCTTCGGGCAGTTTGAGGGCGCCTTCCGGGATGCGGAGGGAGCCGGACGGGGGTGCCATGCCCTCGGGGAGGCGAACCACGCCGTCGCCCAGGTCGATCGCCCCGGCGGGGATCTCCGTGCCGTCGGGGAGCTTGAACGAGTTGCTCGGGACCTCGAACGCGCTGTCCGGGATCGCCGAGCCCTCCGGGAGGTGCAGGGTCCCGTCAGCGAGCTTGAACCCGCCCTCCGGCAGGGTGAGCGCGCCTTCCGGCAGGGGAGGGATCGCGGTGGTGCCCAGGCCCTTGAAGCTGGCCATCACGTCGCTGATCTTCGTCAGGCCCATGCCGGCGCCCTTGAAGACGTACGTCATCGGGTCGACGAGCCGGCCCACCTTGCCCGCGGTGGACAGGGCCTTCGCGGCCAGCGCGGCCTTCCCGGCGCCGGAGGCCGTGCTGCCCGTGCCGCCGGTGAAGACGGTCGTGACGACGTTGAAGGTCACCGCGCCCGCGGCGCGGGAGGGGTTCTCGCCCCACTGGTCCCAGGCCAGCAGCGCCTTGCCGGTCTCCTTCACCGCATTGCGCGAATCACGCAGGTAGGCGGGCAGGTCTGCGTCGGGTATCGACCAGAACAGCAGGCCACCCATGTACGGGTTGCTCAGGGCGAGTCCCGTGGCGAGCTTCCCCAGCCCCGTCCACGCCTGCTTGGCGGCGTCCCAGCCGTCGGTGCCGACGAGGGTGCCCAGGCCCTTGAGCGTGCCCCCCACTCCGTCGACGAAGAAGCCCGTGACGAAGTCCGCCCCGTGCTCCCACACCTGCCACCAGGGGGTGGATTCCACGAGCGGGTCGCCCCAGGGGAGTCCCTCGGCTTGCTTGAGGGACTCGGCGTCGAAGCCGTACTGGTGGGTGCTGTCGGAACCGTCGCTCTTGTGCAGGGGCAGTGCGCAGACCAGGGCGACGATCTTGTTGTGACAGGCGATCTCCGCATCCTGGAACGCGGACAGGGTCTCGGCGATCTCGTCGCGGCGGTGGTTGTTCTCGTCGACCAGGTCGCCGTCCTCACGCCACTTGTCGTCGGCGTTGGCCTTCACCAGGAAGGCGCCGGCGTCCCGTCTGATCTCCTTCAGCTTCTCGACCAGCGGATAGACCTCGTCCGAGTACGTGCGCAGCGCACCGGCGATGGTCGTGAGGTCGGACTCCAGCGTATGGCCGCTGGTCACGACCGGCTTCGTCGTGGCGAAGAGCTGTTCGGCCTCGGGAGCCCGGTAGAAGGCGTGGAGGCCGCCGAAGCTGCTGTGGACGTCCCCGGTGGTCGTCGCGACGGATTCCGCGGCAGAGGCCAGCTCGGTGACGTTCACATCAAGGGTCGCCAGGTTTCCGGTGAAGACGGGGATGCCTTCCAGCGGAATCGGCTGGTCGTCGCTCACTTGTGCCCCCCGGCCCCGTCCTTCAGCAGGTCCAGCCGAACGGCCTTCGCCGCGTCCTGCGCGTGCTTCGCCGCGTCGAGGTCACCTGCCACGTACGCGCCGGTGGCTTCCGCAGCCCCCAGCACGGCCGCCTCGATACGGTCCGACATCGACTTCAGCAGGTCCTGGCGCCCTTCCAGGTACTGGCCCAGTGCCGCGGCCACGGGCCCCGACATCGGCCGCGACAACGGGGCCGCGCCCACCGGCACCGGTCCCTGCAGCGGGATCGACGCCTGGGAACCCGGTACCGCCGTGCCCGCCGCCTGAGCCGCCTCCGACATCGCGGTGACCATGGCGTTCAGCGCCTTCTCCAGGTCACCCGCGTGTGCGCCGACCTGCTTCAGCTGCCCCTGCACACCCTGCGGCTTGATGTCCCACGCCGTCACCGAAAATCCCCCGCCCCCGTACCGAACCGAATGACGTGACGAACCGCTCAGCCGATGTTGTCGACCGCTGCCTTCGCGCGCGCCAGCGTCTGCTGGGCGGTGCCGTCGTTCTTCTCCAGCGTCGAACGCAGCAGCTGGATGATGCTCCTGACCTCCTGCGAGGTCGCGTTCCACCGCAGTTCCTTGCCGTGGTACTCATCCGCCACGCCGTCGGCAGCGAAGTCGCTCATCGCCGTCTTCACCTGGGTGTCCCGGGCTGTGATCACCAATTCAAGCTGAGCGATCACCGCTTGGATGTTGCCCTGGGCCTCGGTGGAGGCGCCCGTGTCGTACGAACGCCGGTCGGTGTTTCCCGCGTGTCCCGCCATCATTCATCACTCCCCGTCAGATAACGCACATCCCGGCTGGAACGGAGCTCCGGCCGAAAGATCCAGAACCTGGTGTCAGCGGCCGCCGAAGCGTGCCGCGTCGAAGTTGGCCGACGACATCTGCGTCTTCGCGTTGTCGCCCTGCTCCTGGTCACCCGAGGCGAACGCGGCGTCCATTCCCGACTGGCCGCCGAGGATCCCGGACAGCGAGGCGTTCAACGCAGCAGTGATCTCGTCGGAACGGTTCTTGAAGTCGTCGAACGCGACCTTGCCGGCCCCGTTGAACTTGCCCTCCAGCGGCTCCGCCGCCGCGATCAACTGACGGATCAGCGTGCCCAGATCCGTACTGGAACCCTGCGACTGCGACATCAGCGTCGAAAGGACCGACGCCCCCATGTCGAACTTCATCAGCTTCCCCCACCCACTCGAACGCGTGATTTCATGCTTGTGTCCATGTCTATCAACTCGTTGATAGCTACTGCAATCTGCAATCGGACAGACGTGGGTGACATTCGGCCCACTGCGCCGGGCGCACCCGCTACGCCCCCTTGAGGTGGCGCATCAGGCGCTCGAAGTCCAGCCATCCGGACAGGTCCGAGGGGTCTCCCGGCAGCGGGTAGTACAGCGCAGGGCGGGATTTCGGGCCGAGAGCCACCGGCGTCGCGGGCAGCGGTGTGCGGCGGGCCCGGTCGCCGGGCAGCGTGCGCACCTCCTCCGCGCCGAGCACGAAAGCCAGCGGGACCCCCAGGCCCTCGAAGCGCGGCGGCACCGCGATATCGCGTCGCGCTTTGCGAAGCTGTACGAGCATCGACTGGAGGTGGTGCCGGGTCGCGAGCGCCTCCGCGAGGGCCGGCAGGGCGTCCACCGGGCACTCCTCACCGCTGCCGTACCCGAACGCCACCGTGACGTGCTCCTCGACGCCCGCCTCCGTACGGGTGATGCGTACGGAGGCGAGGCCCGGCCGGGACGGGCCGCCGACCACGACGAGCCACGTCGGTTCCGGCGCCCTGCGGTGCGCCAGGTCGGTCAACTGGCGCGGCGACCAGGGAAGGTTCGCCGGTTCCGCGGTGCCCCAACCGGCCGGCGGATTCCCCGTCAGTGCCCGCCACACCGTCTCCAGGCCGCCGCCGAGCACGAGCCGGTCGTCCGCGGGGTGGACCATGCGGAAGGTGAGACCGAGCTGGCGCTCGCCGGTGTCCGCGACGTCCCGGAAGACAGCCGCCACGGGAGCGTCCTCGGCCGCGTCCGGGGCGACGACGGGCGCGAACATGCCGTCCTGCCAGCGCAGTACGGCCCCTGTCAGGCCGTCGTAGTAACCGTCACGCTCGTCCTGGACGATCCAGCGCGACGGCCATCCACCGAGGACGTCACGTACGGCGGGGGAGAGCGTCGTGCCCGCCGGGCTGACGATCTGCAGGCCGAGCCCCGCCTCGGCCGCCGCCCGGAAGGCGTCGGAGAGCCAGGCCGTCATCGCGACCACCGGACGGTCCTGGATGACGACGGCGACCTTGTCTGTGAGCACGTCCACGGCGGGCTGCGCGGCGGCCGGCGCCGCGGCGACGCTCACCCCGTCGCTCGGCACCACCGCGAGCGAGCCGACGGCGTCCGGCGGCCAGGCGGAGCCGCCCAGCAGCGAGACGAGCCGGGTCGCGAACGTCCCCGCGAGCTGTTCCGCCTCCGCGACGCCCGTCGTGGCGCGGGCCTCGGTCCACCAGTACGGGACCGGCGGCGCGCTCGCCCCGAGCAGCCGCTCCGCCTCACCCTCGACCGCCACCAGCAGCGGTGCCTCGACCGAGACGAGCGGGCGCCCCTGTGCGTCGCAGAGCTGCACCACGGCGCCGTCGCCGCTGGTGCCCACCAACTTGTCCGGGCCGCCCGAGAGCAGGCCCGCGAGCACGCTCCACGGATCGGGCATACGGGTGGTGAGTGCGATGACGTCCTTCGTCATGGAGTCGTCCGGTTCCTCGTCGTTCGGCGGTCGTCGGTCATCGCGTGGTGCCCTCCGGCACGTGCACCGTCTGGATCAGGCGGTTGGGCCGGCCCCGCTGGATGAACAGGCCGCGCCCCGGGGCCTGGTGTGACGCGTAGACCCCGGGGAAGAGCTGGCCCTCGCTCCGGTCGCCGGACATCACCAGCGCCGAGGCGCCCGACTCCCGCAGGCCCTGCACCAGCGGCTCGTACACGCCGCGCGAGGCACCGGCCACGCGTCGTGTCAGCACGAAGTGGAGGCCGATGTCGACCGCCGACGGGATGTACGGGAGGAACGCGGCGAGCGGCGACTGGCCCGCGGTCGTCAGCACGTCGTAGTCGTCGACCAGGACCACGATGCGCGGTCCCTTGCCCCAGTTGCCCGGCTCCAGGTCCTCCAGCCGGGCGTTCTCGTCGGGCAGCCGCTTCTCCAGCTCGGTGGCGATCCCGGCGGAAAGACCGGCGCACAGCTTGGAGTTGTACGCGTAGCCCCCGTTGAACTCCTCCGGCACCACGCCGCGCAGGGATCGACGGGGGTCCATCACGGCGAACACCAGATCGTCCTCGCCGTACCGGTCGACGAGACCGTGCGCCACCGCCCGCAGCAGGTTCGTCTTGCCGCACTCGGTGTCCCCCAGGACCAAAAGGTGCTGGTCGTGCCCGAACAGGTCGAGCAGGACCGGCGCCAGGGCCGACTGGTCGAGCCCGACGGGAACCCGGCGAGGCTCGGCGACCGGGCCCGGCAGCAGCCGCGGCTCCAGGACGTGGGGCAGCACCCGGACGGGCTGGGCGACTTCACCGTGCCAGGTGGCCCGCACCGTTCGGGCCGTGCGCTCCAGTACCGCCCCCAGGTCCGCCGTGTCGGCCAGGCCGTCGGTACGCGGGAGGGCGACCTGGGCGAAGAGCTTGCCGTCGGTGAGGACGCGGCCCGGCTCGTCGGGGGAGAGGGTCGCGGCGAGCTTGCGGTCGATGCTCGACTCACCGGGATCGTTCAGACGCAGCTCGATCCGGGTGCCGAAGTTGGACTGGACGGCGATACGTACGTCGTTCCAGCGCAACATGCTCGCGACGACGTGGATTCCGTAGCCGCCGCCGCGCTTGAGGATGTCCGCGACCGCGTCGTCGAGGTCGTCGAACTCGTCGCGCAGCGCGCCGAAACCGTCGATCACGAGGAGGATCTCGGCCGATGCCAGCCGCGGCAGCCGGCCCGCCGCGTGCAGGGTGCGCAGCTGCTCGACCGAGTCGATGCCGTGCTCCCGGAAGAGGTTCTCGCGCACGGTTAGCATGGCGCGGACCTCCTCGACGGTGCGTGCCGCCCGCTCCCGGTCCGCACGGCCCGCGACGCCTCCCACATGCGGCAGCTCCGACAGTGCCTGGAGGCCGCCGCCGACCAGGTCGAGTCCGTAGACACCGACCTCCTGCGGGGTGTGGGTCAGTGCGAGGGAGAGCACGAGGGTGCGCAGGAGCGTCGTCCTGCCGGACTGCGGGCCGCCGATCACGGCAGCGTGCCCGCCGGCCACGGTGAGGTCCAGGAGCCACTGGCCCTGCCACTGCCTGGCCGGGTCGTCCAGCAGGCCGAGCGGCACCAGGAGCGGACCCGTCTGCCGCGCGCCGGGCCTGCCGCCGCCCGGCCGCGCCCCGGCCAGGCGCATCCCGCGCAGGCCGACGTCCAGCGGCCCGGCGACCGTGTCCAGAGCGACCGCGGCGGGCAGCGGGGGCAGCCAGATGCTGCGCACCCCGGGTGCGGCGCCGGTCAACTGGTCGACCATGATGCCGAGTTCGGTCGGACCGGTCTCGCGGCGACGGGATGCCGGTTCCTGGGACTCCGGGGCGCCGGCCGGTCCGGACAGGGTGTTGAACGCCTCGTAGGCCAGCGCCAGGGGCCCGGTCTCCTCCTCGTCGGCGTGCTGGGCGGGACCGTGGTAACCGCCCGAGACATAACCGGCCTTGAACCGGGTGTAGTGGCTGGTGTCGACCTTGAGATAGCCGAAACCGGGCAGCGGCGGCAGGTGGAACGCGTCCGTGGTGTCCAGGACCGTGCGCGACTCGTCCGCGGAGAAGGTCCGCAGGCCGAGCCGGTAGGAGAGGTAGGTCTCCAGGCCCTTCAGCCGGCCGCCCTCGATCCGCTGGCTGGAGAGCAGGAGATGGACACCGATGGAGCGCCCGATCCGGCCGATGGAGAGGAACAGATCGATGAAGTCGGGCTTCGCGGTGAGCAGTTCGCCGAACTCGTCGATCAC
Organism: Streptomyces sp. NBC_00341; assembly: GCF_041435055.1. NCBI lineage: Bacteria > Bacillati > Actinomycetota > Actinomycetes > Kitasatosporales > Streptomycetaceae > Streptomyces > Streptomyces sp. NBC_00341. Next base: position 2,978,556 of record NZ_CP108002.1, on the reverse strand, counting down.
GACGAAGAGGTGGGGCAGCGGGTCCAGGTTGGGCTGCTTCTGTGCGCGCAGCGCCGCGTAGTCCCCGATGTCGGCCACGTTGCCCGCGTCCTTCAGCGCCTGCTGGCGGCGCTTGACCTCCCCGGCGAGCGAGGAGTGGACGCGTTCGACCAGCCCGGCCTGGTTCTCCAGGTTGGTGATGACCCCCGCGACGTGCGGCAGACCGGCGAAGGGCGCGAAGGTGGCACCGCCCTTGTAGTCGACCAGGACGAGAGCGAGTTCCTCGGGCGGATGGGTGGCTGCCAGGCCGAGGACCAGGGTCCGCAGCAGCTCCGACTTCCCCGAACCGGTGGCGCCCACGCACAGCCCGTGCGGCCCCATGCCGAGCTCGGAGGACTCCTTGAGGTCCAGGAGCACCGGCTCGTGGGAGTCGCTGATCCCGATGGGGACGCGCAGGAAGGCCCGCTCCCCGCGCGGCGCCCAGAGCCGCGCCAGGTCGAGCCGGGCCACGTCGTCGATGCCGAGCATCGCGGCGAACTCGACCGGGCCGGAGAGCGGGGCGTCCACCAGGGACTCGGCGGACAGCCGCAGCGGTGCGAGCATCCGGGTGAGCCCCTCGGCGAAGGGAATGCCGACCTGGTCCACCGTGCCGTGGGCCAGGACGGGCTCCGGCTCCCGCAGGTCCTCGATGGTCACACCGGAGCCGTCGACGGTGATGCGTACGTTGACGTGTCCCGGTTCGTGCACCCGCTGTTCGAGCAGGTGCAGCACGCTGACGCCCATCTCGCGCAGACCGACCGCGTCGTCGGGGCGGGGCAGGTCCACGGCGTCCTCGCCGTGCCCGTCGGTGATGACGAGCAGCCGGGAGTTCATGGACAGCGCGTCCTGACCGGCCAGTCCGCGCCGGACCTCGGCGGCGTACGAGGCCCGGCGGCGCAGCTCGGCACCGAGCCGGCGGGCCAGCTGGGGTGCGGAGGGCGCCATGCGGCGGGCGGCGACCGGCCCGTCGAACTGCTCGGAGTCGAGCAGGTGCGGAAGCCACTTGGCCCACTCCCAGTCCGCTATGCGCTCGCCCGGCGCCGCGACGGCGATGGCCACGTCGTCGGGTGCGTGCAGGGCCGCCGTCTGGACGACCAGGGCGCGGGCGACCCGCAGGCAGTCCTCGCGCGGGCCGATCACGCTGATATTGCCGGCCCGGTCGAGCGGGACGGTCAGCGGGAGCTCGGTGCCGTTGCGGAACCGGTTCACCAGGGCCGAGGCCTCGTTGAGCATGAAGAGGTCGGGAGGGGTGAGGACGGACGAACCCGGCTCGGCGATCCGCAGGTCCCGCACGGGCATCTCGCCGGTGCCGACCCGTACCCGCAGGAAGTCGTCGTCGGCCCTGCGCCGCTCCCAGAGGCGGGCCGGGTCGCGCACGATGTCGTAGAGGGCGTACGGGGACGGGTTCAGCACATCGGCCCGCTCGCGCCGCGAGCGCTCCTCCGCCGACAACTCCTCCCGCAGGTCCTCCACATAGGCGAGGTAGGCCTCGCGCTGCGTACGGCGGGTGCGCTGGGCCTTGCCGCGCTGGGAGAGGAGCAGGGCCACCGAGCCGATGACGGTGACCACGAGGATGATCGCGCCGAGTCCGGCGAACTGGCTGTTGCGGACGACCGTCATCATCACGACGGACGACATGACCCCGGCGACCGGCAGCAGCGACATCGCGATGTTCCCCGCCTTCCCCTCGGGAAGATTGGGCGGCGCCTCGATGGTGCGGGGCGCCGACGCAGCCGGCGGGCGGGTGGTCCGGGCGGGGCGGTGGATCAGTCGGGTACTCATCGGTTCCGTCCGGTGTTCACGGCCGGCCGGCGGTTCCTGGGCGGCATCGGGGTCACCGGCGCTTCTGGGAGAGCTGGAACACCTCGGCCGCCAGCCGGGTGGCCGCCAGCCGGGTCGGCCGCGCGAGCAGCTCGGTGTTGAGCGCACCGCCCGCCGCCAGGTGACGGTCGTAGGGCAGGACATGAACGCCCGCACCGGTGGAGCCGAGTCTCTCGGCGGCCTTGTCCAGGTCGACGCCCGGACGCGCCGTCATGCTGGAGAGCACGACCAGCGTCCCCTCGATCACCTGGCGGGGCAGTCCCTGCATCCACTGCAGCACGGCGTACGTACTCGCGACACCGTCCAGCGTGGCGGGCGCGGCCAGTACCCGGGCCTGGGCGGCCGAGAGAGCGACCCGGGCGACCTCGGCGGGCAGCGTCTCGCAGTCGACGACCGTCACGCCGAAGTAGCGTCGCAGCGCCACCATGACCCGCTCGTACGTCGGGGTGTCCAGCATCGTCCCGATCCGGCCCTGGCTGCCGGGCAGCAGCCAGGCGTTGTCCGGGAGCTGGACGAGGTAGCCGGTGACGTCGAGCAGTGACATCTGCGGCTGCACGATGTCCGCCAGATCGGCCGTGGTCCAGCGCAGCGTCTCGGCGCCGAGCCGCAACGGCAGCGAGCCGAGGGCCGGATCGGCCTCGACCAGCAGGACCGGGTCCTGGCGGTAGTGCGCGTACGCCGTGCCGAGCAGTGCGGCGACGGTCGTCTTGCCCGCGCCGCCCCGGATGGAGGTGACGGCGATCTGCCGCCCCGTCGTCACCGGCTGCTGGAGCAGTTCGGCGGTACGGGTGAGCTCGGCGACCTCGCGTGCCACGGAGGAGGAGACGATGCGGCGCAGCGCACGCGAGGCCCGTACGGTGACCGGCTCGCCACGCAGCGGCCGGCGGGCCGCAGCGGCCAGCGCCTCGTCCACCACAGCCCGCGAGTCCGGTGTCGGCGAGCGCCTGGTGCCGGCCCGCGCCGGCTGCTGGACCGGGACGGGTGGCTGTGGTTGTGGCTGGGACGGGGCGGGCGCCGCCGCGGGCCGGACGTCGGGGCCCGCGGCCCTCTGCGCGGCGGGGTTCCCCAGGTCGCGCAGCACATCGCCCTGCCAGTTGTCCGCGTTCGGCATGTCAGCCCTTCTTCTCCGGCTTCCCCGGTTCGATGCCCCGCCCGGAGCGCCCGCACATGTGGAGTCTGAGACGTCAGAACTTGTTGAGGAGCTGTCCGTACATGCCGAACACGCCGATGGCGAGCGGGAAGAGCCCCACTACGGCGATGGACTCGACCAGGTCGGCCGTGCGCCGCAGCCGGACCCGCACGTGCTCGGGCGGCTCGACGGCCAGGGCGAGCAGGGGCAGCAGCGCCGCCGCGCACAGCACCGCGACGGGCCCGGCGCCGCCGGACTGCTCCGCCCACAGCATCACCAGGCGGACGAGGAGGACGGCGGCGGCGGCGAAGAGCGTCACCACCTCGGCCACCAGCGGGAAGGCTCGGGCCCGGGACAGGAGCACCACGGCGACGAGCGAGGGCAGCAGTACCGTCCACACGGTCGGCCGGTCGGCCAGGGTGAGGAGCCAGCCCGCGGAGGCCGCCGACACCGAGGTGGCCAAGGTGGCGAGGGCGAGCCCGCGATGTGTGGCGGCGAGTGCGTTGCCCACGTCGTGACGGCTGACGGACACACCGCCCGAGCGCCGGTCGTCGAGTGCGGTGAGGCCGGATGCCATCAGGGCGAGCCGAGGCAGCACGCCGAGCAGGACCACGGAGACCACCGCCATGACGGCACCGAGCCGGGCCGGGTCCGGTTCGACGGCGGCCACGCTCTCCCAGACGACGGTGAGGGCCGCCGTCGCCGTGGCCCCGATGAGGCCGCCCCGGCCCAACGGCGAGAAGAAGCCGAGCAGTGCCAGCGATACGGTGACCGCGCCCGCCACCGCGGCCAGCCGGAGCGCCCCGGACCAGTCGTAGGCGTCGGCGGCGGTCCAGGCGGTGAGGACGGCGAGCCCGGCGGAGACGAACAGCAGCGCGGTCGCCAGACCGCGATTGCCCCGGCCGAGCCGCGCGACGAGCGCACCCGCCACGACGAGGGCGAGGGTGACGACCGAGAGAGCTCCGGCCAGAGCGGCGAGCGGGAACTCGCGTCGGGCGAGCAGTGCCGCGATCACCGCGAAGACCACGGTCGTCGCCCCCGCGCCTGCCCGCCGTGCGCGGGGGCTCCAGCGCCAGGCCTGCAGGTCGAGGCTGTCGGCCACCAGGTCGGTGACGTCGTGGACCACCGGGGCCGGTGGCGCGGCATGGGCCCGGACGAGCCGGAGTACGGCGCCGTCCCCGATGCCGGCCGACGCCAGGGTGCTGTCGTGCGGCAGGGCCGAGCCGTCGGAGGTGATCAACTGCCGGGTCAGCGGCCGCGATGCGGCCCGGTCGTCCAGCAGTTGCAGGATGTCCGGCAGGAGTTGCCCGACAGGAGTGTCCGAGGGCAGCACGATATCGGCCCGGCGCCGCTCGCCGACCAGGGTCACCCGGCTCATTTCCGCCCGGGAAGTCATTGCTGTGCTCGCCACTTGCGCAAACCTACCATCGCGAATTTCCGGAATTTCGGGCTAATTGGGCAAAGTGCGCTGTGCGTTCTTCCGCGGTCCCGAACTTGGCGAAATTCCTTTGGTGGTCTCTCGCCGGTGATGTCCCGCCCCGGTACTTCGCGAATTCCCCACCGCGTCACAGGCCGGCGTGCCGCCCCCGTCGGGGCCGCGTCCGCCGCGCGGTCTATCGGGCGGAGCCGGACGAGGGTGGGGCCGTCGGCGGGGGCGAGTGCGCGGGGTCCTCGTACTGCTGGGCCTGGCGCTGCTGCTTCTGTTGTTCGGCCTTCTGTTTGTCCAGGGTGTGCTGGAGAAAGGACCAGCCCACGCACCCCGCGCACAGCACAGCGGTGATCGCGATTCCCGCGAACACCTTCCCGAGCCGTTCGTCCGCCGTGCGCCGCGCGCGCTGGGCGCCGAACAGGAGCGCGTCGCGCATCCTGCGTCGGCGCACTCCCACCGATTCCAGCAGCTGACTGTCGTAATCCCGTGCCATGAGCCCCCCTTTGCCACTGCAACATATGCCATGGGCCGTCGGTCAGGACACCGCATCCCGCCGGAACCGGCCGTCCGCCGACGCCCCCGATCCGCGCCCCTGATCACCCCTGCCGGAGCGCGAACCACAGCTCCGCCCGTACGTCCATGTCGTCCAGGTCCGCCCCCAGCAGCACCGCGCACCGCCCGATGCGCTGGCGCACCGTGTTGCGGTGGACCCGGAGGGCGGTCGCCGTGCGGTCCCAGCTGCCGTGCAGGCTCAGCCAGCAGCGCAGCGTCTCGGCGAGGGGTTCGGTGAGCGGGGCCAGCAGGGCGCGGGCGTGGGCCCGGGCGGCTTCCTGGGGGACCAGGGCGGCGAGGCCGCGGCCGGTGTCCGTGCGGTGGTGGGCCAGCGGGGTGCGGGTCGCCTCCGCGCGGCCGAGGGCGCGCGCGGCCTGGGCGTCGGCCGTGTCCAGTGCGGTGATCGCGGCGGGGGCGGAGGCGCCGAGCGTCCAGCCTGGCTGCGGGGTGATCCGGTCCTCGCCGGGCACCAGCACCCGTACCGCCGCACCGCTCCGGCCCGCGTCGACCAGCGCCGAGCCCAGGGCCGCGCCGAGTGCCCCGGCCGTGAGCGGGTCCACCGGGTCGCCGCCGCCCCGGCGCGCGTGCACCACCGTCCACCGCTCCGCGCCGCCCAGCAGCGGGGCGACGCCTGCCGGGTCCGCGCCCAGCAGCAGCCGGACCAGGGCGGCCGAGCGGCCGGCGGCGTCGGCGCCCTGGTGCGGGGCGGCCAGCAGGGAGAGCAGGACGACCGCGACCCCCGCGATGGTGTGGTCGCCCGCCTCGCGCCGCTCCGTCGCCAGGGTCAGGACGAGCCCCTGCCCGCCGCCCAGCGCGTACGCGGCGAGATGGGTGGCGCCCAGGGTGTCGGTGGCCGAGGCGGGCGCGGGGCGTACGACCGGCGCGACCACCCGGGAGAGCCGGGCGAGCGCGGCCCGTACGTCGGGGGCCGGTGTCCGGCCGGCCGCGTGCAGTTCCTCGCCGTCGGCCGTGAGCAGGACCGCCCGCCCCTCCAGCTGGGCCGCCAGCTGGTGCAGCACGGCCGGCACCGGATCGGTCCTGGCCGCCGCCGTCGCCAGGGCCTGCTGGGCGCGCGTCACCCGGCGCAGCTCGCGTACCCGGGCCTGGGCCATCAGCTGCCACACCGCGCGGGCGATCGCCGTGAACGGGGTCTCGGGCGGTACCTCGATCAGCGGCAGCCCGTGCCGTTCGCACGCCGCGATCAGCTCCTCGGGCACCGTCTCGTGCACCGGCCGCACCCCGAAACCGAGCGCCGCCGCCCCCGCCTCCACCAGCCGGGACACATAGGTGTCCGGGTCCGTGAGCAGCACCCCGGCGCTCAGCAGCAGCTCACCGCCGAGCAGGTACGGATACGGGTCGGCCATCTCCGAGGTGTGCACCCACAGCAGCTCCGCCTCCGCGGGCCCCGCGATGCGGCGCAGCCCGAGCTCCTCCCTGGCCAGCAGCCCGGTCAGCGGGATGGGCGGGGTCGGCGGGGCGGTCGGGGCCGGTGCCGCCGGTGGTGCTTGTGGTGCCGTTGGTCCGGTGGGGAGTTCCGGCATGGAGGGTTCATCCGTTCGGTGCGTCGAGAATGGATGAAACGTACACTTCAGCGCGGCTTCCCGGCCACCTACCGTCTTCACCACGCCCGGATCCCGGGCCCCGAACCCAGACCCGAACCTTGTGCAACGAGACGGAGGGAAGCCCATGGCAGTCGACTACGCCGTGATCGTCGTCTATCTGGCCGGCATGCTCGCCATGGGCTGGTGGGGCATGCGCCGCGCCAAGTCCAAGAGCGAGTTCCTGGTGGCGGGCCGCCGGCTCGGCCCCTGGATGTACTCCGGCACCATGGCCGCCATCGTCCTCGGCGGCGCCTCCACGATCGGCGGGGTCGGCCTCGGCTACCAGTACGGACTCTCCGGCGCCTGGATGGTCTTCACCATCGGCCTCGGGCTGCTCGCCCTCTCCGTGTTCTTCTCCGCCCGCATCGCGCGGCTGAAGGTCTACACCGTCTCCGAGATGCTCGACCTGCGCTACGGCGGCCGGGCCGGGCTCATCTCCGGCATCGTCATGTGGGCGTACACGCTGATGCTCGCGGTCACCTCGACCATCGCGTACGCCACCATCTTCGACGTCCTCTTCGACATGAACCGGACCGTCGCGATCATCCTCGGCGGCACCATCGTCGTCGCGTACTCGACGCTCGGCGGCATGTGGTCGATCACGCTCACGGACATGGTCCAGTTCGTCGTCAAGACCATCGGCGTGCTGCTGCTCCTGCTGCCGATCGCGGTGGTCAAGGCCGGCGGCTTCAGTGAGATGAAGGCCAAGCTGCCCACCGATTACTTCGACCCGCTCGGCATCGGCGGCGAGACGATCTTCACGTACGTGCTGATCTACACCTTCGGCATGCTGATCGGCCAGGACATCTGGCAGCGGGTGTTCACCGCCCGCAGCGACCGCGTGGCCCGGCTGGGAGGGACGGTCGCCGGTACGTACTGCCTGGTGTACGCGGTCGCGGGCGCCGTCATCGGCACGGCGGCCAAGGTCATGTACCCGAAGCTGCCCACCGCGGACGCCGCCTTCGCGACCATCGTCAAGGACGAACTCCCGGTGGGCGTACGCGGTCTGGTCCTGGCCGCCGCGCTCGCCGCGGTGATGTCCACCTCCTCCGGCGCGCTGATCGCCTGCGCGACGGTGGCCAACAACGACATCTGGTCCCGGTTCAAGGGCGTGGTCACCCGGGGCGGGGACGGCGCGGAACACGAAGAGGAACACGACGAGGTGAAGGGCAACCGCGCCTTCATCCTGATCATGGGCATCGCGGTGATCCTCATCGCCATCGCGTTGAACAACGTGGTCGAGGCCCTGACCGTCGCCTACAACCTGCTCGTCGGCGGACTGCTGGTGCCGATCCTCGGCGGCCTGCTGTGGCGCCGGGGCACGGCGGCCGGGGCGCTGGCCGCCGTGGCGGTGGGCGGCCTCGCGGTGATCGGGCTGATGGCCGGGTACGGAATCCTCGCGAACGAGCCGGTCTACTACGGGCTGCTGGCCTCGCTCGCCGTCTACGTCATCGTCTCGCTGGCCACGAAGCCGACGGACGCGGCGGTCCTGGCCGCCTGGCGCGAGCGGCTGGCGGGGCGCGGCGGGGAGCCGGAGCCGGCCGAGCGGGTGGAGGAAGCGGTCGCGGGCTGACCGCCCCCTCGGCTCCTCGGCGGTCAGTCCCCGTGCCGCGCGCCCCCGTCATGCCCGGTCGAACGGCGGCTGCGCAGGCGGGAGACGAGCCGTCTGCCGCGGCCGGCGGCCAGCGGCGCGAAGAACCACAGGACGTAGGCGTACGGGAACACCCAGGCGAGGCCGAGGCTCAGGACGAACCAGAGGGCCACCGCCCACGAACCGTTGGCGTGTGCGCGGGCCTCCGCGGCGTCGCCGATGACGAGCCCGGAGGCGGCCGAGACCTCCTTGAGGGCCACCTCGCAGAAGAAGATGCCCGCCATCGTGCCGGCGAAGAGGGTCTGCGCCATGGGATTGGTGATCGTCGCCCCGATGACGGCCGTCGGGAACGGCAGGAACGCGACCAGCAGCAGGAACGGCGCGTGCCAGAACGTGAAGGTGTTCGACAGCACGTGGATCCGGTCCATCAGCTGGTGGTGACGGCGCCACACCGACCAGAGGAGGACGAACGCCAGCGCGAACGCCAGGAAGGAGCTCCGCTGGTCCACCAGAAAGCGGCCCAGCGCAGCGGACGACTCCAGCTGCTCCTGGTCCGGCCGCTTCAGCTCCACGGCCAGCAGCGTCATGGCGATCGCGAAGATCGAGTCCGTGAAGAAGGTCAGTCTCTGGGGCGAGTGACCGGGCTCCGGCCGTGCGTTCTCGCTCATCCGAACTCCCGGTGGTCATGATCGTGGCCCCGATCCTAGGGAGCGCCGGGCCGTGCGTTCCTGAGCTCGCCGGGAGTCCGCCCCCAGCACAAGCCGAATGTCGGCAGCCAGGAGCTCAGGTGTGGATATTTCATCCCTTCCGATCGATGAGAATGGATGAAACGCACACTTCAGGCCGGCTTCCCGGCCGCTTACCGTCGTCCATGGACCCGTGCGCGTGCTTCCGGGCCGCTCCGGGAGATCCGGCAGACCGAAGAAGCAGCGCGTTGCCGCAGGAATCACTGGAATCACAGGAATCGAAGGAAAGGCCACCCACCCCATGAGCAGCACAGAGACGCCGCGCGGCCCCGTCGACTCCTCCCGCGTCCCCCGGTACGCCGGGCCCGCGACGTTCGCCCGGCTGCCCCGCCTCGACGAGGTCGGGACGACGGACGTCGCCGTGGTCGGCGTGCCCTTCGACACCGGGGTCTCCTACCGGCCCGGCGCCCGCTTCGGCGGCAACGCGATCCGGGAGGCCTCGCGGCTGCTGCGCCCGTACAACCCGGCACAGGACGCCTCCCCGTTCGCCCTCGCGCAGGTCGCGGACGCCGGAGACATCGCGGCCAACCCGTTCGACATCAACGAGGCCGTCGAGACGATCGAGGCCGCGGCCGACGATCTGCTCTCCACCGGCGCCCGGCTGATGACGCTCGGCGGCGACCACACCATCGCGCTGCCGCTGCTGCGCTCCGTCGCCAAGAAGCACGGCCCCGTCGCGCTGCTCCACTTCGACGCGCACCTGGACACCTGGGACACCTACTTCGGCGCCGAGTACACCCACGGCACCCCGTTCCGCCGGGCCGTCGAGGAGGGCATCCTCGACACCTCCGCGCTCTCCCACGTCGGCACCCGCGGCCCGCTGTACGGCAAGCAGGACCTCACCGACGACGCCAAGATGGGCTTCGGGATCGTGACCTCCGCCGACGTCATGCGGCGCGGCGTCGACGAGATCGCCGACCAGCTCCGGCAGCGCATCGGTGACCGGCCGCTCTACATCTCCATCGACATCGACGTCCTGGACCCGGCGCACGCCCCCGGCACCGGCACCCCGGAGGCCGGCGGCCTCACCTCCCGCGAGCTGCTCGAAATCGTGCGCGGGCTGTCCTCCTGCAACCTGGTCTCCGCCGACCTGGTCGAGGTCGCCCCCGCGTACGATCACGCCGAGATCACCTCCGTCGCCGCCTCCCACACGGCGTACGAGCTGACGACGATCATGACCCGCCAGATTGCAGAGGCCCGGACGAAGTGAGCCACGACCACCACGACGAGCGGCCCGAGCTCACCCCCGAGCAGATCGCCGCCGCGCTGGCCCCCCCGCCAGGACGCAACGGCGGCGACCTCGTCGTCGAGACCCTCCAGGGGCTCGGCGCGACCACCGTCTTCGGGCTGCCCGGACAGCACGCGCTCGGCATGTTCGACGCGCTGCGCCGCTCGTCCCTCGGCTACGTCGGCCTGCGCGTCGAGAACAACGCGGGCTTCGCCGCCGACGCCTACGGCCGCGTCACCGGCGAGGTCGCCCCGCTCCTGCTGTCCACCGGCCCCGGCGCGCTCACCTCGCTCGCCGCGCTCCAGGAGGCGGCCGCGGCCTCCGCCCCTGTGCTCGCGATCTCCAGCCAGATCCCGGCGGCGGGACTCGGCGGCGGCCGCCACGGCTATCTGCACGAACTGCGCGACCAGAAGGCGTCGTTCCGGGACATCGTGAAGTCCGTCCACACGGTGCGTACAGCCTCGCAGATCCCGTCCGCGATCGCCGCCGCCTGGGAGTCCGCGCTGACGGCCCCGCACGGCCCGGTCTGGGTCGAGATCCCGCAGGACGTGCTGCTGGCCGAGACGACGCTGCCCGTCGTCACGGCGATGGACGCCACCCCGCGCGAACTGCACGCCCGTCCCGAACTCATCGCGGTGGCGGCCCATCTGCTGTCGAACGCCGAGCGGCCCGCGATCATCGCGGGCGGCGGGGTCGTGCGCTCCGACGCATCCGGCAAGCTGCGCGCGCTCGCGGAGAAGACCAGTGCCCCGGTCGTCACCACCTTCGGGGGCAAGGGCGCCTTCCCGTGGGAGCACCCGCTCTCGCTCCAGTCCTGGCTGGAGGACCGGCACACGACGGACTTCCTGGAGGACGCCGACGTCCTGCTGGTCGTCGGCTCCGGACTGGGTGAACTCTCCTCGAACTACTACACGTTCGCCCCGCGCGGCCGGGTCGTCCAGATCGAGGCCGACGCCGGGAAGCTGGAGTCCAACCATCCGGCGCTCGGCATCCACGCCGACGCCAGGGACGCCCTGGCAGACCTCCTCGAAGCCGTCACCCCGCGCGAGGACCCGACCGCCGCCGAGCGCGTCCGGGAGGTGCTCGGCCGGGTACGGGACAGGATCGACGCCCAGGAACGCACCCTGGAGCAGCACCTCCTCGGCGAGATCCGGGCGGCCCTGCCCGACACGTCCCCCAGCTTCTGGGACATGACGATCCTCGCCTACTGGGCCTGGTCCGCCTTCGACGCCCGGCACCCCAACACCATGCACTCCGCCCAGGGCGCGGGCGGCCTCGGCTACGGATTCCCGGCGGCGATCGGCGCGGCGGCGGCCGACCGCACGAAGCCCGTCCTCGCGGTCTCCGGCGACGGCGGCGCGATGTACTCCCTCGCGGAACTGGCCACCGCCCGCCAGTACGACCTCCCGGTCACCTGGCTGATCGTGGACGACGGCGGCTACGGCATCCTGCGCGAGTACATGACCGACGCCTTCGGCGAGACCACCGGCACGGAGCTGTCCCGACCGGACTTCGTGGCCCTGGCCGAGTCCTTCGGCGTCCCCGCGGTCCGTACGAGCCCGCAGACGCTCGCCGCCGACCTGGCCAAGTCCTTCGCGCAGCCCGGCCCCTCGGTCGTGGTGCTCCCCGCGCTGCTCAGGATGTTCGAGCCGACGCACCTCTGAGAAAGACGCACTTCTGAGAAACGCACCTCTGAGGAACCCGCACCTCTGAGGTGGTCGAACGCGACGCGCCCGGAACCGTAACGGCTCCGGGCGCGTCGCGTTGATCCCGGCACACTATGACCGCATCCCACGTATCCCGCCGTGCCGGGCCCGCACCCGCCGCCGCGCTGGCCGTCACCGTGCTCGCGGCCGTGGCGCTCGGCGCGGCGCCCGCCGCAGCCGCGACGCCGGCGGTGAGCTGCGCCTCCGGCAGGTCCGGGCTCGCCGCCCGGCTGTCGAAGGACATCACCGCGGCGCTCGGCGGGCGCGGGTCGACCACCGCGCTGGCGCTCCACGACCGGACCACCGGCACCACGTGCACGCTGCGGTCCACATCGGCGTACGACTCCGCCAGCGTCGTGAAGGCGACCGTGCTGGCCGCGCTGCTCCGGGACAGCGCCACGCACCACCGCCACCTCACGCGGCGCGAGACCGACCTCAGCACCGCCATGATCACCAAGTCCGACAACAACGCCACCACCAGCCTGTGGAAGCAGCTCGGCGCCACCAGGATCAAGGCCTTCCTCAAGACGGCCGGGATGACGCACACGACACCCGGGTCCGGCGGCTACTGGGGGCTCACCCGGATCACCGCCCAGGACGAGCAGCGGCTGCTGGCCCTGCTCACGGCGGCGAACCCGGTGCTCAGCGACAGGGCCCGCGCCTACGAGCTTGGGCTGATGGGCAAGGTCGTCCCCTCGCAGCGCTGGGGGACACCGGCCGGGGCCCCGGCCTCGGCCACCGTCCAGCTCAAGAACGGCTGGCTGCGGCGGTCCACCCACGGCTGGCGGGTGCACAGCATCGGCGCCTTCACGGGCCGGGGCCACGACTACGCGCTCTCGGTGCTCACCCAGGACAACAGGACGATGAACGACGGCGTCCACACCATCCAGGCGGTGGCGCGGGCCGTGCACAAGGACCTGAACGCGCGCTACGCGAGCCACCTGGACGCCGCCGTGCCGAGCCGCTGAGCGCGGGCCGGGGGACCGGGATGTGTCAGGCCCCGGCCTGGGCCTGGAGGCGGAGTCCCGACAGCGTCAGCTCCAGCCCGGCGAGGAACTGGTCCTTGTCGTCGTGCCCGTCGAACTCGTCGACGATGTCGTGCAGGAACGGATACGTCCCGGCGTCGAGCTTGCGCCACGTCGCGGCGTAGCGGCCGAGGAACTCCTCGCGGCCCACGAGGCCCTCGACCACCTCCTGGGGCGGTTCCTGCCCCATGTCGGCGGCGTTGGCGACCACGACGCCCACGATCGCCGTCACGGCGTGGAACCGCTGCCGGGGCGTGAGGCCGAGCCGGAGCGTCTTCTGCCCCAGCTCCTCGTAGAGCCGCAAGGCATTGCCCTCGACGTCGATGTTCCGCATGAAGTGCGCACCCAGCCACGGCCGGTCCACGACCGCGTCGAACAGGGTCACGGCCATCACGCGCAGGTCGTCGATCGGGTCGCCGCTGCTGCTCTGCCGCTCGACGGTGGTCAGCACCCCGCCGAGCACATGGTCGATGGCGCGGTCGAGCAGTTCGTCCTTGCCGGAGACGTACCAGTAGATGCTGCCGACGCCCGTGCCGAGCCGGGCGGCGAGGGCGCGGAGGGTCAGTGCCGGCTCGCCGGCCTCGTCGAGCAGGGCCACGGCCGCCGAGAGAACGGCCTCGATGGAGTGCGATCCACGCTGACGTCCTCGGGAAGGGCGATCGGCGGGTCGTGGTCGCGGGCCTGTCATGTCTCCCATCCAATCACAGCTTGCGCATTTATCGAACTACGTTCTATGGTCGAACCACGTTCTATTCTAGAACATCGTTCGATACCCGGAGACGTTCCGGAAGGAGGCCCGTCATGACCACCACCGCCACCGCGCCCGCCGCGCAACGCACCTATCCGTCCCTGCGCGCCGCATGGATCCCGCTGGCCGCGCTCTGTCTGGCCTTCTTCGTCGAGATGGTCGACAACACCCTGCTCTCGATCGCCCTGCCCACGATCGGCCGGGACCTCGGCAGCGGCACGACCGCGCTGCAGTGGGTCACCGGCGCCTACTCGCTGACGTTCGGCGGCCTGCTGCTGACGGCGGGCTCCATGGCCGACCGGCTCGGCCGCCGACGCGTGCTGCTGGTCGGCCTCGCGGTGTTCGGCCTGCTCAGCCTGGGCGTCGCCGCGGTCTCCACCGCGGGGCAGCTCATCACCCTGCGGGCCGGCCTCGGTATCGCCGCCGCGGCGATGGCCCCCATCACCAACTCGCTGGTCTTCCGGCTCTTCGACGACAAGGCGCTGCGGATGCGCGCCATGACGCTGATGATCATCGTCGGCATGTCCGGCTTCGTCCTGGGCCCGCTGCTGGGAGGCACCGCCCTGGCCCACGTGCGGTGGCAGTGGCTGCTGCTCGTCAACGCCCCGATCGCGCTGATCGCGGCCATCGGCGTCCGCCTCGGCGTCCCGGCCGACCGGCCGCAGGACCTGACCCGCGACAAGCTCGACCTGCCGGGCGCCGTCCTGAGCGTCGCCACCATCGGCCTCGCCTGCTACTCGCTGACCAGCGGCGTCGAGCACGGCTGGCTCTCCGCGGCCACCCTCGCCTCGCTCCTCGGCGCCCTCGTCGCGGGTCTGGCCTTCGTGTGGCACGAGCGCCGCAGCGCCGCGCCGATGCTGGACCTGCGCCTCTTCTCCAACGGCACCGTCCGGGGCGCCGCCATCGCACAGATCGGCACGGCCATCGCGATGGCCGCCGTGATGTTCGGCCTGATCCTCCACTTCCAGTACGCCTACGGATGGAGCCCCGTACGGGCCGGACTGGCGAACCTGCCGCTCATCGTGACCATGATCCTCGCGACCCCCCTGTCCGAATGGCTCGCGGCACGGTTCGGCCACCGCGTCGCCTGCCTGGTCGGCGCCGCCTGCCTGGCCGGCTCCCTGGCCGGACTGTCCTGGGGCGTCGACCACGGGTACGGCGTCATAGCGCTCTGCATGGTCGTGATGACCATCGGGCTGCGCACCGTCATGACGATCTGCGCCATCGCACTCGTCGACGCGATGCCGTCCAACCGCACCTCGATCGGAACGGCGCTCAACGACACCGCCCAGGAGGTCGGCAGCAGCATCGGCACCGCCGTGGTCGGCACCCTGATCGCCGTACTGGTCACCACCCAGCTGCCCGCGGGCACCTGGAGCGACGCCCTGGTGGCGTCGTTCTTCCACGGCGAGCGGATCACCTACGCGATACTCGCGGTCGTCGTCGGCCTGATCGCGGCCGGAGGCGCACTCTCCCTCACCGACTCCCGCGCCACCGAGGAAGCACACTGAGACGACAGGCCTAGGCCCAAGGGCGGGTATTTGTTGCGGAGGGATGAAATCCGCCCCCCGCCCTGTTGGTGCCTTCCGGAAGCGCAGGTCGAACGGGAGGCATCGGGTGTCGGACGCAGGGGAGACAGACGACGGGCGGCAGCCCCGTGGCTGGGCGCGCAGGCTGATCGGTTACGCCTGGCGGTACCGGCGCAACGTGCTCCTGTCGCTCGGCTCGTCGCTCGCCGGAATGGCGGTGATGGCCCTGGTCCCGCTGATCACCAAGGTGATCATCGACGACGTGGTCGGCAACCACACCCGTTCCCTGGCCGTCTGGACCGGACTGCTGGTCGGGGCCGCCGCGCTCGTGTACGTCTCCACGTACATCCGCCGCTACTACGGCGGCCGGCTCGCCCTGGACGTCCAGCACGACCTGCGGACCGAGATCTACGGGACGATCACCCGCCTCGACGGCAAGCGGCAGGACGAGCTCTCCACCGGACAGGTCGTCGGGCGCGCCACCAGCGACCTCCAGCTGATCCAGGGGCTGCTGTTCATGCTCCCGATGACCATCGGGAACGTGCTGCTCTTCCTGCTCTCCCTGGTGATCATGGCGTCGCTCTCGCCGCTGCTGACCCTCGTCGCCGTGGCCGTCGCCCCCGCGCTCTGGTACATCGCCCGCCGCTCCCGCACCCGGCTCTTCCCCGCCACCTGGTACGCCCAGTCGCAGGCCGCGGCCGTGGCCGGAGTCGTCGACGGGGCCGTCTCCGGCGTCCGCGTCGTCAAGGGGTTCGGGCAGGAGGACCAGGAGACCGGCAAGCTGCGCGAGGTAGGACGCCGGCTCTTCGCCGGGCGGCTGCGCACCATCCGGCTGAACTCCCGCTACACCCCCGCCCTCCAGGCCGTCCCCGCGCTCGGCCAGGTCGCCATGCTGGCCCTCGGCGGCTGGCTCGCCACCCGGGGCGAGATCACCCTCGGCACGTTCGTCGCGTTCTCCACCTACCTCGCCCAGCTCGTCGGCCCGGTCCGGATGCTCGCCATGGTCCTCACCGTGGGACAGCAGGCCCGCGCCGGAGTGGAACGCGTACTCGAACTCATCGACACCGAGCCGTCGATGCGGGACGGCACCAAGCAGCTCCCCACCGACGCCAGGGCCAGCGTCGAGTTCGACGACGTCCGGTTCGGCTATGACGATGACCGCCCCGTCCTCGACGGCTTCTCGCTCACCATCGAACCCGGCGAGACCGTCGCCGTCGTCGGCGCGTCCGGCAGCGGCAAGTCCACCGTCTCGATGCTCCTGCCGCGCTTCTACGACGTGACGCACGGCGCGGTCCTGGTCGGCGGCCACGACGTCCGCGAGCTCACCCTCGACTCGCTGCGGGCCGCCATCGGCCTCGTACCGGAGGACAGCTTCCTGTTCTCCGACACCATCCGCGCCAACATCGCCTACGGGCTCCCGGACGCCACCGACGAGCAGATCGAACGGGCCGCCCGCGCCGCCCAGGCCCACCGCTTCATCGCCGAACTGCCCAAGGGGTACGGGACCGAGGTCGGCGAGCAGGGGCTGACCCTCTCCGGCGGCCAGCGCCAGCGCGTCGCGCTCGCCCGCGCCATCCTCACCGACCCCCGGCTCCTCCTCCTGGACGACGCCACCTCCGCCGTCGACGCCCGGGTCGAGCACGAGATCCACGAGGCGCTGCGAGGCGTGATGGCGGGCCGTACGACGCTGCTGATCGCCCACCGCCGCTCCACCCTCAACCTCGCGGACCGGATCGCCGTCCTGGAGAACGGCCGGCTCGCGGACATCGGCACGCACGAGGAGCTGGAGCGCCGCTCCCCGCTCTACCGGCGGCTGCTCACCGACCCGGACGAACTGGGCTCCACCTCGCCCGGCCACCGCCCTGCCGCCCCCGCCGCGGACCCCGCCGACGACCGCGCGCTCCAGGACGAGCTGGACGCCGAATTCGACGCCGAGCGCGGCATCACCCCCCAGCTGTGGGTCCGCAAGGAGCAGGCCCGTGAGGCCGACGCGGCCGGCACCCCCGCCACCCCCGAGCTCCTCGCCCAGGTCGACGCCCTGCCCCCGGCGACCGACACCCCGGACGTCGACGAGGCCCGCGCCGTACACGCGGAGGAGTCGTACGGGCTCCGCCGGCTGCTGCGCGGCTTCGGGCTTCCGCTGCTGGTCAGCCTCGCGCTGGTGGCCGTGGACGCCGGGGCGGGTCTCCTCCTGCCGGTGCTGATCAGGAACGGCATCGACGAGGGCGTCACCCAGCTGGCACTCGGCGCGGTCTGGGCGGCATCCGCCCTCGGCCTCGCCGTCGTGCTGGTGCAGTGGGCGGCCCAGATCGGTGAGACCCGGATGACGGGCCGCACCGGCGAGCGGGTGCTCTACTCACTGCGGCTGAAGATCTTCGCGCAGCTCCAGCGCCTCGGCCTCGACTACTACGAGCGCGAGCTGACCGGCCGGATCATGACCCGGATGACGACGGACGTGGACGCGCTGTCCACGTTCCTGCAGACCGGACTGGTCACGGCCTTCGTCTCCGTCGTCACCTTCTTCGGGATCATGGTCGCGCTGCTGGTCCTGGACGTCGAACTGGCCCTGGTGGTCTTCGCGACCCTGCCCGTGCTGATCATCGGCACGGTCTTCTTCCGCCGCAGCAGCGTCAAGGCGTACGAGCTGGCCCGTGAGCGCATCAGCGCCGTCAACGCCGACCTCCAGGAGTCCGTCTCCGGGCTCCGGATCGTGCAGGCCTTCCGCCGCGAGCGGGACGGGGCCGCGCGGTTCGCCGGGCGCAGCGACTACTACCGCGAGGCCCGGGTCCGCGGCCAGTGGCTGATCTCGGTCTACTTCCCGTTCGTCCAGCTCCTGTCTTCGGTGGCCGCGGCGGCGGTGCTGATCGTCGGCGCGGGACGGGTCGACAACGGCACGCTCACCACGGGCGCTCTCGTCGCCTACCTGCTCTACATCGATCTGTTCTTCGCCCCCGTGCAGCAGCTGTCCCAGGTCTTCGACGGCTACCAGCAGGCCACCGTCTCGCTCGGCCGGATCCAGGAGCTCCTCCAGGAGCCGACGTCCACCGCCGACCGGGACGAACCGCTGGACGTGCTGTCGCTGCGCGGCGAGATCGCGTTCGAGGACGTGTCGTTCGCGTACACCGGGGAGGAGGCCGCGCTCACCGGGGTCGACCTGCGGATCCCGGCCGGCCAGACGGTCGCGTTCGTCGGCGAGACCGGCGCGGGCAAGTCCACCCTGGTCAAGCTCGTCGCCCGGTTCTACGACCCGACGGCCGGCCGGGTCACGGCGGACGGCACCGATCTGCGCCACCTCGGCCTCACCGCGTACCGGCACCGGCTCGGAGTCGTCCCGCAGGAGGCGTACCTCTTCGCGGGCACGGTCCGCGACGCCATCGCGTACGGGCGGCCGGAGGCCACCGACGCGCAGGTGGAGGCGGCGTCCAGGGCGGTCGGCGCGCACGACATGATCGCCACCCTGGACGGCGGCTACCTCCACGAGGTCGCGGAGCGGGGCCGCAACCTCTCCGCCGGACAGCGGCAGCTGATCGCACTCGCCCGCGCCGAACTCGTCGATCCGGACATCCTGCTGCTCGACGAGGCCACCGCCTCCCTCGACCTGGCCAGCGAGGCGCTGGTGAACCAGGCGACGGACCGGCTGGCCGGCCGGCGCACCACCCTGGTCGTCGCCCACCGGCTGACCACCGCCGCCCGCGCCGACCGGGTCGTGGTGATGGACCACGGCCGGGTCGTCGAGGACGGCACGCACGACGAACTCCTCGCCCTGGACGGGAAGTACGCCGTGCTGTGGCGCACCTTCATAGGGGAGGACGAGCCCGCCGGGGTCTGAGCGGGGAGCAGTCGCGGGGCCCGTCCGGGGCTATCCGCGGATGCCGGAGATCTTCCCGGTGCCCAGCTCCGACTGCACGGTCAGGTTCGTGTACGTCGGGTGGGCGACCGAACCCCAGGTGAGCCGGACGTGCGTCCAGGCGTGGCCGGCGCCGCTGTCGCCCGCGGTGACGCGGAAGGCGGCCGGGACGTCCTGGGCGCGCAGCACGCCGTCGGCGTGGTTGGTCTTCTCCCAGGCGCGCAGCTCCTGGCGCAGCTCGGGCGTGAGGTAGAAGCCGCGGAGCGCGGTGGCGAGGTTGCCGCCGTCCTCCGCGGCGACGGCGTCGAGGTACGAGGCGTAGAAGTGGGAGACCTGCTGGGCCTCCGCCTCTGAGACGTCGTCGCGGGCCGCGGCGGTGGTCGTCCGCTGGGGTGCGACGGCAGCGGCGGCCGGGACGGCGGCGACCGCGGTCAGGAGCGTGGCCGCGAGCAGGGTGCGGCCGATGACGCGGCGGCCGCGGGGGTGCCGGGTGGTGCTGAGTCGGGTCATGAGGGTGCCTTCCTTTCGTATGGCTCTGTCCTGTTGGAGCCATCGTGTGGCGATTTGGTTGCCCGGAATGTGGAGCACGCCCGGTGCAACCTCCGGATGGCCTCCGGCGTCGTACGCAGATATGCGCATGCGTCGGAAAGAGGCGCATGTGTTCGACGATGCGATGGGGTGGCTGGTGACAAGAGCGACGAACGGACGGGCCGGGGTGCCGGACGGGCGCACGGGGCGCGGGGGCTCCGCGCGGCTGCTGGTACTCGCCCTGGCCACCGCCCTCGGGGTGCTCGCCGGCGGCATCGGGGCGACCGGTGCGAACGCCGCGTCGGTCTGCGCCGGACGCCCCGCGAAGACCCTGAAGTTCGGCACCGGCGAGCTGCGCGTCTACCGGACCCGCTCCTACGCCTGCGCCCTCGCGGTCGCCGTCAAGCCCGGTGCGCGCCGCAAGATGTCCGTACAGATCCAGCCGCGCGGCGGCCACCCCGTCGTCGACAAGGGCAACTTCACGCAGCAGGCCGGTCCGGTGACGGTCCACGCGCTGAACCGGTGCGTCCGGGTGTCCGGCACGATCTCGGGGAAGACGGGCACCACGGGCTGGATCCTGTGCTGACCGGGTGACGTGGCCGGGCGCACGGCAAGGGGGTCTGGCGGCACCGGTGTTGCCCCGCTAGGTTCACGTGGTCTGTTGTGAATCAAGGGGAGGGTGAGAATGCGCAAGGCTCTCAGAGGTGTCCTGTCGCTCGCGATGCTCATCGGCACAGTGAGTGCGACGGGTGCCTCCGCCGGGGCGGCCACCGCCGCAGAACCGGCCGCGCTCCGTTCCGCCGTCGGTGACACCGGTACGAGTACGGACATCAAGGACCGCATCCTGGCCATCCCGGGAATGAGCCTGATCGAGGAGAAGCCCTACCCGGGCTACCGCTACTTCGTCCTCGACTACACCCAGCCGGTCGACCACCGGCACCCGTCCAAGGGAACGTTCAAGCAGCGGATCACCCTGCTGCACAAGGACACCTCCCGCCCGACGGTGTTCTTCACCAGCGGATACAACGTCTCCACCAACCCGAGCCGCTCCGAGCCGACCCGGATCGTGGACGGCAACCAGGTCTCGCTGGAGTACCGGTTCTTCACCCCGTCGCGCCCGTCGCCCGCCGACTGGTCCAAGCTCGACATCTGGCAGGCCGCCAGCGACCAGCACCGGGTCTTCACCGCGCTGAAGAAGATCTACTCGAAGAACTGGCTGACCACCGGCGGTTCCAAGGGCGGCATGACGGCCACGTACTACGAGCGCTACTACCCGAAGGACATGGACGGTGTCGTCGCTTACGTCGCGCCCAACGACGTGGTCGACAAGGAGGACTCGACGTACGACCGGTTCCTGGCGAACGTCGGGACCAAGGAGTGCCGCGACAAGCTGAACGGCGTACAGCGCCAGGCGCTCGTCCGCCGGGAGCCGCTGGAGAAGAAGTACCGGCAGTACGCCGCAGACAACGGCTACACCTTCAACACCGTCGGCTCGCTCGACAAGGCGTACGAAGCCGTCGTCATGGACTACGTCTGGGCGTTCTGGCAGTACAGCCTGCTCGCCGACTGCGACTCCCTCCCGGCCGACGCCAAGTCCGCCACGGACCAGGCGATCTGGGACTCCGTCGACTCGATCTCCGGCTTCTCCGCCTACGCCGACCAGGGCCTGGAGACGTACACGCCGTACTACTACCAGGCGGGCACCCAGCTCGGCTCGCCCGACATCAAGCAGCCCTGGCTCGGCAAGCTGAGCCGCTACGGCTACCAGCCGCCGCGCACCTTCGTGCCGCGCTCCATCCCGATGAAGTTCCGGCCCGGGGCGATGCGTGACATCGACAACTGGGTGCAGCACCACGCCGACCACATGCTGTACGTGTACGGGGAGAACGACCCCTACGGCGCGGAGCGCTTCCGGCTCGGCCGCGGAGCCCGTGACAGTCACGTCTTCACCGTGCCCGGCGGCAACCACGGGGCGACCGTCGCCGGTCTCGTCCCGGCCGAGAACGCCACGGCCACCGCCGCCATCCTGCGCTGGGCGGGCGTCTCCCCGGCCGCCGTCCAGGCGGACCCGGCGAAGGCGAAGCCGCTCGCCGAGTTCGACGCGGTGCTCGACAAGCGGGACCTGACGACCGAGCACCGGCTCGGCCACCGGCGCCCGTAGCGCCTGCACCGTGCCGGCGGCCGCAGCGGCCGCCGGCACGGATCGCTTCAGGGCTTCAGTACGACAGCCCGTAGCCCACCGGGTACAGCACCCGCGACGGGTCGTCCGCGCGCTGGACCGGCACCGGCAGGGTGCCACGAGGTTCGGCGCGGCCCGCGATCACCCGGGCCGCCGCCCGCAGTTCGACATCCGTCCAGGAGTACGCGGCGAGGCTCGCCGCGTGCCCCGTACCGTCCAGCTGGGCGATGTCGTACGGATTGCGGATCGCGAGCGTGATCACCGGCACGCCGGTCGCGGCCAGCGCGCTCACCAGGGTCCGCTGCGAGCTGGTCGCCGTGACGTTGTACGTGCCCACCACCACCGCGTCCTTGCCCCGCGCGGCCGCCACCGCCGCGTCGATGTCCGCCTGGGCGGGCGCGGTGCCGGTGGACAGGGCGGTGGCCGCGTACCCCAGCTCCTTGAACTCCGCGGCCAGGGTGGCGGTCGGCGGTCCCGTCGTACCGGACGGGGAGGCCGGATCGGCCCCCACCACCAGCAGCTTCCGGTGCGAGCGGCGCGACAGCGGCAGCAGCGCGCCCTCGTTGGCCAGCAGCGTGGTGGTGTGCTCCGCGATCCGGTCGGCGGCGGCCAGGTGCGACCGGGTGCCGACCGTACGGTCCACGCCCCGGCGGCTGACGAACGGGTCCTCGAACAGCCCCAGCTTCGTCTTCAGCCGCAGGATGCGCAGGATCGATTCGTCGATCCGGGCCTCACTGACCTCGCCGCTCTTCACGGCCGCCAGCAGGGCGTTCCAGGAGACGTCGAGGTCCGGCGGGTTGAGCAGCTGGTCGACGCCCGCCTGTACGGCGAGCACCGGCACGCGCGCGTCGCCGTACTTGGTCCGCACGCCCTCCATGCCGAGCGAGTCGGTGACCACGACGCCGTCGTACCCCAGCTCCTCGCGCAGGATTCCGGTGAGGATGGGCCGGGACAGGGTCGCGGGGTCCTCGGCCGGGTCGAGCGCGGGCACCACGATGTGCGCGGTCATGATCGAGTCGATACCGGCGGCGATCGCGGCCCGGAACGGCGGCCTGTCCAGCTCGGCCCACTGCTCGCGGGTGTGGGTGATGACCGGCAGTCCGGTGTGGCTGTCGGTGCTGGTGTCGCCGTGACCGGGGAAGTGCTTGGCCGTGGAGGCGATCCCGGCGCTCTGGTACCCCTTCACCTGGGCCGCGACCATCCCGGCCACCGACTGCGGGTCCGAGCCGAAGGAGCGCACCCCGATCACCGGGTTCGCCGGGTTGACGTTGACGTCCGCGTCCGGGGCGTAGTTCTGGCAGATGCCGATCGCGGCCAGCTCTGCGCCCGCGATGCGTCCCGCCTCACGGGCGTCGGAGCGCGAACGGCCCGCGCCCAGCGCCATCGCGCCCGGCATCAGCGTGGCGGGCTCACCGACCCGGCAGACGATGCCGTGCTCCTGGTCGGTGGAGATGAGGAGCGGCAGGGAGCTGGGACCCGCCAGACCGGCGCGCTGGATGCCGTTGGAGAGATCCGCGATCTGGTGCGGGTCACGGGTGTTGTGCGCCCAGGTGAAGTAGATGATGCCGCCGACGTGGTACTTGGCGATCATCTCCGCCGCGGTGCGCACGCCGATCTCGGCGAGGTTGGCGTCGATGTCGGCCTGGTCGGGCTCGGTGGCGGAGTGCCCGTAGACCCGCATGACGAACAGCTGGCCGACCTTCTCCTCCAGGCTCATCCGGGAGACGATCCGCTTCAGCCGCCGGGTGGTGGCTGCGGAGTTGTGGCTGCTGCCCGAGGAGTTCGGGGCGGCGACGGCGCCGGGGGCGACCGCCGTGCCCGTCGCCGCGACGACTGCGGTGGCGGCGGTGGCGGTGAGGAGGGTGCGTCTGGAGGGGCGGTGGTGCACGTGAGCTCCTTCGGCCGTACTCGGTGACGAGATGATGGTGAAAGAAACTTCCAAGGATCACGGATATCCAGAAAATAACTTCCGGTCAAGGGTGCGGACCGTTTGAGCGCGTCCCCGCCGGAGAGCGCCGCGCCCCGGAACCGGCCGCCGCTACCGCAGCCCCACGTCCGCGCCGTGCGCCTGGAGCGCCGAGACGGCCGCCGTGATCGCGGGGCGGCGGGCCGCCTCCGTACGCCACAGCGCGTACAGCCGGCGCACCGGAACCGGCTCGATCCGCACCGCCACCACCCCGTCCGGCAGCGGTCCGCGCCCCAGCCGGGGCATCATCGCGACCCCGAGACCGGCGGCGAGCAGGGCCAGTTGGGTGTGATTCTCCTCGGCCTGGTGCCGGATGTCCGGCTCGTAGCCCGCCGTGCGCAGCGTCCGTACGAGCCAGTCGTGGCAGACCGTCCCGGGTGGCTGGCAGATCCACCGCTCCCGCGCCAACTCCTCGCGCCGCACCCCGTCCCGGCCCGCCAGCCGGTGACCCGCGGGCACCAGCAGATCGCAGCGGTCCTCCCCGATCACCGCCTGCGCCACGCCCTCCGGGGCGGGCAGCGGCGCGATGTCCCAGTCGTGCGCGACGGCCAGGTCGATCACGCCCTTGGCCACCAGGTCGACCGAGAGGTGCGGATCGACCTCGGTCATCCGGACGTCCAGGGCCGGGTGCTCGCGGTCCAGCTCCGCCAGCACCCCGGGCAGCAGCCCGCGCGCCGCCGAGGCGAACGCGCCGATCGACAGCCGCCCCGTCGGCAGCCCCCTGCGCTCCTCCAGCGTCGTCTCCGCCTGCTCCACGATCGCCAGCAACTGCTGGGCGGTGGCGGCCAGATGGAGCGCCTCCTCGGTGAGCGCGACCCCGCGTCCGCGACGCTCCAGCAGCGTCGTACGGGTCTCCCGCTCCAGCTTGGTGATCTGCTGCGAGACCGCCGACGGGGTGTAGCCGAGCGCGGCGGCGGCGCCCGCGACGGAACCGTGGACGGAGATGGCGTGCAGCGCGCGCAGCCGGGAGAGATCGAGCACCGGGGCCTCCTGGAACCATCAATGTGTCGGCACATTCAATTCGTTAGCAACACTCAATTTCACCATGAAGAAATCCGCGCTGGTGCTAAACGGTCGATGCGGGTGATCCTCGGGACATGCGTCCCCTCCACATCGCCCTGGCCGCCCTGGTGGCAGCCGTCTGGGGTGTCAATTTCGTCGTCATCGAGCTGGGCCTCGCCCACTTCCCACCGCTGCTCTTCTCCGCCCTGCGCTTCCTGGTCGCGGCGCTGCCCGCGGTCTTCTTCGTCGGCCGCCCGAAGGTCGCGTGGAAGTGGATCGTGGGGGTGGGTCTTGTCCTCGGGATGGCCAAGTTCGGGCTGCTGTTCATCGGCATGGACCGGGGGATGGGCGCCGGACTCTCCTCCCTGGTCCTCCAGGTCCAGGCCGTCTTCACCGCCCTGTTCGCGGCGCTCGCGCTGGGCGAACGGCCGGGGCGGGTAAGGGTGCTGGGGATGGGCGTGGCCCTCGCCGGCATCGGGGTCGCGGCGGTCGACGAAGGGGCGAGCGGGCCGGTCCTCGCCTTCGTCCTGGTGATCGCGGCGGCGGCCTGCTGGGGCGTGTCCAACGTGCTGACCCGCAAGGCCGCCCCGCCCGACGCCCTCAACTTCATGGTCTGGGTCTCCACCGTCCCGGTGCTGCCGCTGCTCGGGCTCTCGCTCCTCTTCGAGGGCTGGGACCGTGATACGCGGGCACTGGCCGCGCTCGACTGGAGCGCCGCCGGAATCATCGTCTACGTCGCCTGGATCACCACGGTGTTCGGCTTCGGGGCCTGGGGCTTCCTGCTGAGCCGGTACCCGGCGTCCTCTGTGGCCCCGTTCACCCTGCTGGTGCCGGTCTTCGGGATGTCGTCCGCCGCCCTGCTGCTCGACGAGTCGGTGAGCCCGCTGCGGTGGTGCGCGGCGGCGCTGCTGGTCGGCGGGGTGGCGCTGACCTCGCTGGCGGGGGCGCGGCGGCCCAGGGGCGTGACGCCGAAGAGCCCGGAGCCGGCCCCCGTCTGAGGGCCGGCTCCGGCGGGCGGCGGCCCTACTGCTTCGGCGCGCCCAGCCGCAGCAGGTGCTCGCGCCCCGCGCTCAGCAGCCCCGGCAGCTCCGCCGCCCCCGGGTGCCAGCGCTTCTCGTACTCCCAGCAGACCCAGCTGTCCGCGTCCAGGGTGTCCAGGCAGGCCCGCAGCGGCAGCACCCCGGCGCCCAGGGCGAGGGGCTCGGTCTCCTCGGCGGAGGCGATGTCCTTCACCTGGACGTAGCCCAGGTGCGGGGCCAGCACCGCATGGCTCGCGACCGGTTCCTCACCGGCCAGCCAGGTGTGCATGATGTCCCACAGCGCACCGATGCTCCCGTGCCCCACCGTCCCCACCACCCGCGCCACGGCGGCTCCCGCGCGGTGCGAGTCGTGGGTCTCCAGCAGGATGCGTACGCCCATGTCCGCGGCGTACGGAGCGGCGGCGGCCAGCCTGCGGGCGGCGGTCGCGTCGGCGGTCTCGGGGTCCTGGTCGCCGCCGCCGGGGAAGACCCGGACATTGCGTGCGCCCAGGTCCCGGGCCAGCTCCACCAGGCCGGCGAGCTCGTCGAGCACCGGCTGGTCCTCGCCCTCCGCCGCGGCCCTGACATAACCGGCCACGGTCAGGATCTCGATCCCGCCCCGCTTGAACTCCTCGACCACGTCGGCGCGTTCGAGCATCGAGAGCCCGGGGTGCACCGGCTCCTCCGGGTGGGCGCGCAGCTCCACCCCCTGGTAGCCGTGCTCGGCGGCCAGCCGGACGACCTCGGATATCGGCAGCCCCGGCACCCCGAGGGTGGAGAAAGCGAGCTTCACGTGCATGTCCTTCCATCGGTACCTGCCCTGCCACCGCACCGTACGGCCCGGTCGGTGGCCGGCACTTCATCGGCTTGCGGCCTGAACTACGGATGCCCCGGGTACGGGGAAGCAAGTACCCGCCCGGCGGATCCGGTCACGGGGAACGAAGTCATCTCCCTGCGGATCCGGTCACGGGGAATCAAGTCCCCCGCGGACCCGGTCACCGGAAGCGGGGTCACCCCCGGGGCGCCGCCGTCGAGCCGCGCACCATCAGCTCCGCCGGGATCGTCGCGATGCCGCCCGGCGGCGGGGTCTCCTTGCCCATCGCCAGCCGGCCCGCCCGCGCCCCCGCCTCGAAGAGCGGCAGCCGTACGGTCGTCAGCGCCGGGACCACGTCCACCGAGAACGGCAGATCGTCGAAGCCGGCCACCGAGACGTCCTCGGGGATGCGCAGACCGCGGTCGCGGATCGCCGCGGCGGCGCCCAGGGCCACCGTGTCGTTCGCGGCGACGACGGCCGTGATCCCCGGTTCGCGGCGCAGGAGTTCGACCGTGGCGTCGTAGCCGGAGCTGCGGTCGTAGGAGCCGTGCACGGTGAGGCGCTCCTCGGTACGGGAGCCCCCGTCCTTGGCTGCGGCAGCACCGCCCCCGTCTCCGTCCCCGTACAGCCCCGCCGCCCTCATCGCTTCGTGGTGGCCCTCCAGCCGGTGGCGGGTCGTGGTCCGCTCCAGCGGTCCCGCCGCGTAGCCGATGCTGCGGTGGCCCAGCGAGATCAGGTGCTCGGTCAGCCGCCGGCCGCCGCCCCGGTTGTCGAAGGCGAGCGCGGCCAGGACCGATGCGCTGTCCGGCAGCGGGGGCCGCCCGCACAGGACCACTCTGGTCCCGGCGTCCGCGAGCTTCGCCAGCTTCGCGGACATCGCGGCCTGGTGCGCCGGGTCCTCCACCGCGCCGCCGGTGAGGACGACGGCGGCGGCGCGCTGGCGCTGGAGCAGGGTCAGGTAGGTGAGCTCGCGTTCCGGGGTGCCGCCGGTGTTGCAGACGATCGCGAGCTTCTCGCCGCCCGCCCGGCCGGAACCGTCGCCCGGACCGCCGATCTCCGACTGCGCGGCGCCCGCCATGATCCCGAAGAACGGGTCCGCGATGTCGTTGACCAGGATGCCGATCAGGTCGGAGGTGGCCGCCGCGAGTGAGCTGGCGGGCCCGTTCAGCACGTAGTCCAGATCGTCCACCGCACGCAGGACCCGCTCCCGAGTGGACGCGGCCACCGGGTAGTTGCCGTTCAGCACACGGGACACCGTGGCCGGGGACACCCGGGCGCGAGCCGCCACGTCCGCCAGGGTGACTGTCATCGAGATTCCTCCGGGGGAGTGATGGGGGGAGAGGTCCAATCGGTGGGCCCCTCTTGTCCGGGCCGCTGTCGGCAGGCTAGCGTCATCCCCGATAGAAAGCGCTTGCTACGACTGTATGGAGGAACTTTCGTGACACGCAGGACAGTGCGCATCGCCATGAACGGCGTCACGGGTCGCATGGGATACCGGCAGCACCTGGTGCGCTCGGTCCTCGCGATCAGGGAGCAGGGCGGCCTCGACCTCGGCAACGGCGACGTGCTCTGGCCCGAGCCGGTCCTCGTCGGCCGCCGGGCCCACGCCCTGGAGGCGCTTGCCGAGCAGCACGGCCTCACCGAGTGGTCGACCGACCTCGACGCGGTGCTCGCGGACGAGACCATCGACATCTACTTCGACGCCCAGGTCACCTCGGCGCGCGTCGACGCGATCAAGAAGGCCATCGCGGCGGGCAAGCACATCTACACCGAGAAGCCCACCGCCACCGACGTCGAAGGCGCCCTGGAGCTGGCCCGGCTCGCCCGGGACGCCGGCATCAAGCACGGCGTCGTCCAGGACAAGATCTTCCTGCCGGGCCTGCTGAAGCTGAAGCGCCTCATCGACGGCGGTTTCTTCGGGGAGATCCTCTCCGTGCGCGGCGAGTTCGGCTACTGGGTCTTCGAGGGCGACTGGCAGGAGGCCCAGCGCCCCTCCTGGAACTACCGCTCGCAGGACGGCGGCGGCATCGTCGTCGACATGTTCCCGCACTGGGAGTACGTGCTCCACGAGCTGTTCGGCCGGGTCACCACCGTCCAGGCGCACGTCCAGACGCACATCCCGGAGCGCTGGGACGAGTACGGCAAGCCGTACGCCGCGACCGCCGACGACGCCGCGTACGGCATCTTCCAGCTGGAGAGCGGCGCCGTCGCGCAGATCAACTCCTCCTGGACGGTGCGGGTCAACCGCGACGAGCTGGTCGAGTTCCAGGTCGACGGCACCCACGGTTCCGCCGTCGCGGGGCTGCGCAACTGCCGCGTCCAGCACCGCTCGGCCACCCCCAAGCCGGTCTGGAACCCCGACCTCCCGGCCACCGAGTCCTTCCGCGACCAGTGGCAGGAAGTCCCCGACAACACCGTCTTCGACAACGGCTTCAAGGCCCAGTGGGAGCTGTTCCTGCGCCACATCGTGCTGGACGAGCCCTACACCTGGGACCTGATGGCGGGCGCGCGCGGCGTCCAGCTCGCGGAGCTAGGCCTCAAGTCCTCCGCGGACGGCCGCCGCTTCGACGTCCCGGAGCTCAGCCTGTGACCATCCACCTCCCGCAGGGCGCACCGGAGTTGATCCAGTGACCACCCACCTCCCACAGGGCGCACCGGAGTTGATCCAGTGACCACCCACCTCCCGCAGGGCGCACCGGAGTTGATCTCGTGACCATCCACCTCCCGCAGGGGCCGTACGAGCCCCGCACCACCCCCCTCGACCTCGCCCCCGGCGGGGCGCCCCTGGCCTCCCGTACGGTCTTCTCGGCCGCCCACGTCGTGGCCGACCCGTACGCCGACGTCAGCCCCGACTCCCCGGCCGCCGTCGACTGGGACGCCACCCTCGCCTTCCGCCGCCACCTCTGGTCGCACGGCCTCGGGGTCGCGGAGGCCATGGACACCGCCCAGCGCGGCATGGGCCTGGACTGGGCCGGCGCCGCCGAGCTGATCCGCCGCTCGGCGGCGGAGGCCAGGTCCGTCGGCGGCGCGATCGCCTGCGGCGTCGGCACCGACCAGCTCCCGCCCGGCCCCGCCTCGCTGGCAGAGGTCCGGTCCGCGTACGAGGAGCAGCTCGCCCTGGTCGAGGGGAGCGGTGCGCAGGCCATCCTGATGGCCTCCCGCGCACTCGCCGCCGCGGCGAACGGCCCGCAGGACTACCTGGAGACGTACGCGCACCTGCTGCGCCAGGCCACCGAGCCGGTCGTGCTGCACTGGCTCGGCCCGATGTTCGACCCGGCGCTGGACGGCTACTGGGGCTCCGCGGACCTCGACGCGGCCACCGACACCTTCCTCCAGGTCATCGCGGAGCACCCGGACAAGGTCGACGGCATCAAGATCTCCCTCCTCGACGCGGAGCGCGAGATCGACGTCCGGCGCCGGCTGCCCAGCGGGGTGCGCTGCTACACGGGCGACGACTTCAACTACCCCGAGCTGATCGCGGGCGACGACCGGGGCTTCAGCCACGCCCTGCTCGGCATCTTCGACCCGCTCGGCCCGCTGGCCGCCCACGCGGTCCGGGTCCTGGACACCGGCGACACCAAGGGCTTCCGCGAACTCCTGGACCCGACGGTCGAGTTGTCCCGTCACCTCTTCCGGTCGCCGACCCGCTACTACAAGACGGGCGTGGTGTTCCTCGCCTGGCTGGCCGGCCACCAGGACCACTTCACGATGGTGGGCGGCCTCCAGTCGGCCCGCTCGCTGCCGCATCTGGCGAAGGCGTACGAACTGGCCGACCGGCTGGGCCTGTTCCCCGACCCGGAACTGGCCGAGTCCCGGATGCGCGCGCTCCTCACGGTCAACGGAGGCACCCGATGAACGACGGCCGTCTCTCCATCAACCAGGAGACCATCAAGCAGTGGTCGCTGCCGGAGCTGACCGAGGGCTGCGTGAAGGCGGGCATCGACAAGGTGGGCCTGTGGCGGGCCCCCGTCCAGGAGTACGGCGTAGAGGCGACAGCCCGTCTCCTCTCCGACGCGGGCCTGTCCGTCACCAGCCTCTGCCGGGGCGGCTTCCTCACCGCCCTCGACCCGGCCGGGCGGGCCCGCGCCCTGGACGACAACCGCGCGGCGCTCGATGAGGCGGCGGGCCTGTCCACGGACACCCTGGTGCTGGTCTCGGGCGGCCTCCCGGCCGGATCCAAGGACCTGTACGGCGCCCGCGAGCGCATCGCGGACGCCCTGGGGCAACTGGCCCCGTACGCGGCGGAGCGCGGCGTGCGCCTGGCGATCGAACCGCTGCACCCGATGTTCGCCTCCGACCGCTGCGTGGTCTCCACGCTGTCCCAGGCCCTGGACCTCGCGGAACGCTTCCCGGCGGACCAGGTCGGGGTCGTCGTCGACACCTACCACCTGTGGTGGGACGACCAGGCGCCGGCGCAGATCGCCCGCGCGGGCGCGGGCGGCCGGATCCACTCCTTCCAGCTCGCCGACTGGATCACCCCGCTGCCGGCGGGCGTGCTGGTCGGCCGGGGCCAACTGGGCGACGGCTGCGTGGACTTCCGCGCCTTCCGGACGGCGGTCGAGGCGACGGGCTTCGACGGCCCGATCGAGGTGGAGATCTTCAACGAGGAGCTGTGGGCCCGCGACGGCTCGGAGGTGCTGGCCGAGGTCGCCGCCCGGTATGCGGAGCACGCCTGCTGACCCCGTGACCGGGCGGTATCGGCGGAGGTGACCTCTCGGGCAAAAAAGATTGCCCGACCGTGCAACCCTCCGGGGCTCTGCCGGGTCATATCTGTAGTCGGGAGCTTCCGGGGGGTGTATCCGGGGGGATGGGGAAGCCCTGACATTGGGGGAGAGCGGGAGGGGTCCGGTCGAAAGACCGGGCCCCGTTTCGCTGTATCGGGGGGAGCTTGGCCGGCTCGGCCGATCGGACGGGGGCGGGATGACATACGTGACGGGTGTGGCAGCCGGGACCAGGATCAATGTCAGGATGCAACTGGGCGAGCGCGAGCTGAAGAAGCAGCCGCCCGGGACGTGGCCGGGTCCGGTGCTGGCGTGGGGACCTGGTGGGGACGCGTCTGCGCAGGTGCCCAGGTACGAGTTGTTCGTCGAGGACGTCAAGCGGGACAAGAGGACGCAGGACAGGGACTGGCGGCATCTGACGCTGTGGGGAGACCCGCATCGGCAGGCCTGGGTGATGGTGATCGACACCGAGTCGGCGGAGTCCGGCACGGCTGTGTACCGCGTGCTCGGCTCCCAGGGTGAGTTGTTGGCGCGAGTGACGCGCCGGCGGGGGAGCATCTTCCGCTTCGCCCGTACGTCGTGGCGGGTGGAGGTGAGCGGTGGCCCGGTGCTGCTCGGCCGCAAGGGGCACTTGGCCGGCTGGTTCCTGTGGTGGCTGTTCTCGCCGGTGTGGGCGGTGATGCTGGTGTTGATTCCTCTCGGGGGCGAGTTCCCGCGGATGCCGTTGACGACCCGGTGGGGGTGTGACGGCCAGGAGGTGATGCACTTCGACGAGGGCAGTTACCGGGCGGTGAGCGGCTGGCCGGACGCCCGCCTCGTTCATGCCGTGACGATGTTGCACTGGGCGCACCCGACCGTACTGGGCGACTGGAGCCGGCCCTAGGTGTTCTGTCCAGGGCGTTTCTTTCCGATCATCGGATCGTTGGTTTAGTCGTGCCGTTGGCTGACGCCCAGTGGGCGCGGATAGAGCCGTTGTTGCCTGATCGAACGCCAAGATGAGGCGGGCGGTGGCGTGATCACCGGCAGATGATCGATGCCATCGCCTGGAAGTTCCAGACCGGGTCGCAGTGGGTGCACCTCCCGGCCGAGTACGGCTCGTGGAAGGGCGTCTATACGCGGCTGCGGAACTGGGCCATCGATGGCACATGGGAACGGGTCTTCACCGCGCTTCTCGCCCAGGCCGATGCCGAAGGCGACGTGGACTGGGTAGTGGCGGTGGACTCCACGATCGTGCGCGTGCACCAAAACGGCGCCGGCGCCCGCAAAAAGGGGCTCCGGCTGACGAACCCGAAGACCACGCGATTGGACGGTCTCGTGGTGGCTTGACCACGAAGATCCATCTCGCTGCTGACAGCCGCTGTCGCCCGTCGGGCTTCGTACTCACGCCCGGCCAGGCCGGAGACGCGCCGGCGTTCGATCACGTGATGGCTGCCATTCGGATCCCTCGCCGAGTTGGCAGGCCCAGGACCAGGCCCTTCATGGTGCTGGCGGACAAGGCGTACTCATCAAGAGCCATCCGGGACCACCTGCGACGACGCGGAGTACGGGCCGTGATCCCGCAACCTGCCGACCAGATCGCCAACCGCAAGCGCAGAGGCCGCAGCGGTGGGCGCCCACCCGGATTCGACCGCGAGGCATACAAGCAACGCAACACCGTCGAACGCTGCATCAATCGAATCAAGCAATGGCGCGGTCTGGCCACCCGCTACGAGAAAACCGCCACGGTCTACCGTGCCGGCCTCCTCGTCGCGGCCATCTTCCTCTGGTCCGCCTGCTGAAATGATCGCTTACGGCCGGAGGCACTCTCCCTGTGGATCGAAGCAGATGAGCCCATGGTCGCGAGCCAGCGAAGCTGCGTACTCGGACACCTCCTCAGCCTTGCCGTATGACATGAGCAGGTACACGATCGGCCCCGATGCCTCATCGATGACCGGTGGCGACGCCCATACGACACTGAGGTCGATGTCGTCCGGGTATCGCGCGACGAGTGCTTCCACGTACGCCGTGATGCGCGGCGCCGGAGGCACGACGACATCGTCCGACTCCAGGTAGCGCTCGTAGAGCTCGTCGTAGGTCGAGCCAGCTTGGTGGTTGTCGAGTGGACGGTCGCCGTCCCACACAGCAAGGTCATAGCTCACAGGCGCATCGTCGCAGGCAGCAGTTCTGCCGACGCCAGCAGGCCCTGCGATCGAACCTCCACCAGTGATCCGTAAGAGACCCCCTAGGTCTGTCCTACGACCTCAGCGCCCACCGAGCCCAGCAGATCACGCTGGAAATGCTGGACTGGGCAGACATTGTGCTGACGATGGACGCCGCGGTCCTCGGAACGCTGCGCGCGACCTGTACCGAGGACAACTCCCCGAAGCTCGGCCTCTACCTCGGCGACCGCGATGTCCCCGACCCGATGGGCCAGAGCGACGAGGTGTTCAACGACTGTGCCGTGCTGATCGAGGCAGGCACGGCACTGCACCTCGGCCACTTGTAACACCTGCCTCAGCCGGATGCAGCTGCCAGGATCACATCCACGAGCCTGGCCGCTGCATCCGGCCTCCCGTGCGCCCGGGCCCGCTCCGCCATCGCGTCCCGACGGCCGGGGTCCGTGAGGAGCGGGCCCACCGCGTCGGTGAGGCCCGCCGCTGTCACCTCACCCAGCAGCGCGACAGCGGCGCCGGACTCCGCCAGGTGCCGGGCGTTGTGGGCCTGCTCGTTCCCGGCCGAGGAGGCGAGTGGGATGAACACGGCCGGTTTGCCCAGCGCTGTGAGCTCGGCAAGCGTGCCGGCGCCGCTGCGGGAGACCACTACGTCGGCGAGCGCCAGTACATCAGGGAGCTCCGGGCCCATGAACCCGGCAAGGTGGTAGCGGCCCACTAGTTCCACGGGGAGGCCCGCGGCGTGATGCCGCAACTCCTCCACGTTGGCGGGTCCGCACTGGTGGATCACGTTCGCCCGCCCCAGCAGCCAGGGCAGGGCTCCCCGTACGACTTCGTTGATCTGCTGCGACCCCTGCGCACCGCCAGTGACGTACACAGTGGGGAGCCGCCGGTCGAACGCCGTCAGGCCGAGGGCTTCCACCGCTTTGTCCGGGTGCCCCGACAACACCTCAGGGCGCACGGGATTACCCGTGACGACCGCAGCGCCCCGGACCGCCTCCGGAAGCAGCGGCACTGTCGACTCCGACGAGACCGCGATCCTTGTCGCCGAGCCAGCCAGCTTTCGGTTCGCGAGCCCCAGGCGCACGGTCTGCTCATGGAGGACCAGCGGTCGCCGGCACAGTCGGGCACCGAGCCCAGCGGGAACGGCCACGTAGCCGCCCGTAGCGAGTACGACGTCGGGCCGGAACTTCGAGATGATCCTGCGGGCTTGGACCACGCCGAGCGGCACGCGCGCCATGTCCTTCGCGTTGGCAAGGCTCAGCATCTTCAACGGATTGCTGGAGCGTCGGATTTTGCCGGTCGCGACCGTGGTGAAGGCGATGCCTTCCGCCGGGGCAATTCGGGCCTCCAGCCCCTCAGGTGTCCCGATCCACAGCACATCGAGCGTCCGGCCCTCACCGGCCAGCCGTTCTTGCAACGCACGGATCGCGGTCAGGGCGGGATAAGTGTGGCCGCCGGTGCCACCGCCTGTGACGATCAGACGGAAGGCGGGAGACGTGGGGGAAGCACTGTTCATTCGGCGCACGGTACTGGCCGGTCCTGCCTGGGACTGCCACTTCAAGCCGATTCAGTGCCGATGTGTTCCTTCGCGCAGGCTACAGATCAACGCCTGGTTCGGCGGCCGGACCGTGTACACGGACAAGACGCTGAAGGCGCAGTTCACGAGCATCACCGCCCGCCGTAACAAGATCGCGTACGAGGCGGATCTCGTGGCCGGGGATCTCAAGCAGCGGCGCTCCACCACCGGGGGTCAGGGCGTCCGCATCAGATTGCGGAGATCGCCGACCAGCGCGTTGATGTCGCGTCCGGCGGGCTCCGAAGCGGTGGGCCCCGGGGCGCCGCCGGTGACCTGGGCAGGCGCGCGGCAGGCTCGGCAGAGGCCGTCGGGCAGTGCCTCGGGTGGGCCGGGCACGCCGCATTCGGTGCACTCCATCATGATGCGGCGGACAGGGCCGGCGGGTGCGGGACGCGACGCCGCGACGGGCAGGCTGGGCGGGAGCTTGGCGATGAGCCGACTGCGTACGAAGCCGACGGGGGAGTCGACCTGCGCGGGAAGTCCAGCGGTGAGGGCCCGGGTGAGGTAGCCCGCGTTCACGCCCCGGTCCAGCCAGGCGGAAGCCAGCTCTTCGAGGACAGCGCAATCGGCGGCGGAGAGAGCCAGGCGAGGTTCCTCGCAGCCTAGTTGGGCCAGGGCGAGGTATGCGGGCGAGGGGACGGCCGGGCTGCCCTCACCGGCGTGCCGCTGCGGGGGGACGAGTGGCACCACAGGCGCGGGAGGGGGCTGGGAGGGCTCGGACGGCCGCACCGGCTCGGCTTGAACCGTCCGGGCCTCGGCGGCCACGGGCTCCTCGGGTCGCGTGGCCGCCCAGAGCGGTGGGGGCGCGGCGGGTTCCGTCTCGGGCAGCGGAATGGTCCGCTGGTCCCCGGCGTGAGCGAAGGCGGCCCACCACTCGCTGTCTCGTGCGGTACGGGACCAGAAGGTGCGGGTGACCCAGCGGCTCTGGCTCTCCGCGTCGACGACCTGACATCGCACGCGGCGCAGGTGACCGGCCGCGCTCAGGGCCCGGAGGGCGCTGCCGACGGCCATCTGGCCGTACAGGGGGAGTGCTTTGGCCAGCGACTTGACGTCCATGGCGCTTCCGTCGGGAAGCCGGTCGACATATCCGGCGACGTACCGCTCCCGTTCCGGCAGCAGCGCGAAGTCATGCGCGCTGTGCGGACGTTGGTCGGGTGCCGTGCGCTTTCCGTAGGCGGGGGCGGCTTTGGCGTACGGGCGCGAAGCTGCGGCTGTGCGCGGGGCAGGGCTAAGGTTCTCGATAGCCACGAGGTCGGTCCGTTCGATCTTGGGGTGAGACCCCGGCCGGTGCGAAGAACACCGCGTCGGGGTCGTTTTGGTGAGGGCAACGTATGCAGCTGTGACAGTACGCCGCAACCTGATCACGAATAGTCACACTTGCTGAGCGTTACGGGTCGGGGAGGTGGGGAGGGTTTACCCAAACCCCTTCTTTTCCTTCCGGATAACGGCACCGCTCGAATCTCGAAGCTCGCGTCTCGACCCTCGAATCTCGGAGCTCAAGCGTCGGGCCCGCCCCCTTTCCCGTACCCACGAAAGAGTGAGCAGGCCCGCGCTTTGTTCGAAGCTGGAGAGATTCGAGATTCGAGATTCGAGATTCGAGATCCGAGATCCGTACGGGGCAGCCATTAGGCTCGCGCCCATGCTGAGACTAGGAATCACCGTCATCGGTGTAACGGACATCCCCCGCGCAGTGGCCTTCTGGACCGAGGCGTTGAACCTGGTCGCCGCCGAGGAGTGGAAGACCGAGACGTGGCGGACGCTCATGTACGCCGACGGCTCCGGCCGGGCCCTCGGCCTGATGCGCAGCGGCTCTCCGGCCGAACAGCATCCCCGTGTCCACCTGGACCTCTTCACGGACACGGCCGAGGAACAACGGACGGAGGTCCAGCGGCTGGTCGGTCTTGGCGCGCGAACCGTCGACTGGGACCACTACCCTCCCGATCCCGACTTCGTTGTGCTCGCCGACCCGGACGACAACATCTTCTGTGTCGTGGACCTGAGCCACGCACCCAGCGGTGGCGACAAGCAGACGTCCTGACAGTCCCGGTGCCCCGGCGGTCAGCGCCCGGCGCGGTCCTCCCCGGGCCTCCGGAACAGCGCTCCCCACATGAACTCCTCCCCGAACCACGGAGATTCGGCCGGCTCGTCTCGCATCCGGCGCAGCTCGACCTCCTCCAGGCCTCCCGTCACCCCTTCCGGGCCCGTGAAGATCCAGCGCAGCGACTCCGCGGTGTACGCCAGACCGCCGTGCAGGCGCGCCGTCCGGTAGAGCTCGACGTCGGGCAGTTCCGAGCCCATCTCCCCGGAGGCGAAGGCGCCGAGCGACAGCTGCCCGCCGGGCGCCAGGACCCGGTCCACGTACGCGAGATACGTGATCCGGCGGTGCGGCGGCAGATGGTGGAAGCACCCGGAGTCGTGGATCAGGTCGTACGGTCCCTGCGGTGCACCCTCGGCGAAGGCGTCCCCGCAGTGGAACCGGATGTCCGCACCCGCCTCCCCGGCGCGTTCCCCGGCCCAGGCGACGGCCCCGGGCGACAGATCGACCGCGTCCACCTCGAAGCCGAGCGAGGCGAGGTACAGGGCGTTGCGTCCGGGGCCGCAGCCCAGGTCGAGCGCGCGCCCCGGGGTGACCAGGCCACGTTCCACGTAGGAGACGAGCGTCTCGTCGGGCTTCGCCACGAAGAACGGCACGGGCTTCGACCGGTCCTCGTAGAACCCGTCCCACCAGTTCCCGGCCTTCTCCGTCCACCGGTCCGCCTCGGGTGCGAACAGGTCGTCCATGAGCCGCAGAACGTCCTCGACCGAGCGCACATTCCGGTCCATCCGGAACCCCCCTTCCCGATGAGGGAAGTTTAGGAGGGTTACCGGCGTAAGGCCAGGTCAGCCTATGCGTGCGGGGTGCCTCGCAGAGCCTGCGGCGCGGCGGGAGGAGCGGCCCGACACCCTCGTTCCGCATCCGGCACGCGGGCCGCTCCACGGGCCCCGGAGGGCCTTTACGGGGGTGTCGTGGACGCCGCCGGGGGATGTTTTCCGGCTGCCGCCCGACGCAGCGCCGGGGCCCGCGAAGTATCAGGCGGTCAGCTGCCCGTGCTTGACCGCGGCGACGAACGACGCCCAGCCGTCCGTGGAGAAGA
This sequence comes from Streptomyces sp. NBC_00341, assembly GCF_041435055.1. Lineage (NCBI taxonomy): Bacteria > Bacillati > Actinomycetota > Actinomycetes > Kitasatosporales > Streptomycetaceae > Streptomyces > Streptomyces sp. NBC_00341. Next base: position 2,940,494 of record NZ_CP108002.1, on the reverse strand, counting down.
CGACAGCGGGCCCGGCCGGGCCCGCCTTGCTGTCGCGTACGGGGACGGAGGCGTAGCCGCCCGCGACCTCAAGGCACTCGCCGTTGGAGCCCCCGCTATAGCTGGACTTGTACCAGCCGGTGAACCTGTGCTCAGCGTTGTGCATGTTCGTGTTCCTCCGAGATGTGCCGCCGGAGCCCTCGACGTGTCAGACCGCCAGCTCGCCTCTCTTGACGGCGATGACGAAGGAGGCCCAGCCTGCTGTGGCGAAGACAATGGCGGGGCCTGCGGGGGACTTGCTGTCGCGGACGGGGACGGCGGCATGGCCGGCGGCGACCTCCAGGCAGTCTCCCTGGCTTCCGCCGCTGTAACTGGACTTGAACCATCCAGAGAGAGTGGATGAGTTCGCGACACTCCGCTTACTGCTGGCCATGTTCGTGATCCTCTGCTGCCGCTCGCACAAGGGCAAGTGATTCCTGATGCGACATCGCATCGCTCAGGGCAAGATCGTAGACCGTACGGCATGCCTTCACCATCAGTGGATCGTCCATCAGATTGCCCGTCAAGTAGCCCTCGACGTAGGCCACTGGTTGCGCGTCCGCGAAGCTCATCAGGGATGCCAGGCCCTCTTGCAGAGAGTGTGCTCCCGTCCCGAACGGAAGCACATGAAGCCGGAGTCGTCCGGTCTCGGCCATGTCTGCGATCTTGTCCAGCTGCTCTGCCATGACCTTGGGGCCGCCGACCTGCCGTCGTAGTACCGCTTCGTCCAGCATCGTCCACAGGGTGGGGGCCAGCGGTCCGTCGAGGATGCGGGCACGGGCCGTTCGAATGACAACGTCCTTGTCAACGTCTTCCGGGCGGTAGTTCGGACTGACCGCCTGGAACAGCGCTCGCGCATAGCCCTCCGTCTGGAGCAGCCCCGGCACGAGTGAGAGCGCGAACTGCTGGATGAGCGTCGCCTGCTTTTCCAGGTCGGCCACGGACGCGAAGTGGTCGGCGTACTTCGAGTCCAGGTCCTCCAGCCACCGGGCAAAGAACCCGTCCGTGTCCAGTGCGCGGTCGATCCGCTGCGCGTCCTCCGGGCTCGGCAGCCGTCGCCCGGCCTCGTAGTGACTGATCAGCGTGGGCGAGCACACCACCATCTCGCCCAGCGCCTCCTGCGTCAGCCCCGCCGCGATACGCCGCAGCTTCAGCTCCTCGCCGTACTTCTCCCGAGGCGTACGCGGCCTTCGCTTCGTTCCCACGTGATCCGACTCCCCGTCTTGACGGACGCGCTGTCATCCCCGACCCCCTGGCAGCGTAGCGATCCGTGACCCCACTCTGTGATGGGTTCGCTACACAAAGCATTGAACTCGTCATCGGGATCGGAATCGGGAGAAGAAGGTCGACATGAAGCACAACGGGCGCGAGGCCGCCGGGATCAGGCAGCTGCCCTGGACGGGGCAGGACGACAAGCCGTGTTACGTCATCGGGGACGGCACCGGGTACGTGTCGCGGATGGCGGACGGCTTCGAGAACATCCAGCTCGCTATGGCGGGTGATCTGATCGGGCACGCGACCGAGCTCCTGGCGGACCGGAAGGCCACCGGAGTGGAACTGCACTTCCTCGCCAGCCGGTTGACCGAGTCGCTCCGGACTGCCATGCGGGTCGCGGAGAGCCGGGGATCACGGCTGGGCCTGACGGGGGCCGGCCTCGACATCGACGGCTGGTGAGCCGGCGGAGCCGTGGGCGTCCCGCGCGTCGAGGAGTGTCGGCAGATGCTCTGCCGCCCACGCGCAGCAGGCGGCCATCGGGTCGAGCAACGTACGGCCGAGCGGGCTCAGTTCGTAGTCCACCCGGGGCGGTACCCCGGCTCCGACGGTGCGGGTGATCAGGCCGTCCCGTTCCATCGAGCGCAGGGTCTCCGTCAGCACCTTCGGCGTGATGCCGCGCAGCGGGACCTCCAGTTCGGAGAAGCGCCGCGGGCCGGACTCCAGGCACCGGATGATCTTCGGGGTCCATTTGCCGCCGATCCGGAACGGCGACGTGGTGTGGGAGCAGCCGGTGAACATTTCGGGATCAAGTGGTTGGCTCACCCTGGCGAGCGTACGTAACTATCGTTGCGGAAACCACGGGGTGCGGGGCTAGCGTCCGCCCCATCGGCCGGCGGTCCGCGGGCCTTGGTGAGGGGATCTCCATGAGCAGCAGGATCATTGTCTTCGGAGCCGGTGGACGGGCCGGGCGGCGGGCCGTTGCGGAGGCCGTCGCCCGTGGGCATCAGGTCACGGCCGTCGTGCGGGACGTGGCCGCGTACACGGGGCCGGCCGGTGACGGCGTCAGCGTCGTCGCCGGTGATGTCACGCGGGCGGACGGTGTCGCGGAGGCCGCGGCGGGGCACGACGCCGCGATCAGCGCGGCCGGCCGGATGGACGTGCCGTCGCGGGACTTCTACGTGAGCGCGGCGCACGCCCTGCTGGACGGGCTGGCGCGGGCGGGCGTCGGCCGGCTGGTGCTCATCGGCATCGGGTCCGTCCTGGAGACCGCGCCCGGCGTGGCCGTCCACGACGCTCCCGGCTTCCCCGAGGAGGCGCGGGCCTTCTCCCTCGGGCACTCCGCCGAACTCGACGTGCTCCGCGCCGCCGAGACCGGCATCGACTGGCTCGTCATCGCCCCGCCGCCCGTGCTGCTCGACGACGAGGCCCCCCGCATCGGTCGGTACCGGACGGGCGGCGAGCAGGTGATGGCCGACGCCGCCCCGTCCTTCTCCTACGCGGACCTCGCGGTCGCGCTGATCGACGAGATCGAGACCCCGAAGCACCACCGCTCCCTCACCGCGGTGGCGGGCTGACCGCCGGGCTGGGGCACCGCTCCCGGTCCGGCGTGGTCGAGTCCGGCCATCAACAGCGTTCGCCTATGGCCGAGTGTCGTCTATATGTTCGAGCAGCGTTCGGGCTTCGACGGTGCGGCGGTGGTCCGGGCCGAACGAGGCCAGGCAGGCGTCGTGAGCGGCTGTGGCCTGACGCCGGGCGTCGGTAGTACGGAGCAATCCCAACAGGGCTGTAGCAGAGACCAGTTCAACGGCACCCACATCCGGGGTGCGCTGGTGTTCGGGCAGAGAGCGGTACAGCTTGCCGGAACGGCGTGCCTCGGTGAGGGCCTCTTCGTGGCGGGCTTGGCCATTGAGGCTGCGAGCCAGGCCGAGTCGCAGGACGAGAGCCGCCCGGTTACGTTCGGGATAGTCGGCCAGGGACTCGCGGGCGAGCGCCTCGGCCTCCTGGTGACGTCCCTGTGCGTTGAGGGCGAAGATCAGCCCATTGCGGGCCGCCGCTGCCAGCACTGACCATTCCGGGCCGGTACCGCGGCTCGCGGCCTCGACGATGGCCCTGCATTCTGCCTCGCATTCGGCGTGCTGTCCGAGCGAGATCCTTTGCTGGGCGCGGTCCGAGCGCAGCTTCAGGGTCAGCCAGTGGTCGGCTCCGAACGCCCGGCTGAAAGCGGCCAGGGCTTCGTCGTAAGTGGCGAGTGACTCGGCGTGGCGACCTTGGGCGCCCGCCGCGAGCGCGGCGAAGTTCAGCGCCACCGCCGCGTACTCGTCGTCGCGCGGCCGCGACCGGGCCACGGCGAGGGAAGCGGCCTCCGCCTCGGCGTAACGCCCTGCTTCGTACAGGGCCTGGGCCTCGCCCACAGGCGTTCCCACCATGCGTTCGGCGTCGCTTCGGCCGCGCGGCCGGAAGAATCTCATGGCCGGGAGCATACGGATGCCTTGCGCCCCGAACTCCTCGGCGATCCTGAGGCAGGTGTCGTGGTCAGTGCGGTATCGGGGCGAGCGGGGCGGGTGGTCGCGGACGGACTTGCGCGTCAGATGCGCACGGCGGCCACATCAACTCCGCTTAGCGTGGCGGCATACGCCTCGATGTCGTCGGCGTCCGAGGTCAGCACGGAGCCTCCGCCGTGGGCTGCCGCGACGAAGACGGCCAGGGCATTCACTGGATCAGGACGCTTCTTGGGAGGGAGCGCGGCCGTGCCGATCATGTCCCCGACGGTCTTCCAGCCCTCGATGGTCATTCCCCCCGCACAAGGGAGGCAGCGAGGCACCTGATCCGTGGTGACGCGGGTCCTGGCTCCGGGATACACGACGACGTCGGCGAGAAGACGCTTCCACGCGTAGGCGGTCTTGGGGCTGGTTCGCCATGCCTGCGACAGGGCGGGGCCGGGGACGATCGGCTGGTGTCCGCCGGCTGCGACAAAACCCTTGTGCAAGGTGTGTGCCCGACGATCCTGACTCACCAGCGCCATCAGCATGCCGGTGTCGTAGACGACGACCTTCACGCGGCGGCTTCATCGTGGGCGGACCGGCCGAGAACAGCGGCGATCTCCGCCCGCTCTTCCTTGGTCAACTCGATCTCGTCACCCGCCCAGGTACCTGTGCCCGCTTGTTCCTCGGCCTCCGCGCGGGCGTCCTCGAACGGCTTGAAGATCCTCCTGACGCGGTCCTGCTGGTCCATTTGTGCTTGTGCGGCGATCGTGAGGAAGGTGGAGACATCGAGGCCGACGTCCGCGGCGTGCTCTCTGATCCGGTCGCGGACCTCGGCCGACATGCTGATCGAAAAGCGCTCGGTTGCCATGCCATCACCGTAACACCAAGTGTTACGGGCCGTCGTGGCTCTCCGTCCCACGGCCCTCCGGAGTCTCGTCCGGATCGTCGGCGAAGGCCCGGTATCCGGGGACGTACTCGAACGGTTCCCGCAGCCGGCGCGTCCGCTCCCGCTGGTCCTGCCGGTAGTGGCTGATCCAGGTGATCGCTGTCGCCACCACCGACACCGCCACGAGGAAGAAGTAGAACCACGCGGAGTTCCACACCGAGGCGAGTGAGGTGTAGGCCCCGTCGCCGGCCGCGAGCACGGTGTCGCCGGAGCCGGCCGACGCGGAGTGGACCGTCCCGGCACCGGTGCTGCCGTCGGGGAACTCCCACGACGCTTCGCAGGACGGGGCCGGCGCCGTCACACCGGTTCCCGCGCTGCAGCTCCATGCGGAGGCGAGCGTCGCGGACCTCCCCGCGAAGAGCACGTACAGGGCCGAGCGGAAGGGCAGCGCCACGACAGCGCAGATCGCAAGGGGAGTCCCGAAGATCACCAGCAACTCCTGGACGGTCGGCCGTTTCATCGGCGCCTCCGGGAGTTCCTGCGCACTCTCCTCCAGGCTCGCGTCGCCCTCGCCGTCGTCGTCCCCCGTACCCATGCCGTAGCCCCCACTACTTCGTCGTCGTGGTCCACTCCGTTGCCCTCTCCGACGGCAGGGCGTGCACCGCCGGTTCCCCGGAAGGGCTTTCGGCCGGCTACCGGACCGCGTGATGTCAGCCCCGCCCGGTACCGTCACGGACATGTCCACCATGTCCTCCACGACATCGTCCACGCCCAACATGGCCGTCCTGGAAGGCGTACTCGAGCGCATCACGTACGCCAACGAGGAGAACGGGTACACGGTCGCGCGCGTCGACACCGGGCGGGGGAGCAACGACCTGCTCACCGTCGTCGGGTCGCTGCTCGGGGCGCAGCCCGGCGAGTCGCTGCGGATGGAGGGGCGTTGGGGCTCGCACTCGCAGTACGGCAAGCAGTTCACCGTCGAGAACTACACGACGATCCTCCCCGCCACCATCCAGGGCATCCGCCGCTACCTCGGCTCCGGTCTCATCAAGGGCATCGGCCCCGTCATGGCCGACCGGATCACCACCCACTTCGGCGTCGACACCCTCGACATCATCGAGCAGCAGCCGAAACGGCTCGTGGAGGTGCCGGGGCTCGGACCGAAGCGGACGAAGATGATCGCCGCCGCCTGGGAGGAGCAGAAGGCGATCAAGGAGGTCATGGTCTTCCTCCAGGGCGTCGGCGTCTCGACGTCCATCGCCGTCCGCATCTACAAGAAGTACGAGGACGCCTCGATCTCCGTCGTGCGGAACGAGCCCTACCGGCTGGCCGCCGACGTGTGGGGCATCGGCTTCCTCACCGCCGACAAGATCGCCCAGGCGGTCGGCATCCCGCACGACAGCCCGGAACGGGTCAAGGCCGGGCTCCAGTACGCGCTGTCGCAGTCCACCGACCAGGGCCACTGCTTCCTGCCCGAGGAACGGCTGATCGCGGACGCGGTGAAGCTGCTCCAGGTGGACACCGGCCTTGTCATCGAGTGCCTCGCCGAACTGGCCGAGGACCCGGAGGGCGTCGTACGGGAGAAGGTGCCCTCGCCCGAGGGCGGCGAGCCGGTCACCGCCGTCTACCTGGTGCCCTTCCACCGGGCCGAGATCGCGCTCGCCGCCCAGGTGCGGCGGCTGCTGCGGACGCCGGAGGAGCGGATGCCGGCCTTCGGGGGCGTGGACTGGGACAAGGCGCTGAAGTGGCTCGCGGGCCGTACCGGCGCGACTCTGGCGCCCGAGCAGGAGGCGGCGGTGCGCCTCGCGCTCAGCCGGAAGGTCGCGGTGCTGACGGGCGGGCCCGGCTGCGGGAAGTCGTTCACCGTCCGGTCCATCGTGGAGCTGGCGCGCGCCAAGAAGGCCAAGGTGGTGCTGGCCGCGCCGACCGGGCGGGCGGCGAAGCGGCTCTCCGAGCTGACGGGGGCCGAGGCCTCCACCGTGCACCGGCTGCTCGAACTGAAACCGGGCGGCGACGCGGCGTACGACCGGGACCGGCCGCTGGACGCCGATCTGGTCGTCGTGGACGAGGCGTCGATGCTCGATCTGCTGCTCGCCAACAAGCTCGTCAAGGCGGTGGCACCCGGTGCCCATCTGCTGCTCGTCGGGGACGTGGACCAGCTGCCGTCGGTCGGCGCGGGGGAGGTGCTGCGGGATCTGCTGGCCGACGGCGGGCCCGTCCCGGCGGTCCGGCTGACCACCATCTTCCGCCAGGCCCAGCAGTCCGGCGTCGTCACCAACGCCCACCGGATCAACTCCGGACTCCCGCCGCTCACCCAGGGGCTCAGCGATTTCTTCCTCTTCGTGGAGGACGAGACCCAGGACGCGGGGGTGCTCGCGGTCGATGTCGCGGCCCGCCGCATCCCAGCGAAGTTCGGTCTGAACCCCCGCCGTGACGTGCAGGTACTCGCCCCGATGCACCGCGGCCCGGCCGGTGCGGGCCATCTCAACGGTCTGCTCCAGCAGGCCATCACGCCCGCCCGCCCCGATCTGCCCGAGAAGCGGTTCGGCGGCCGGGTGTTCCGGGTGGGCGACAAGGTCACCCAGATCCGCAACAACTACGACAAGGGCGAGAACGGTGTCTTCAACGGCACCGTCGGCGTGGTCACCGCCCTCGACGCCGACGAGCAGAGGCTGACCGTCCTCACGGACGAGGACGAGGAGATCGGTTACGACTTCGACGAGCTGGACGAGCTGTCCCACGCGTACGCCATGACGATCCACCGTTCCCAGGGCAGCGAGTACCCGGCCGTCGTCATCCCCGTGACGAAGAGCGCCTGGATGATGCTCCAGCGCAACCTGCTCTACACGGCCGTGACGAGGGCGAAGAAGCTCGTCGTCCTGGTCGGCTCGCGGCAGGCGATCGGGCAGGCGGTCCGCACGGTTTCCGCAGGCAGGCGTTGCACAGCGCTGGATTACCGGCTGCGGGGAGGTGTGGAAGGAGGATCTGCCGAAAAAATGATCGATCAAATCGGTGGGAAACATCACGGAGGTCTTCCGGAACCGCAGTCAAGGGGGCAGGATGAATAAGTTCGCGGCACTCAGTGCCGCGAGTAGGTCCAATGGACGACCCCGAGTGCACTCTCCTGAGCCAAATGGGGGAGGGTAGAGACAGTCAGGGAACCTCGAAGAAGAGGCACTACGTCGGTGAGGGATGACGTGAGCGACAACTCTGTAGTACTGCGGTACGGCGATGACGAGTACACCTACCCGGTGATCGACAGCACCGTCGGCGACAAGGGCTTCGACATCGGGAAGCTCCGGGCGAACACCGGCCTGGTGACGCTGGACAGCGGATACGGCAACACCGCTGCTTATAAATCCGCCATCACCTACCTCGATGGCGAGCAGGGCATCCTGCGGTACCGCGGCTTCCCGATCGAGCAGCTCGCCGAGCAATCGACGTTCCTCGAAGTCGCGTACACGCTCATCAACGGTGAGCTTCCGAAGGTCGACGAGCTGTCGACCTTCAAGAACGAGATCACTCAGCACACGCTGCTGCACGAGGACGTCAAGCGGTTCTTCGACGGCTTCCCGCGCGACGCCCACCCGATGGCCATGCTGTCCTCGGTCGTCAGCGCGCTGTCCACGTTCTACCAGGACAGCCACAACCCGTTCGACGAGGAGCAGCGTCACCTCTCGACGATCCGGCTGCTGGCCAAGCTGCCGACCATCGCGGCGTACGCGTACAAGAAGTCGATCGGTCACCCGTTCGTCTACCCGCGCAACGACCTCGGTTACGTCGAGAACTTCCTGCGCATGACCTTCTCGGTCCCGGCCCAGGAGTACGTGCCGGACCCGGTCGTCGTCTCGGCGCTGGAGAAGCTGCTCATCCTGCACGCGGACCACGAGCAGAACTGTTCGACCTCCACCGTGCGTCTGGTCGGCTCCTCGCAGGCGAACATGTTCGCCTCGATCTCCGCCGGTATCTCGGCGCTGTGGGGCCCCCTGCACGGTGGCGCCAACCAGTCGGTGCTGGAGATGCTCGAGGGCATCCAGGCCAACGGCGGCGACGTCGACTCCTTCATCAGCAAGGTGAAGAACAAGGAGGACGGCGTCCGCCTGATGGGCTTCGGCCACCGGGTGTACAAGTCCTTCGACCCGCGCGCCAAGATCATCAAGGCCGCGGCCCACGATGTGCTCTCCTCGCTCGGCAAGTCCGACGAGCTGCTCGACATCGCGCTCAAGCTGGAGGAGCACGCGCTCTCCGACGAGTACTTCGTCTCGCGCAACCTCTACCCCAACGTGGACTTCTACACCGGTCTCATCTACCGGGCCATGGGCTTCCCGAGCGAGATGTTCACCGTGCTCTTCGCGATCGGCCGGCTTCCGGGCTGGATCGCCCAGTGGCACGAGATGATCAAGGAGCCGGGTTCCCGCATCGGCCGCCCGCGCCAGATCTACACCGGAGAGGTCCTGCGCGACTTCGTCCCGGTCGAGGGCCGCTGAGCCCCGGACCACCCCTGCCTCACCCCCGGCCCTCCCGGCCGGTTGCCTTCGCCCCGACTGCCGCGCTTTCGCACAGAGCGCGGTGTCCGGGGCGATCTGCTTTTCCGGGCTGGGCGGGACGGCGTGCGGGCCCGGCCGTACATGCGAGAAGCGCCCCGCCGTCGATCCCCCCACGGGCCGACAGCGAGGCGCTTCCCATATCCCGGAGCGGATTCCCCCCACGGGATCCGGCCGGGCGTTCAGTGGGAGCCGAAGCTCCTGGGTTCCTCGGGTACTGCGTGTCCTGCGCTTACCTCTTGTACAGCCTGCCTGCCGGCGGTCTGCCGGGGTACGTACCGACGGGAGGGCCGCTCAAAGCTCCCCGGTGCACGTGCCCCGGCCAACGCTTGCCCGGAGCGTCCCCCAAGACCCTCCGTCGGACGTCCCCCAAGACATCCTTTGGCATCGCACTCTTAGACTCGCGAACCCACCGAATGGTTACCCCTGAATCGGTGTGATCTAGATCTCTTTGTGGACGTTACGTGAAGGACCGCAAGCGCAGGCTGTTCGTTACGACGAAGACTGATGACAACGCCATCGCCGCTCCTGCAATCATAGGGTTGAGCAGGCCAAATGCCGCAAGGGGTAGAGCAGCAACGTTGTAACCGAATGCCCAGAAAAGGTTGCCCCTGATGGTGGCCAGAGTACGCCGTGAGAGCCGGATGGCATCGGCGGCCACCTTGAGATCTCCACGAACCAGCGTCAGATCGCTCGCCTCGATCGCCGCGTCCGTGCCGGTTCCCATCGCCAGACCGAGATCGGCGGTGGCCAGTGCGGCGGCGTCATTGACCCCGTCCCCGACCATCGCGACCACACGTCCCTCGGCCTGCAACCCCTCGATGACGTGCGCCTTTTCCTCGGGAAGCACCTCGGCCCGTACCTCGTTGATCCCGACCGCGCGGGCCACGGACTCAGCCACCGCGCGGTTGTCGCCGGTCAGCAGGACCGGTGTCAGGCCGAGTGCGCGGAGGTCCGCGACGGCCGCCGCGCTGGATTCCTTGACCGCGTCGGCGACTTCGAGGACGCCCCGCGCCTCACCGTCCCAGGCGACGGCAACTGCCGTACGTCCCTGCGCGGCCGCTTCGGTCAGAGCCGCGGTCAGCACATCCGGAAGGCCGATTCCGGCTTCGGTGAGCAGCCGCGGGCGGCCGACGAGCACCTTGTACCCCTCGATGGCGCCCTGGACGCCGAGGCCGGGGATGTTGCTGAAGTCCTCGGGGGTGGGGAGGGGGGTGGTGGTGCGTTCGGTGGCTCCGGTGGCGACGGCTTGGGCGATGGGGTGTTCGGAGGCGTGTTCCAGTGCTCCGGCGAGGCGCAGGATGTCGGTTTCTGTGGTGCCGGGGGTGGTGTGGACGGTCTGGAGGGTCATTTTGCCGGTGGTGACGGTGCCGGTCTTGTCGAGGACGATGGTGTCGACGCGGCGGGTGGTCTCCAGGACTTCGGGGCCCTTGATGAGGATGCCGAGCTGGGCGCCGCGTCCGGTGCCGACCATGAGGGCGGTGGGGGTCGCCAGGCCGAGGGCGCAGGGGCAGGCGATGATCAGTACGGCGACGGCGGCGGTGAAAGCGGCCGTCACGTCGTCCGTGGCCAGCAGCCAGGCGATCAGGGTGACCAGGGCGATCAGCATGACCACGGGGACGAACACCGCCGAGATCCGGTCCGCGAGCCGCTGCACCTCGGCCTTGCCGTTCTGCGCGTCCTCGACGAGCCGGGCCATCCGGGCCAGCTGGGTGTCGGCGCCGACCTTGGTGGCCTCGACGACGAGCCGGCCGGAGACGTTCACGGTGGCGCCGGTGACGGAGTCCCCGGCCACCACGTCCACCGGGACGGATTCGCCGGTGAGCATGGACGCGTCCACCGCGGAGGCGCCCTCGACGACCGTGCCGTCGGTGGCGACCTTCTCGCCGGGCCGGACCACGAAGCGGTCACCGACCGCGAGCCGGGCGACCGGGACGCGTACCTCGGTGCCGTCGCGCAGCACCGCGACGTCCCTGGCGCCCAGGTGCATCAGGGCCCGCAGGGCGGAACCGGCCTTCCGCTTAGACCTCGCCTCCAGGTAGCGGCCCAGCAGGATGAACGTGATGACTCCGGCGGCCACCTCCAGGTAGATCGTGGAGGAGCCTTCCGTGCGCGAGACCGTGAAGTCGAAGCCGTGCCGCATGCCGGGCATTCCGGCGTCACCGAGGAACAGCGCCCAGAGCGACCAGCCGAAGGCCGCGAGGGTGCCCACCGAGACGAGGGTGTCCATGGTGGCCGCGCCGTGCCGGAGGTTCGTCCAGGTGGCCCGGTGGAAGGGCAGCCCGCCCCAGACGACGACGGGGGCGGCCAGGGTGAGCGAGAGCCACTGCCAGTTGTCGAACTGGAGGGCCGGGATCATCGCGAGCAGGACGACGGGGACGGCGAGGACGGCCGACACGACGAGCCGCTGACGCAGCGAGGCGAGGGCGGTGTCGGGGCTGGGATCGTGATCGGGGCCGGGGCCGGGGCCGGGGGTGGTGTCGGGGTCGGAGGCGGTGGAGTTGTCGGGGACGTCTGCAGGGTCCGGGGGCGTGGGCGTCTCAGGCGTCTCAGGCGTCTCAGGTGTCTTGGCTGTCTCGGGCGTCCGCGGTGTCTCTTGGCTCGGGGCCGGGGCCGTGGTCGGTGCTTTGGTTGGGGTCGGGGTCGGGGTCGGTGCGGGGCGGTGGACCGGTTCCGCCGTGTAGCCCGTCTTCCGGACGGTCGCGATCAGATCCGCGACGCCGGTCTCCGGGCCGTAGCGGACCCGGGCCTTCTCGGTGGCGTAGTTGACGGTGGCGGTGACCCCGTCCATCCGGTTCAGCTTCTTCTCGACGCGGGCCGCGCAGGAGGCGCAGGTCATCCCGCCGATCATGAACTCGGCCTCCGAGCTCTCCGCTGCCGGGGCTTCGGTCTCTGTCGCGCTGTGCATGTCCGAACTCCTGAAACGCCGACCGGGCCGTACTCCACCAGTATCTGCTGGTCGGTCCGGCCCGGCGGCGAAGGGGTGATGCGGGTGGAGTGGAGCGTGGGGCTTTTGGCGGTCAGGCCCGGCCGGCGAGCTCGTAACCGGCCTCGTCGACGGCGGCGCGTACGGCGTCCTCGTCCAGCGGTGCCTGGGAGGTCACCGTCACCTGGCCGGTGGACGCCACCGCCTTCACCGAGGTGACGCCCTCGATTCCGGAGATCTCCTCGGAAACGGCGCCCTCGCAGTGTCCGCAGGTCATGCCGGTGACCTGGTAGACCGTGGTCACGCCGCCCTGCTTCGCGTCGGCGCTCGCGCCGTCGTGGCAGGAGCCGCTGGGGGAGCAGCAGGAGCCGGTCGCCTGGCCGTTCGCCTGGGGGAGCTGGGTCTCGGCGGTCATCGTTTTCTCCTCTTCGACGGGCACATGGTGGGTGTGGAGGCTGGCGCCCGGGAGGGTTCCGGGAAGGCCGGTGCGCCTCCACACCCACCACACTATACCCCTAGGGGGTATGAATGCGAGCGGCGCGAGCCGCCGGCGGCCATTAGGGGAGGCGGGGGCGCGGCGATGGGCCCGGTGATGGGTGCGGCGGTGGGTGTGCTGGTGGGGCCGGTCTAGCAGACCATCGGTTCGAGGTAGCGGAAGAGGGCCGTCTTGAGCTCCTTGGTGTACGCCGCCCGCTCCTCGCCCTCGTGCGCCATGATCACGTCCAGCCCCGCCTTGAAGAGGGCGAAGAGCATCGCGGCGACGCGGGTGAGGTCGGCGGAAGGGGCGCTCGGGAGGTAGCCGGCGAGGATCGTCTCGACCCGGGTCAGCATCGCCGTGTGGATGGCGTCGTGGTCCTGCGTGATCGTGCCGGGGATCTCGGAGCCGTGCATCAGGACCGTGAAGGCCGGGTTCTCGCAGTTGAACTCGATGAGCGGGTCGAGGATGGCGTCGAGCAACCGGTCCAGCGGGAGTTCGAAGTGGTTCGGGAGGAACGCGGCTCCGTACGTCTCCTGCCAGCGGCTCAGGAGCCGGTCGCCCAGCTCGACCGCGATGGCCTCCTTGTTGGGGAAGAACTGGTAGAGCGTGCCCGGCGAGACCCCGGCCTCCCGGGCGATGGCGTTGGTGCTCGCCGCGGTGTAGCCGCTCGCGCAGAACACGCTGGAGGCGGCCCTGAGGAGCTGGGCGATGCGGGCCTCGCCGCGGGCCTGGCGGCGGCGTGGGCGGGCGGCGGCGGGTCCGGACTCCGACACGGTGTATCCCCAGCTTTCGTGTGCGGTTGACAAACACGAGTGGCCGCTCGCATTCTTGTGGAACGCGAGCGATGGCTCGTGTTTGCCAGTGTATGTGGCAACGACTGATCCATGCTGCCCTGCGCAGCCGCCTCGCGCTGCCGCCCGGGTGCCTGGATCCGGGGGAAAAGGGGACACGGCACCATGCCTCACGTCAACGGCTCGGAGCGCATCGGGGGCTGGACCCGCTTCGTCACCGCGCGGCCACGGCTCGCGCTGCTGGCGGCCCTCGTGATCACGGCGCTCGCGGTCTTCGCCGGCAGCGGGGTCGCGGACCGGATGGGCAGCGGCGGCTGGGAGTCCCCGAACGCCGAATCGACCTATACGACCAAGGCCCTGGAGCGCGAGTTCCCGGCGTCCCAGCCGAATCTGCTGCTGCTCCTCGACAGCGGCGGCGTCTCCGTCGACGATCCGGCCGTCGCCGCGGAGGCGGCGCGCCTCACCGAGCGGCTGGCAGGCGAGAAGGACGTCACGGGCGTCGGCTCCTACTGGCAGAGCAAGACGCCCGCCCTGCGTGCGGAGGACGGGCGGGAGGCGCTGATCGCGGCCCGGATCGAGGGCGACGAGAAGGCGGCGGGGGAGGTCCTGGACCGGCTGGCCCCGAAGTACCGCGGTGCGCACGGACCGGTGGAGGTCTCGGTCGGTGGGCCCGTCGCGGTACGCCACGAGATGCAGACGATCATCCAGGACGATCTGCTGCGGGCCGAGATGATCGCCCTGCCGGTCACGCTCGTACTGCTCGTCATGGTCTTCGGCAGCGCGATCGCCGCTCTGCTGCCGCTGGGGGTCGGCATCGTCGCGATCCTGGGCACCAACGCCGTGCTGCGCGGCATCACCGAACTCACCGATGTCTCGGTCTTCGCCCAGAACCTCACCACCGCACTCGGCCTGGGGCTGGCCATCGACTACGCCCTGTTCATCGTGCGCCGGTTCCGCGAGGAGCTCGCGGCCGGTGCGCAGACGCGCGAGGCGGTGGGTACGACCTTGCGCACGGCGGGGCGGACCGTCCTGTTCTCCGCGCTGACCGTCGCGGTCTCGCTCGCGGCGATGCTGGTCTTCCCGCAGTACTTCCTGCGTTCGTTCGCCTATGCGGGCATCGCGGTGGTGGTGCTGGCCGCGGCTGCCGCGCTGATCCTCCTGCCGGCCGCGCTGATGCTGCTCGGCCCCCGGGTCAACTCCCTGGACCTGCGGAAGATGCTGCGCCGGGGGCGTGCGGAGCCGTCCGCCGCGACTGGGCCGGGCAGGGGATGGGGACGGTTCGCCGCACTCGTGATGCGCCGGGCGCCGCTCTTCGCCGTGGCTACGAGCGTGGGGCTCGTGCTGCTCGGACTGCCTTTCCTGGGGGTGAGGTTCGGTACCGCGGACGACCGCCAGCTGCCGGCCTCCGCCGAGTCGCGCGTGGTCCAGGAACACATCAGGGACGGGTTCCCCGGCAGTCCAGGGGGAGGCCTCGAAGTCCTCGCGGAAGGGGCCGCGACACCGGCCCAGTACGCCGAGTACCGCAGCCGGATCGCGGCACTCCCGGGCGCCCTGCGGGTCGAAGGGCCGGTCGTCGAGGGACGTTCTGCCTACTTCAACGTGCTGCCGAAGGAGGCGTCGGTGGGGGAGGAGTCGCAGGCGCTCGTGAAGGATCTCCGGGCCGAGCCCGCCCCCTTCGACACCTCGGTGACCGGTACCGCCGCCGTACTGGTCGATTCGAAGGCCGCCATCGCGGACCGGCTGCCCTGGGCGGTGGGCATCATCGTGGTGGTGACCCTGCTGCTGGTCTTCCTGCTCACCGGAAGCGTGCTGATCCCCCTCCAGGCCGTCGTGCTCAACGCCCTGAGCCTCACGGCGATGTTCGGAGCCGTCGTCTGGGTGTTCCAGGACGGGCATCTGTCCGGGCCGCTCGCCTTCACCAGCACCGGGGACATAGAGACGACACTGCCGGTGCTGATGTTCTGCGTCGCCTTCGGACTCTCCATGGACTACGGGGTGTTCCTGCTCTCCCGGATCAAGGAGGAGTACGACAGGACCGGCGACCACGAGCACTCGGTCGCGTTCGGACTGCGGCACACCGGCGGTCTGATCACCGCGGCGGCCGTGATCCTCGCGGTGGTGATGGTCGCGATCGGCACCTCACGGGTGACCAACACCAAGATGCTGGGCCTGGGCATCGCACTGGCCGTGCTGATGGACGCCATGGTCGTGCGCAGCCTGCTGGTCCCGTCCGTGATGAAGCTGATGGGCCGGGTCACCTGGTGGGCCCCGGCACCACTGCGGGCGTTCCACCGCCGATTCGGCCTGAGCGAAGGAGAGCCCGCACAGCCGGCGGCCGAGGAGATACCGCAGCCCGCCGCCGGGCGGGACAGAGTGACCAGCGGGACGTAGCCGCCGACGGGAGAACCGGGCGGCGCCGGGTAGGGACGGCGCCGGGGCGGGTCAGTCACGGCGGCCCCGGTTGCCGGGGCGGGTGGTGACCCAGGTGCGGATGGTGTCCGCGTACCAGTACGGCTTGCCGCCCTCCACGTGATCCGGTGGCGGAAGGAGACCGTGTTTCCGGTAGGAGCGGACGGTGTCCGGCTGCACCCGGATGTGAGCGGCAATGTCCTTGTAGGACCAGAGCCTTCTGTCCGTCATGGGTGACACCTCTCTCTGCCGCAGCGGCAGCCTGGGAGCCGTCGGGGGAACTGCGGCATCGACGCCGACGATCACTCAGCCTGTGTCCGGGTGAACGAGCGGGATGAGAGGCGGGGAGGGGCTGTCGAGTGCCTGTGACGAAAGACCCGCGTAATGGAGATATGTGTGACGAGGGAGTGATCTCTGTGACGAAAGGAGTGCACTGGTGCAAAACCACCCTCCGCGCCTGCGGGACCGCGTGTTCCGGAATCTGCACCTCAGATGTGCCTCAACTGCGGTGATACCGAGACCGACTCCGGGCACGATCATTCCATGACTGGTTTTGGGAAGCAGAACATGGCCGTTCTCGTGCTGCGCGAGGCGGACGACATCACCACCGTGCTCCGGCAGGCTCTGGACACCGCACCCGCCGAGGAACGCCCCGGCCTGGAAAGGGCCATGGCCCTCACCGCGGAGGCCGGTGCTGTTCCGGACGCGGAGCTGCGCGGCCGCTGGGCGCTGCGCAGGATGGCATCGGCAGGGTACGAGGGCCCGCCCCGTGCCGTGGCCGCGGTCAAGGCGCTGCGCACGGCAGAGCGGAGCCTGAGCCTGCTCCAGGCGGTGAACCTGTCGAAGGACGCGGAGGCCGTCGCGCTGGACGGGCAGAACACCCAGGGCGGACAGGACGCCCAGGACGCGCAGGGCACCCAGGACGGTCGGCCTGCGGAGCCGGACGCCTCGTAAACCGGAGGCAGGGGCGGGCCGCGTTGCGCGAGACTGCGCCCGTGACCGTCGACTCCCCGCCCCCGTACCCCATACCCTCCTTCTCCCTCGGCTCCTCTCCGCATTCCCTCGGCTCCTGTCCGCCGGGCTCGGCGCAGGCGCGTGCCCTGAGCCATGTGGCCTCCCTCTCCTCCGGGCAGCCGCTGGACCGCTCCGTACCGCTCACGCTGAACTTCCACCCGGACCGGATGGCGGGCGGCCGCCCGATCCTGGCCGCGCTCGCCCAGGACGGCGTCTACCGTTCGCAGTTCGTCACCGGCACCAGCAACGGCGGGCTGACCGCCCATCCGGGCGGCGACCGGTGGCGCTGGGAGAGCCGGATCTTCGGCGGCGCGTACGACGGCGTGCCCGGCGAGCAGCGGCCGGTGTACGGGGCGTTGAACTTCCGGCGTCAGGAGACCGGGGCGGCGCCACGGTTCGGGTCGGCGCACTTCAGGCTGACCGCGCAGGCGCTTGAGCGGGCCACCTTCTGCTACCCGGACAGCGCCGCCGAGCCCTCGGACTTCGGCGTCGCCGGCCGGATGAACCTCATCGAACGCGCGGAGTCCGACAGCCGGGACGCGCTCGACGACTACATCGAGGCGCAGGTGCACGGCCCGGTCCTGCTCGACCGCCATCCGGAGGCGCTGGTCCTCGACCCGAGCTTCCGGGGCACCGCCGTCGAGGAGGCCGCGCGACGGCTGCCCTGCCGTACGGAATGGCACGGCGGGTTCCGCCTGACCGTGGCGGAGCTGCGCCGCCACGCGGACTACCGGGGGCAGGAGTTCGTCGACCTCGGCGTGGAGATCTCCCGGGGCGGACTGCTCGATCCCCGGATCATCGGGGAGGCCGACCGCACCGGCCGCTACGCGGCACAGTCGCTGAAGAAGGTCTGGCACTGCCTGGCCCGTTTCGGCGCCCCGGCCCGCACCGAATCGGCCTGACCGCCGAATCGGCCTGACCGCCTGACCGCCTGACCGCCTGAGCCCGAAGCGCGCCGTCAGGCGGGTCGGGCGGCCTGCCCCGGGCCGCCGCAGGAGCGCAGGAACTCCCGGGTGCGGCGGGCGATCGGGAACGGCGCGTCGGGCGGGCACGGGTACATGTCCTGCTCGACGATCGCGAACAGGTCCACGTCCAGTCGGCGGGCGGCGTCCAGCACCGGCGCCAGGGCGGGCACCCCGCCCGGCGGCTCGCACATCACCCCGCGCGCCACGGCCGGCCCGAACGGCACCTCGTTCGCCACCACTTCGGCCAGGATCTCCGGGTCGACCTGCTTCAGGTGCAGATAGCCGATCCGTTCACCGTAGGTCTCGATCAGCTTGACGCTGTCGCCGCCGCAGTACGCGTAGTGCCCGGTGTCGAGGCAGAGCGAGACCAGCGAGGGGTCGGTGGCGTCGAGGAAGCGGCTGACGTTCTCCTCGCTGTCGATATGGGTGTCGGCGTGCGGGTGGACGACGATGCGCAGACCGAAACGGTCCCGCACCTCGCGCCCCAGCCGCTCCGTCTGGGTGGTGAGGTCCCTCCACTGCTCCGCGGTGAGGGTGCGGTCCTCCAGCACCTCGCCCGTCTTGTCGTCGCGCCAGAACGACGGGATGACCACGAGATGGTCGGCGCCCATCGCCCGGGTGAGCTCCGCGATGTCCGCGACATGCGCCCAGGTCCGTTCCCAGACGCCCGGACCGTGGTGCAATCCGGTGAAAACGGTGCCTGCGGAAACGCTGAGCCCGCGGCTGCGGGTCTCGTCGGTGAGCCGGGCCGGATCGGTCGGGAGGTAGCCGTACGGGCCCAGCTCGATCCACTCGTAGCCGGCGGTGGAGACCTCGTCGAGGAAGCGCCGCCAGGGCACCTGCTGCGGATCGTCGGGGAACCACACCCCCCAGGAGTCGGGCGCGGAGCCGATGCGGATGCGGGCCGGAGGGGGTACGGAGGTGGTCATGCGCTCCAGCCTCCGCGCCCGGGGAGACGGGTGTCAAGCATTAGTCCGTATGTCCGGACCAATCATTGACAGCATTCGGGGGAGGAGTTAGACCGGGGACGACAGTTGCGTCCGCCAGCTGCCGCACGGGTCGTCGAAGGGACACAGATGCCTGAGCCGTACGACGTGATCACGATGGGCCGGATCGGAGTGGATCTCTACCCCCTGCAGACGGGTCTGCCGCTGGCCCGGGTGGACGCCTTCGGGAAGTTCCTCGGCGGTTCGCCCACCAACGTCGCCGTCGCGGCGGCGCGCCTGGGCAGGCGCAGTGCGGTGGTGACCCGGACGGGGCAGGACGCGTTCGGGGAGTACCTCCACCAGCAGCTCAGGGACTTCGGGGTGGACGACCGATGGGTGACGGCCGTCGATGCGTACCCGACCCCGGTCACCTTCTGCGAGATTTTCCCGCCCGACGACTTCCCGCTCTACTTCTACCGGATGCCCAAGGCCCCGGACCTGGAGATCCACCCCTCGGAACTGGACCTGGAGGCCGTCGCGTCCGCCCGGGTCTTCTGGATGACCGGCACCGGGCTCTGCGCCGAACCCAGCTGCTCCGCGACGCTCGCCGCGCTGCGGGCCAGGAACCGTTCGGGCATCACGGTCTTCGACCTCGACTGGCGCCCCATGTTCTGGGACACCCCGCAGGACGCCACGGCAGACGCCCCGCAGGCCCCCGCGGCAGACGCCCCGCCGGACACCGTGGGAAGCGCGCCGCCCAGCGGCTCGCCCCACCCCGCCGCCTCCGCCCGCTACCGCGAGGCCCTCGCCCACGCCACCGTCGCCGTGGGCAACCTCGACGAGTGCGAGATCGCGACCGGCGAGCGCGAACCGTACGCCGCGGCACGCGCCCTGCTGGCCGCCGGGGCCGAGCTGGCCGTCGTGAAGCAGGGGCCCGGCGGTGTCCTCGCGGTCCACCGGGACGGCACGGTGGCCGATGTCCCGCCGCTTCCGGTCGAGGTGGTCAACGGCCTGGGCGCCGGGGACGCGTTCGGCGGCGCGCTCTGCCACGGCCTGCTCGCCGGCTGGGACACTGCCCGCATCATGCGGTACGCCAACGCGGCGGGCGCCATCGTCGCCTCCAGGCTCGCCTGCTCCTCCGCGATGCCGTTCCCGCACGAGGTCGAGGCGGCCCTCGCCGCAGGCCGCGTGACGACGGACGAGACCGCAACGGACGCGACCGCGACGGAAGCGACCGCGACGGACCCACCCGCCGCGCCCACCACCGCAACCGCGCCCACCACCGCAACCGCCCCCACCGGATCCGGAGCGGCGTCATGACCGCCCCGGCTGCTTCCGTCTCCGACCTCGTCCACCTGCGCATGCGCCACCCGGAAGCCGTCGCGGAGGCCGCCGCGCGGCGGCGCAGGCGGCCGCTCGTCGGCAGCGGCGGGCGGCTGATGATCATCGCCGCGGACCATCCGGCCCGTGGCTCGCTCGCCGTCGGGGAGCGGGAGCTCGCCATGGCCAACCGGTTCGAACTGCTGGACCGGCTCTGCCTGGCGCTCTCCAGACCCGGCGTCGACGGAGTCCTGGCCACCGCCGACATCCTCGACGACCTGCTGCTCCTGGGCGCGCTGGAGGACAAGGTCGTCATCGGATCGATGAACCGGGGCGGCCTGGCCGGCGCCGCCTTCGAGCTGGACGACCGGTTCACCGGACACCGCCCAGAAGATCTCGCCCGGCTCGGCTTCGACGCGGGCAAGCTGCTGCTGCGGATCGACTACGACGACCCCGGCTCCCTCGACACGATGCACACCACCGCCCGCGCGATCGACGCCATGGCCGCGTACCGGCTGCCGGTCTTCGTCGAACCGTTCCTCTGCCGCCGCTCCGGCGGAAAGGTCCGCAACGACCTGAGCGCCGCCGCGGTGAGCACCTCCATCGCCATCGCCTCCGGGCTCGCCGGCACCTCCGCGTACACCTGGCTCAAGGTCCCCGTCACCGAGAAGCCCGAGGACATGGCGCAGGTCATGGAGAGCTCCACGCTGCCCGCCGTGCTGCTCGGCGGTGAGGTGGGCGAGGACCAGGACGGCGCGTACGAGAGGTGGCGTACCGCGCTGCGACTGCCGACCGTCCGGGGGCTTGTCGTGGGGCGGTCGCTGCTCTACCCGTCCGACGGTGACGTGGGCGCCGCGGTCGACACGGCCGTATCGCTGCTCGAACCGGGCGCGACGGGTGGGGAAACGGGTAGGGAAGAGGAATGACCATGCACGGAGAACCGAGGTACCACGTGACCGCCGGCAGCGCGGCGCGCGGTCCCTACGCCCTCGACATCGGTCCGGAACAGGCCGGCTGGGAGCGGTCGGGACTGCGTGTGCTGGAGCTCGAACCGGGAGGTGTTCACACACTTGTCACCGGAGAGAGCGAGTGGATCGTGCTGCCGTTGACGGGTGCCTGTACGGTGCACGTCTCAGATGAGATCTTTGAACTGCTGGGCCGGAAAAGCGTGTTCAGCGGGGTATCCGACTTCGCGTACGTACCGCGTGACGCCCACGCACAGATCGCCTCCGGCGCAGGGGGCCGCTTCGCCCTGGCAGGAGCGAAGTGCGAGCGACGACTCCCCGCTCGCTACGGCCCCGCGCCGGAGGTACCCGTCGAGCTGCGCGGCTCCGGCACCTGCTCCCGGCAGGTCAACAACTTCGCCGCCGCCGACACCTTCGACTGCGACCGGCTGATCGCGGTCGAGGTCCTCACCCCGGGCGGCAACTGGTCCTCCTACCCGCCGCACAAGCACGACGAGGACCACCCCGGCGAGGAGTGCGTGCTCGAAGAGATCTACTACTTCGAGGTGGCGGACGACGGCCTCGGCTACCACCGGGTGTCCCCGTCCCGCCCCGGCGGTACGGACGTCCTGGCCGAGGTCCGCAGCGGCGACGCGGTCCTGATCCCGGACGGCTGGCACGGCCCGTCCATCGCCGCGCCCGGCCGCACGCTGTACTACCTCAACGTGATGGCGGGCCCCGGCGACGAGCGGCAGTGGCTGATCCGCGACCACCCCGAGCACGGCTGGATCCGCGACACCTGGCCGTCCGGGTCCATGGACCCCAGGCTCCCGTTCTACGGACCGGAGGATCACACGTGAGTACCCGCCGCCTCACCACCGCCCAGGCGCTGGTGGACTTCCTCGCCGCCCAGTACACCGAACGCGACGGCGCACACCACCGGCTGATCGGCGCCACCTGGGGCATCTTCGGTCACGGCAACGTCGCGGGCGTCGGCCAGGCGCTCCTGGAGGCCGGGGACGACATGCCCTACCTCCAGGGCCGCAACGAGCAGGCCATGGTGCACGCCGCCGTCGGATACGCCCGCCGCTCCGGCCGGCTCTCCGCGCACGCCGTCACCACCTCCATCGGTCCGGGCGCCACCAACCTCGTCACCGGGGCGGCCCTCGCCACCATCAACCACCTCCCGGTCCTGCTGCTGCCCGGCGACACCTTCGCGACCCGCCCCGCGGAGCCCGTGCTCCAGCAGCTGGAGGTCCCCGGCCAGGGCGACGTCTCGGTCAACGACTGCCTGCGCCCCGTTTCCCGCTACTTCGACCGGATCAACCGCCCAGAGGCGCTGATCCCGGCCGCGCTGCGGGCCGTGCGGGTCCTCACCGACCCGGCGGAGACCGGTGCCGTCACCCTCGCGCTGCCGCAGGACGTCCAGGCCGAGGCGTACGACTGGCCCGAGGAGTTCTTCGCCGCCCGCGTCTGGCACGTACGCAGGCCGGTCCCAGAGCCGCAGGAGCTCGACCGGGCGGCAGCGGCCGTGCGCGCGGCCCGCCGGCCGCTGGTCGTGGCGGGCGGCGGGGTCCACCACAGCGCCGCGGAGGAGGCCCTGGCCGCGTTCGCCGCCGCCACCGCGATCCCCGTCGCCACCACCCAGGCGGGCAAGGGCTCCCTGCGCCACGACCACCCCGCCGACGTCGGCGGCATCGGCCACACCGGCACCGCGACCGCCGACGAACTGGCGCGCACCGCCGACCTGGTGATCGGGGTCGGCACCCGCTACTCCGACTTCACCACCGCGTCCGCCACCCTCTTCGCCAACCCGGACGTGCGCTTCCTCAACCTCAACATCACCGGATTCGACGCCCACAAGCTCGGCGCGCTCCCGCTCGTCGCCGACGCCCGCACCGCACTCGAAGCCCTGACCGCGGCCCTGGCCGGCGGGGAAGGCCACCGCGCGGACGCCGGTTACGAGAGCGAGTACACCGAAGCCAAGGCGGCCTGGGAAAAGCGCGTCGACGCCGCCTACGCCACCCCGGACCCGGCCGCCCGCCCCACCCAGGCCCAGGTCCTCGGCCTCCTCGACGAACTGGTCACCGACGACGACATCCTGATCAACGCGGCCGGCTCGCTCCCCGGTGACCTGCACAAACTGTGGCGGACCCGGTCACCGCACCAGTACCACGTCGAGTACGGCTACTCCTGCATGGGATACGAGATCCCCGCGGCGATCGGCGTCCAGCTGGCGGCCCCCGGCTCCCCGGTCTGGGCGCTCGTCGGCGACGGCACGTACCTCATGAACCCCACCGAGATCGTCACCGCCGTCCAGCAGGGCCTGCCCGTCAAGCTGATCGTCCTGCAGAACCACGGCTACGCGTCGATCGGCGGCCTCTCCGAGTCCGTCGGCGGCGAACGCTTCGGCACGGCCTACCGCCACCGTGCCGCCGACGGCGGCTTCACCGGCCCGCCGCTCCCCGTCGATCTCGCGGCGAACGCGGCCTCGCTCGGGATGCGGGTGCTGCGGGCCGACACCGTCCGTGAGCTGCGGGAAGCCCTCGCGGTGGCGCGGGCGGAGGACCGTCCCACTTGTGTCTACGTCGAGACCGAAACGGCAGACACAGTGTCGGGGCCCCCTCCGGCACAGGCGTGGTGGGATGTTCCCGTGGCCGAGACGGCCACTCGCCCGTCGGCGGCAAGAGCCCGGGAAGAGTACGAACGTCACGTCACCGACCGACGCAGCCACCTCTGAAGGAGTCACAGAATGAAGACCGTCAACCACTGGATCGGTGGCAAGACCGTCGAGGGCGCGTCGGGCAACTACGGCCCGGTCACCGACCCGGCCACCGGGGCCGTCACCACCCAGGTCGCGCTGGCCTCCCCGGGCGAGGTCGACGCAGCGGTGGCCGCCGCGAAGGACGCGTACGCGACGTGGGGCACGTCCTCGCTGTCCGCCCGCACCGCGATCCTGTTCCGCTACCGCGCGCTGCTGGACGCCCACCGGGACGAGATCGCCGCGCTGATCACCGCGGAGCACGGCAAGGTGCACTCCGACGCGCTGGGCGAGGTGGCCCGCGGACTGGAGATCGTCGAGCTGGCCTGCGGCATCACCACGCAGCTCAAGGGCGAGCTGTCGACCCAGGTCTCGACCAAGGTCGACGTCTCCTCGATCCGCCAGTCGATCGGTGTCGTCGCCGGCATCACGCCGTTCAACTTCCCGGCCATGGTGCCGATGTGGATGTTCCCGATCGCCATCGCCTGCGGCAACACGTTCGTGCTCAAGCCCAGCGAGAAGGACCCGTCGGCCGCCAACCTCCTTGCCGAGCTGGCTTCGGAGGCAGGTCTGCCGGACGGCGTCCTGAACGTCCTGCACGGTGACAAGGTCGCTGTCGACGGACTGCTGAACCACCCGGACGTCTCCGTCGTCTCGTTCGTCGGGTCCACCCCGATCGCCCGTTACATCCACGCCACCGCCACGGCCGGCGGCAAGCGCGTCCAGGCGCTCGGCGGCGCGAAGAACCACATGCTGGTGCTGCCCGACGCGGACCTCGACGCCGCCGCCGACGCAGCCGTCTCCGCCGCGTACGGCTCCGCCGGTGAGCGCTGCATGGCGATCTCCGCGGTCGTCGCCGTGGGCGCGATCGCGGACGGCCTCGTCGCCCGGATCAAGGACCGCGCCGAGAAGATCAAGATCGGTCCCGGCAACGACCCGGCGTCCGAGATGGGCCCGCTGATCACCGCCGCCCACCGCGACAAGGTCGCCTCCTACATGACCGGCGCCGCCGCCCAGGGCGCCGATGTCGTCCTGGACGGCACCGGCCACACGGTCGAGGGCTTCGAGGACGGCCACTGGATCGGCCTCTCCCTCCTCGACAACGTCTCCACCGACTCGGACGCGTACAAGGACGAGATCTTCGGCCCGGTCCTGTGCGTGCTGCGCGTCGACACGTACGAGGAGGGCGTCGCGCTGATGAACGCCTCGCCGTTCGGCAACGGCACCGCGATCTTCACCCGCGACGGCGGCGCCGCCCGCCGCTTCCAGCTGGAGATCGAAGCCGGCATGGTCGGCATCAACGTCCCGATCCCGGTCCCGGTGGGCTACCACTCCTTCGGTGGCTGGAAGGACTCGCTCTTCGGCGACCACCACATCTACGGCAACGACGGCGTGCACTTCTACACCCGGGGCAAGGTCACCACCACCCGCTGGCCGGACCCGGCCGACGCCCCGGCCGGCGTAGACCTGGGCTTCCCCAGCAACCACTGACACCACGCACCTGAACCGCACCCGCACGCAACCGCAGGGCCGCTCCCCCGGGAGGCGGCCCTGCGGTGGTTCCTGAGCGCTTGTCAGCGCTGCTGTCCGGCGACCGCTTCCTCGATCATCCGCTCCATCGGAACGACCGCCGTCCGCCCCGAGACGACGAACGCGATAAGCATCGCGGCGATCAGGGCCACCTGGCCGCCCCACACCATCGTCTCGACCGGAACGGTGTACGCGCCCACGGCCCGCACCGCGCACTCACCCAGCAGCGCCACACCCCACACCACGGAGAACCGCGCCTCCGCCCGCCGGAACGCGTCGTCCGAACCGGTGGAAAGCCGCTGCCAGGCAGCGGACTTGGCCGCCTCGCCCCGGGTCAGCCACGGCCGCAGCCCGGCCGACATCATCGGCCGCCCCCGCAGCGCGGACACCAGAACCACCAGACCGATCGTGCTGCTCACCCCGCTGTCCTTGAGCAGCATCAGCCGGGGGTCACCCGCCACCAGGCTCAGCAGCAGCCCGACCGCGTTGACCGCCACCATCAGCGCGGCGAGAGCGTTGAGGCGCCGCTCCCGCGCCACCCCCCACACGGTCCGCACCGCCGGCACCACACTGCTCCAGGCCAGCGCCCCGAACGTGCCCAGGCCCGCCGCCTTCAGCACGTAGTACGAGACGAGCGGCACCGCCACATCCACGACCAGCGGCGCCAGGCTCTCCAGCATCGCCTTGCGCGGCGAGAACGCGACGGCGCCGGACCGGGTGTCGGCAGCGGGTGCGGCGACAGTGACGGCCGGGCTGCTCATGGGGGTTCCTCCCGTATCGGCGGCGCCCTCGCGGCCTCCGCTTCCGATACGTACAGACTGGCGTCCGGGCCCGGGTGCGCGGCAGAGCCGGGAGTACTGACCTCCGTATGACGAATGTCAGTGTCCGTGGATGACACGGACGCGGGCACACGGTCCGGCGCCGCTCCCCGTCACCGGAAACCCGTTCGCCCCGCACGCACCACCGTGCTGGGATGTCCGCATGACCCGACCGGCCGAACCGACCCCGCAGCAGCACGAGATACGCGCGCTCCACACCGACACCACCCTCACCGTCTACCAGGCGTACGCCCCCTCCCTCGGCCTCCCCGCCGCCCGCGACGGACGCTTCCCGCCGGCCTGGAAACGCGATCGCATGACGTGGATAAAGCCCAGCTTCCTGTGGATGATGTACCGCTGCGGCTGGGCCCTGAAGGAGAGTCAGGAGACCGTCCTGGCCGTGGAGATCACCCGTGAGGGCTTCGACTGGGCGCTCGCGAACGCCGAACTCTCGCACTACGAGCGGGGCGTGCACCCCGACCACGCGAGCTGGCAGCGCACCCTGCGCGGCGCACCGGCACGCGTCCAGTGGGACCCGGAGCGCGATCTGCACCTGAACCGGCTCCCGTACCGCTCCCTCCAGCTCGGCCTCTCCGGTGAGGCGGCGCGGCGATACGCGGACGAGTGGACGGTGTCCGTCCGCGATGTCACCCCGGTGGCCCGTCGGATCCATGAGCTGGTCCGGGAGGGTGCGGACGACGCGGCGGCCCGGCTCCTGCCGGAGGAGACGCCGTACACCGCTGCCGGGCGCGTGCCCCGGCTACGGTGACTGCTCGGATCCAGTCCAGCCGATGATCTCGATGCGAATGGGGGCAGTGTGCGCAACGCCGTTGTGACACCCGAAGGTGACCGGATCCGCTGGGTCGAGCTGCCGGGGCAGGAACCGGCCCGCGTCTATGTGCACGGGCTGGGTGCCAGCTCCCCCGCCTACTTCACGGAGACCGCCGTCCATCCGCTGCTGGCCGGCCGCCGTTCCCTGCTGATCGACCTGCTCGGCCACGGCATCAGCGACCGGCCGACCGGCTTCGGCTACACCCTGGAATCACACGCCGACGCGCTCGCCGAGGCGCTGACCGGCGCGGGTGTCACCGGCGCGGAGCTGATCGCGCACAGCATGGGCGGCTCCGTGGCCATCGTTCTGGCCGTCCGGCACCCGCGGCTGGTCTCCCGGCTGGTCCTGGTCGATGCCAATCTCGACCCGATCCCGCCCACCCGCCTCTCCGGAGGCAGCGGTGACATCGCCTCCTACTCCGAGCAGGAGTTCATGGCGGGCGGATGGGAGGAGATCCGCGACCGGGCCGGAGCCCACTGGTGGTCCACGATGCGCCTGGCCGGCCGCGAGGCCCTGTACCGCAGCGCCGTCCACCTCGCCGGGGGCACGGTCCCCACGATGCGTGAGCTCCTGGTGAGGCTGACGATTCCCCGCACCTTCCTGCTGCCGCAGGGCGACCGGCTGCCGGGCGCCGACGCCCTCACCGCTGCCGGGGTGTCCGTGGTCGCGATCCCGGACTGCGGACACAACATCATGCTCGACAACCCGGAGGCCTTCGCGAGCGCCACCGCGGAGGCGCTGGCGGCACCCCCGTACCGCGAGCGCAGTACACCGGGGCAACGCCGTACGCCCTGAGGAGGCCGGGCACCTCCCCCTGGCGGCTGCCCGGACGCCGTGGCGGCCCGCATAGGCTCGACGCATGGAGACCCCTCACGCCCGTACGTCCCGGTGGCGACGCCTGCTGCCCCGCGCCCGAGGCCGGTGGGCGGCCGGCATCGCCGCGTTCGTGGTGCTGGCCGGTGCGGGCACCTGGACCGCCGTGGCCGACGACAGCGCGCCGGCCGTGCACCGCCAGGACCGGATGATGCGCATCGACGGGGTGTCCATCGACACCTCGTACTTCACCACCGGAGGCTCGGAGCGCAGGCCCGCCGTGCTCATCGGCCACGGCTACGGCCGCACCAAGGACAACTCCCGGTCCCAGGCGCAGCAGCTGGCCCGCGACGGATACGCCGTGCTGACCTGGTCCGCCCGGGGCTTCGGCAAGTCCGGCGGGAAGACCTCCCTCAACGCACCCGACGCCGAGGTGAAGGACGTCTCCCGGCTGATCGACTGGCTGGCCCGGCAGCCCGAGGTGCGGCTCGACGCCTCGGGCGATCCCAGGGTCGGGGTCACGGGCGCCTCCTACGGCGGGGCGATCTCGCTGCTGGCCGCCGGGTACGACCGGCGCGTCGACGCCATCGCCCCGGAGATGACGTACTGGAACCTCGCGGACGCGCTGTTCCCCGACGGGGTCTTCAAGAAGCTCTGGGCCGGGATCTTCCTGACCACCGGCGGCGGCTGCGACAACCTGGAGAAGCAGCTCTGCGAGATGTACCAGCGGGTCGCCGTCAGCGGGAAGCCGGACGCCGCCGCCCGCGCCCTGCTCACCGAGCGGTCACCGAGCGCCGTGGCCGACCGCATCAAGGTGCCCGCACTGATCATGCAGGGACAGGCCGACTCGCTCTTCCCGCTCGGCGAGGCCGACGCCATGGCGAAGGCCATCAAGGCGAACGGCGCGCCGGTCTCCGTCGACTGGGTCGCCGGCGGACACGACGGCGGCGACAAGGAGTCCCACCGGGTACGGCAACGGGTCACCAGCTGGTTCGACCGCTACCTCAAGGACGACGAGGGCACCGACACCGGACCGGCCTTCCGCGTCACCCGGACCGGAGGCATCGACTCCACCGACGGGGCCGCCCTCACCCGGGGCGCGAGCGGCGACAGCTACCCCGGACTGCACAGCGGCGGCGAACCGGTGGAACTGCGCGGCGGGGCCCAGACGTTCAACAACCCCGCCGGAGCGGGACCGCCCGCCATCTCCGCCGTTCCCGGCCTCGGCGGCGGCCTCGCCCAGCTGTCCAACTTCGGCGGGGGGCTCTCCGTCGACTTCCCCGGACAGAACGCCCGCTTCGAATCCGCCCCGCTGAAGACCGCGCGCCGCGTCACCGGCTCACCGACCGTCCGCGTGAACGTCAAGGCGGGCAAGGGCGACGCGGTGCTGTTCGGCAAGGTGTACGACGTATCGCCGGACGGCAAGCAGCAGTCCCTGCCCTCCCAGCTCGTCACCCCCTACCGGATCACCCCGGACCAGCAGGGCAAGCCCCTCACGCTGAACCTGCCCGCCGTCGACCACGAATTCGACTCCGGACACCGGCTGCGGCTCGTACTGGCCGCCACCGACCTCGGCTACGCCTCCCCGGCCGCGCCGACCACGTACACCGTCTCCCTCGACAGCCCGCTCACCATCCCCACCGTGCCCGGCCTCACGACCGCCGCCGCCGGGCTGCCCCGGTGGACCTGGGCGCTGCCGGCCGTCGCCGCCCTGATCGCCGCCGCCCTGCTGCTCACCACGCGGCGCCGGACCACCACCCCCGCCCCGGACCCCGCGCTCACCGACGTACCGCTCCAGATCACCGGCCTGTCGAAGAAGTACGCCAGGTCCGCCGACAGGTATGCCGTCCGCGAGCTGTCCTTCCGCGTCGAGAAGGGCCAGGTGCTCGGGCTCCTCGGCCCCAACGGCGCGGGCAAGACCACCACGCTGCGCATGCTGATGGGGCTCATCACCCCCGACGAGGGAGAGATCCGGGTCTTCGGGCGGGCCATCCGGCCCGGGGCGCCCGTCCTGTCCCGGGTCGGGTCCTTCGTCGAGGGGGCCGGATTCCTGCCGCACCTGTCCGGGCGCGCCAACCTGGAGCTGTACTGGCAGGCCACCGGACGGCCCGCCGCCGACTCCCGCATCGAAGAGGCCCTGGAGATCGCCGGGCTCGGTGACGCACTGGCCCGCGCGGTCCGCACGTACTCGCAGGGCATGCGGCAGCGGCTCGCCATCGCCCAGGCCATGCTGGGCATGCCGGACCTCCTCATCCTCGACGAGCCGACCAACGGCCTCGACCCGCCCCAGATCCGCGAGATGCGGGACGTGATGATCCGGTACGCGGCCGGCGGCCGGACCGTCATCGTCTCCAGCCACCTCCTGTCCGAGGTCGAACAGTCCTGCACCCACCTGGTGGTCATGGACCGGGGCCGGCTCGTCCAGGCGGGCCCGGTCGCCGAGATCACCGGCTCCGGCGACATGCTGCTCGTCAGCACGGCGGACCGGCTCACCGAACCCCTGGTGGAGAAGATCGCCGCACTCCCGGGCCTCGGCTCCGCCGTCCGCACGGACGACGGACACGGGCTCCTGGTCCGGCTCGACGGGGCGACGTCCTCGCAGCTGATCGCGGAACTGGTCCGCCTCGACGTCCCGTTGACCGGCGTCGGACCGCACCGCCGCCTGGAGGACGCGTTCCTCACCCTGATCTCCGGAGGCTCCGCATGAGTACCGCAGCCGAAGTCACCGAAGCACCGGAAGCGCCCGGATACCGCGCCCGGCACACCCTCCCGCTGCGGGTGGAGGCCGCCCGGCAGCTGCGCAGGCGGCGCACCCTCCTGATGGGCGGAGTGCTGGCCGCCCTGCCGTTCATCCTGATCATCGCGTTCGCGATCGGCGGCACCCCGGACGGCGGGCCCGGGGGCGGCGGCCGGCTCACCCTGATGGACACCGCGACCCAGTCCGCCGCGAACTTCGCCGCGACCACCCTGTTCGTCTCGGCCGGCTTCCTGCTCGTGGTCCCGGTCGCGCTGTTCTGCGGTGACACCGTCGCCTCTGAGGCCGGCTGGTCCTCGCTGCGCTATCTGCTGGCGGCGCCGGTGCCCCGGGCCCGGCTGCTGTGGAGCAAGCTCGTCGTGGCGCTCGGCTTCAGCCTGGCCGCGATGGTGCTGCTGCCGCTCGTCGCGCTGGCCGCCGGAGCCGCCGCGTACGGCTGGGGGCCGCTCGAACTGCCCACCGGGGGCGCGCTCGCGACCGGGGACACCGTGCCCCGGCTCGCGCTGGTCGTCGCGTTCATCTTCGTCTCCCAACTCGTCACCGCCGGACTGGCGTTCTGGCTGTCGACCAGGACGGACGCCCCGCTGGGCGCGGTCGGCGGCGCGGTCGGGCTGACCATCGTCGGCAACGTGCTGGACGCGGTCACCGCGCTCGGCTCCTGGCGCGACTTCCTGCCCGCGCACTGGCAGTTCGCCTGGGCGGACGCGCTCCAGCCCGAGCTGGAGTGGGGCGGCATGGTGAAGGGCGCCTCCGTCTCGGTGGCGTACGCCCTGATCCTGTTCGCGCTCGCCTTCCGGGGGTTCAGCCGCAAGGACATCGTGTCCTGAACCCGGGACCCCGCTGAACTCCCCCTCACCGTTGCCGCATCGAGACTCATCCGCAACCTGCCCACCGGCTCCCCGTACCCCGCTCGCACGTCACATCCACGCATGGGGACGCGACGAAGCAGAGGGGGGTACGGGGATGGATCGCCGGACACGCGTACACGGCAGGGAACGGATGTACCGAGGGGCACTGGGGCTGCTCCTGGCGGGCGGGGTGCTGCTCACGGGCTGCTCGGGGGAGGGGAGCGGGGCCAAGAGCTCCACCGCTGACCGCCGTGGAGCGCCCGCCCCGGCCGCCACCGGGAACGGCGCGAAGGGCGGCGGGGCGGAGAGCGGCGCGCAGGCGCCGGACGGGGAGAGGAAGGCGGACGGGCCGGAGAGGTCCGTGGCGCCCGACTACCTGTCCACCTTCGCCCTGGACGTGGACACCGCTTCCTACGGATACGCGCGCCGCACGCTCGAGGACGGCAGGCTGCCCGATCCCGGGACCGTCCGTCCGGAGGAGTTCGTCAACAGCTTCCGGCAGGGCTACCCGCGCCCGAAGGGGAACGGATTCACCGTCTCCGTGGATGGGGCGCGGGCCGGTGCCGAGGGCGGCGACTGGTCGCTGGTCCGGGTCGGCCTGGCGACCAGAGCCGCGCCGCCCGCCGCCGAACGGCCGCCCGCCGCCCTCACCTTCGTCGTCGACATCTCCGGCTCGATGGCCGCCGCCGACCGGCTCGGCCTGGTGAAGAGCTCGCTCTCCACCCTCACCGACGAACTGCGCGACGACGATTCCGTCTCCCTGGTCACCTTCAGCGACGAGGCGAGGACCGTGCTGCCGATGACCCGGCTGCGCGACCACCGGGGGAAGATCCACGACGCGGTCGAC
The DNA here is from genome assembly GCF_041435055.1 of Streptomyces sp. NBC_00341. NCBI lineage: Bacteria > Bacillati > Actinomycetota > Actinomycetes > Kitasatosporales > Streptomycetaceae > Streptomyces > Streptomyces sp. NBC_00341. The sequence continues at coordinate 2,908,371 of NZ_CP108002.1, read as the reverse complement.
TCCATGGAGGCCACCGACTCCACCAACGTGGAGGCCGGCGTCGGGCGCGGATACGAGGAGGCGGTGGACGGTCACCGCAAGGGCGCCAACAACCGGGTCGTCCTGCTCTCCGACGCGCTGGCCAACACCGGCGAGACCGACGCCGACGCGATCCTCGAACGCATCGGCTCCGCCCGCCGCGAGTACGGCATCACCCTCTTCGGGGTCGGGGTCGGCAGCGACTACGGCGACGCGCTGATGGAGCGGCTCACCGACAAGGGCGACGGCCACACCACGTACATCGCCGACGAGGAGCAGGCCCGCAAGGTCTTCGTCGACCAGCTGCCCGCGCACCTCGAACTGACGGCGCGCGACGCCAAGGCACAGGTGGCCTTCGACCCGAAGACCGTCCAGAAGTTCAAGCTGATCGGCTACGAGGACCGCGAGGTGGCCGACGAGGACTTCCGCGACGACCGGGTGGACGGCGGCGAGGTCGGCCCGGGGCACACGGTGACGGCGCTCTACGCCGTGCGCCTGCGGGACGGTGCCTCGGGCCATGTGGCCACCGCCACGGTCCGCTGGCTGGACCCCAGGAGCCGGGCCGCGCACGAGGAGACGGGCGAGGTGGAGACCGGGGCGATCGGGGGACGGCTCTGGGGCGGCCGCAGCACCCGGCTCCAAGTGACCGCGGTCGCGGCCTACTTCGCCGAGACCCTGCGCGGCGGCGAGCTCCCGGGCGCGCCCGGTCTCGCTGAACTCGCCGCCAGGGCAAAGACGCTGGCCTCGCAGACGGAGGACGACGCCGTGTCGAGACTGGCCTCCGCGATCAGCGGCGCGGACGCGCTCGGGGGCGGCCGGGGCGACACGACGGCGGACACCGGAGAGGGGGAGATGGGCTGACGCGGACCGGGCCGGCCCTCACCCGGGCCCGGCCCTCACCGGTCCCGGTCCTGACGGAGGGCCTGCGGTCGCACGGGCATGCGAATTCCAGCTGTGCGGCGGGGGCCGCTGAGCCATGATGAGCCCATGGCCTCCTTGTTCCTCGCCCTCGCCGTGACCACGACCGGCCTGTACGCGGGATTCCTGCTGACGTTCCTGGTCGTCGTCATGCCCGGCCTCGCGGCCCTGCCGGACGACGGATTCACGGCCGCGATGCGTCGCATCAACGAGAAGGTCCCCGGACCCGGGTTCGTGATTGTCTTCCTCGGCGTGATCGTCTTTCCCGCCATCACACTCGTCGCCGGGACCGACCACTGGAAATGGCCGCTGGTGGCCGGGGCGCTGGCCTGCTCCGTCGTCTCCCACGTGGTCACGATCGCGGGCAACATCCCGCTCAACAAGGCCCTCGCCGCAGCGAGACCGGTGTCCGAACCGGTGCCCGCGCCCGCCTCGGTGCCGGTATCGGCCGCAGCGGCACCGGGCGGGGTCGGCGAGGGCGGCGAGAAGGCCGACAGCGTGGCCCGTACCGCGTTCGAGGCTCGCTGGAACATCCTTCACCAGGCCCGGACAGCGCTCTCGCTCGCCGCGTTCGTCCTGCTGATCATTGCCGCCGACTAGTGCGAATCCAGCTGGCCAGGAGATCGAGTGCCTGGCGTTCGGGTGAGTCGGGCTCGGGCGAGTAGACGGTGATACGGAGACCGGGGTCAGCGGGCAGGTCGAGGGCTTCGTAGGGCAGGGCCAGGTCCCCGACGAGCGGGTGGCGGAGTTGCTTCACGCCGGAGTGGTGGAACCTCACGTCGTGCCGAGCCCAACGCCGGGCGAACTCGTCGCTCTTCGTGGAGAGTTCGCCGATCAGGTCCATCAGGCCCTTGTCCTGCGGCGAGCGGCCGGTCTCGGTGCGCAGCAGGGCGACCGAGTCGTTGGCGGCCTTCTCCCGCTCGGGCCAGAAATCGGCAGAACCAGGATCGAGGAACAGAAACCGCGCGGTGTTGACCGGACCACGCTGCGCGAACAACGGAGAATCGTAGACCGGGGCATACAGAGCCTGGCCGAGAGGGTTGGCGGCGAGGATGTCGAACCGCCCGTTGCGAATGTAGGCCGGCTGGTCGGTCATCGCGTCGAGCACCCGCAGCACCACCGGTCGGATCCGCCCCGTCGCAGTGGGGGGCCGACGCTCTGACGCGGTGGCGCGTGCCAGGTCGTAGAGGTGGGCCCGCTCGGCATCGTCGAGCTGAAGTGCGTGGGACAAGGAGTCCAGTACCGAGTCCGAGGCGCCCCGCAAGTTCCCGCGCTCGAGACGGATGTAGTAGTCGACGCTCATCCCGGCCAGCAGTGCCACCTCCTCCCGGCGCAACCCGGTCACACGTCGATTGCCACCGAAGACGGGCAGCCCTGCCCGCTGGGGCGTGATGCGGGCGCGACGGGTACTGAGGAACTCCCGCACTTCGTTGCCCTGCTCATGCCTCTTGCTGTCGGTCACATCACCACCGTAGGTCGTGCGGCGGTGTGCTGGGAGGTACTGCCGTTACCCGGAAGAGCAGTGACTCCCACCCGCGCACGAAGACGGGTTCCATGCGGTGACACAGCAAGCCGGAGCAGCCTCACGTCGAGTTGCTGAACACCCCGGCGCGCCATCCCGTACGACCGACCAGTAAGGCGTCAAGTGGTAGACAACCAATTCTCAACGCACGCGGAACTCTTCGATCTGAGCGGAAAGCGCGCGCTCGTCACCGGTGGCACCAGAGGCATCGGGATGATGATCGCGCGTGGCCTTCTCCAGGCGGGCGTCCGCGTGGTCATCAGCTCACGGAACGCGGAAGCGTGCGCTCAGGCGCAGGAACGGCTGTCCGAATTCGGTGAAGTGCGGGCCATCCCCGCCGACCTGTCCCGCCACGACGAGTGCCGGCGACTGTCCGACCTCGTCGCCGCCGACTCGGAACGTCTCGACATCCTCGTCAACAACGCGGGCGCGATGTGGGACGAGCCGCTGGAGACGTTCCCGGACGCGGCCTGGGACACGGTCGTCGACCTCAACCTGAAGTCGCCGTTCTGGCTGGTCCAGGCGCTGCTGCCCGCACTTCGCAGGGCGGGCACCGCCGACGATCCCGCACGGATCATCAACATCGGCAGCATCGCCGCCATCCACATCCCCCAGCGGCCCAACTACTCGTACTCCAGCAGCAAGGCCGCACTGCATCAACTCACCAGAGTGCTCGCCAAGGAGCTGGGACCGCAGCACGTCAGCGTGAACGCCGTGGCGCCGGGACCGTTTCCGTCGACGATGATGGCGGCGACCCTCGATGAGCTCGGCGAGGCGATCGCGGCGTCGGCCCCACTGCGCCGGATCGGCCGCGACGACGACATGGCAGGTGTCGCCGTGTTCCTCGCCGGCCGGGCAGGCGCGTACCTTACGGGCACCGTGATCCCCGTCGACGGCGGCATCGCCACAACCGCGTAGTGTCGCACGATCCAAACGAAAGGCCCTAAGGGCTGTCCCGTAATCCCTGGTGGATCAGCGCGCGGCGTCAGATGTGGTGCATCGCAAGGCGCCGGAGCGCCCTCATCGCGGAGCGATTCGGGCGTTTCGGCAACGCGGCGAGGTGCCGCAGCTGTCGTCGCGCGCCCGCCAGGGGTTACGGGACAGCCCTTAGGTGTTCTGCCCATGGAGGTTGGGGCCCCGGCGTCCGCGCCGCCCACCGGACTCCGGGGGCGCCCAGCCCGGACCCGGGCGGTCGGCGAGCCGCTGGGTGTAGCCGTACACCCCGCGGACGCCGGTGAAGCCGCCGACCAGGGCCAGGCACCAGGACAACGCGTCCGGCCCCAGCCCGCGTTCGGCCAGGACGAGGGCGAGGAGGGTCGCCCCGGCCATGGCCAGCGCGTACCCGTGCACGTCGGGGCGGTAGAGGGAGGCGCGCGGAGCACGGCGCACGCTTCGGGGTGCCGTGGGGTGGGAGTGCTCCGGCGCGTACGCCGCTTCCGCGACGTGGCGGTCGGTGGACCCCCAGACCACGTAGCCGTCATCGGTGACCAGCGCGGCGCCCATCTGCTCCACCGGATCGCCCCAGGAGCCACCGGCCGCCGCCCAGCACAGCCAGCCCTCCCGGCCCTCCAGGACAGCGGCCGACTCCAGGTCCAGCCACGGGAAGTACGCGCTCTCCTCCTGCGCGGTCCGCAGCGCGATCTGCCGGTCCTGCGCCACCACCATCAGCCGGCGCGACGCACTCCAGCGTCCGTCACCCTCACCGACCCACACGGCCGGTCCCACCCGCACCCGGCGGGCCGCGACCTCCCCGGCGGCGGCGTCCCTGCGCAGCTCGGCCGGCCCGGAGTGGGCGGAGCCGCCGACGAGGCCGCTCAGCCAACCGCGCAGCAGGAACAGCGAGATCAGGGCGGCGACGGCGATGAGCAGCGGCATCACCGGCTTCAGCGGCCCGGCGTGGGCACCGGCCGTGCGCACCACGACGAGTGGCAGCACGGCCATGAACAGCGAGGGCATGAGAGTCGCCCGGGTCATCCGGCGGCCGGGCAGCCGCGCGGGGACCGGGACGAAGCCGGTGCCGTGCGGCGGCGACGGGGCGGTCAGGGGCGGGGCGGTCAGGGGCGGGGCGAGCAGCGCACCGGCCCACCACAGGACGCTCAGCAGGGCCGTCAGGACCGCGTAGAGGACCGAACTGTCGCCCAGCAGCGGGCCGTCCTGGGCCGGGAAGAGCAGGTTCAGCGCGGTGACGGTCCCTGTCACCAGCGCCGCGGTGCCGGTGACGCGGCACCACCAGGTCGCTCGTCTCAGCCGCACCCTCTTGTCTCCGTGTGCCACCGTTCCCCCTTCGGGCCTCTCGGCCCGGTAACGCGTGCCGCCCCGCCGCGGCGCTCCCCCGATTAATTCGCCCGGATTCTACGCCGGTTTCCGGCATGGGCGAACAAAGTTCTGAGGGGTGAATGTACGGACATCGGTGTTCGGGTTTGTCCGGACGGACAGCGGGCCCGGACCCCCTGGGGAATCCGGGCCCGCCGCATCGCCTCACGCCAGGTGGAAGACCTCGACGAGCGGCACCATCGCGTCGTCCGCCGACTCCGGCTGCACGAAGAAGTCCGCCATGTCCCGCTGCCACCGCTCGTTCACCTCGGTGGCGGCCATGGCCTCGCGCGCCGCGTCGAAGTCCTCCGTCTCCAGATAGCCGACGAGCAGCCCGTCCTCGCGCAGGAAGAGCGAGTAGTTGTGCCAGCCCGCCGCGGACAGCGCGGCGAGCATGTCGGGCCAGACCGTGGTGTGGCGCTCGCGGTACGCGTCGATCCGGTCCTCGCGTACGTTCAACAGGAAGCAGACACGCTGCATGGTTCAGGTTCTCCGGTGGGTGAAGTGGCGGCGGGAGCTCAGAAGTTGAACTTGTCGATGTTCTTCTTGTCGAAGACGGTCGGCTTGCCGAGGATGACCTCGCCGTCCTTGCCGACCGTGTACTCACCGAGCGTGCCCGCCTTGAACTTCTCGCCCTCCGCGCCGGTGATCTGACCGGACGACAGCGCCGCGGCGGCGTACGAGCCGAGGTAGCCGAGCTCCTCCGGGTTCCACAGCGAGAACTGCTCGACGGTGTCGTCCTTGACGTACTTGCGCATCTGGTTCGGCGTGCCCAGGCCGTTCAGCACGACCTTGCCCTTGTACGAGGAGTCGCTCAGGTAGCGGGCGGCGGCCGCGATGCCGACCGTGGTCGGCGAGATGATGCCCTTCAGGTCGGGGTAGGCCTGCATCAGGCCCTGGGTCTGCTGGAACGACTTCTGGTCCGCGTCGTCCCCGTACGCCACCTTCACCAGCTTCATGTCCTTGTACTTGGGCAGCTTCAGCTCGTCCTTCATGAACTCGATCCAGGTGTTCTGGTTGGTCGCGTTCTGGGTGGCCGAGAGGATCGCGATCTTGCCCTTGTAGCCGATCTGCTCACCGAGGTGCTGCACCAGGCTGCGGCCGATCTCCTCGGAGCTGGCCTGGTTGATGAAGAGCTGGCGGCACTCCTTCGCGGTGTCGGAGTCGTACGCCACGACCTTGATGTTCTTCTTCATGGCCTGCTTCAGCGGGCCGCACACCGCGTTCGGGTCGTTGGCGGCGACCAGGATCGCGTCCTGGCGCTGCTGGATCAGCGTGTTGATGTAGCTGACCTGCGAGGAGGCGCTGGCGTCGGACGGGCCGACCTCCTTGCCCGTGCCGCCGAACTCCTTGGCCGCCTCGATCCCCGCGTCGTCGACGATCTTCTCGTACGGGTTGTTGATCTGCTTGGGCAGGAAGGCGAGCTTCAGCCCCTTCTTCAGCGCCGCGCCGGGATCGGCCTTCGCGGTGGCCCCGGCCTTCGTGGACTCCTTGTCGGAACTGTCCTTCGTGGTACCGGAACAGGCGCTGAGGGCGAGGGCGAGCGAGAGCGCGCCGGTGGCGGTGGCGACGGCGCGACGACCGGCGGCGGTGCGGAGCATCATGGCGGCGGTGTGCCTTTCGAGGAGGGTGGGACGGGAAGGGTTACGGGCGGGCACCGGCGGCGCGCCGGTGGCGTCGTTCGACCACGGCCGCGATGACGCGTGGGGTGAGGACGGACGCCACGAGCAGCAGACCGGTCACGATGACCTGCACCTCGTTGGCGATGTCGTTGAGGGTCAGCAGGTTCTTCAGGACACCGATGAGCAGCACCCCGGCGACCGCGCCGAACAGCGTGCCCTTTCCGCCGTCGAAGTCGATGCCGCCGAGCAGCACGGAGGCGATGACGAGCATCTCGAAGCCGAGTCCGTTGTCGGCGCGGGCACTTCCGTAGCGGAGCGTGAAGACGATCCCCGCGAAGGCGGAGAACAGCCCGGTGACGACGAAGAGCAGCAGCTTGATCCGCTTGACCCGGATGCCCGCGAAGTACGCGGCCTCCTCCTGCGCCCCGATCGCGAACAGCGAACGCCCCAGTCCGGTCGCGTGCAGCACGATCGCGGTGACCACGGCGAGCACGATGAACAGCAGGACGGGGTACGTGAGGAAGGTGCCGGGCACCGTGGTGGTGTCGACGGCCCAGTCCGCGTACGTCTGCGGGAAGTCCGTCACCGCGTCGCTGCCGAGCGCCACGGAGGCCAGACCCCGGTAGAGCGCGAGCGTGCCGATCGTGACGGCCAGCGAGGGCAGCCCGACCTTGGTGACCAGCCAGCCGTTGAGCAGCCCTCCGGCGACGCCCACCAGCAGCACCACCGGGACGATCGTCTCGAACGCCCACCCCGCGTTCCACAGCGCACCGGTCAGCGCGCTGCCCAGGCCCAGCATCGAGGCGACCGACAGGTCGACCTGCCCGGCGACCACCAGAAGGGTCATCGGCAGTGCGATGAGGGCGACCTCGACGATGTCGTTGAACGCGAACGCGAGGTTCTCGCCGGAGCCGAAGCCGTCGGTGGTGGAGAGCCCGGCGACGACGACCGCCACCAGGAGCGCCCCGACCGCGGTGTCCCAGCGCAGCGCCAGTCCACGCAGCGAACCCTTCGTCCTGGCGGACCCCTTCGGGGCGGCGGGCACCGCCTTCTCGGTCTCAGGCGCCATTGCCATGCCGGGCGCTCCTCTTCCTCAGTGCGGCGGTCATCCGCAGGTTCACGATTCGGTCGATGCTGATGGCCAGGAGCAGCAGTGCGCCGGTGATGGCGCCCTGCCAGAACGAGTCGACCTTCAGGACCACCAGCACGCTGCCGATGGTGGTGAGCAGCAGGGCGCCCAGCGCCGCGCCCCAGACCGTGCCCGTGCCGCCGGTGATGGCGACGCCGCCGACGACGACGGCGCTCACGACGGTCAGCTCCCAGCCGTGCGCGTTGTCCGCGACGACCGTGCCGAACCTGGCCAGCCACAGCGTTCCGGCGAAACCGGCGACGGCCCCCGAGAAGGCGTACGCGGCCAGGATCCGGCGCCGGATCGGCACCCCGGCGAGCACCGCGGCCTCCGGGCTCGACCCGATCGCGTAGAGCTCGCGCCCCGAGCGGTAGGAGCGCAGGAAGTACGCGGTCGCGGCGAGCAGCACCACGGTGATCAGCGGCAGGTACGGCACGCCCAGCAGGGATCCGCTGCCGAGGCCGAGGATCTGGTCGGGGACCTCGGCGGCGCCGATCTGGTCGCCCTGCGCCCACCAGTAGTCGACGCCCTGGATGATGTAGAGCATGCCGAGCGTCACGACGAGCGCGGGCACCTTGCCGAAGCTGACGAGCGCGCCGGAGACCAGTCCGCAGACCACCCCGATGGCGATGCCCAGCAGCATCACGGTGAGCACACCGTGATCCGTACCGGCGACGAACTTGCCGCAGGCGAAGGCCGAGAGCCCGACGACGGAGCCGACCGACAGGTCGATGTTGCGGGTGATCACGACGGCCGACTGGCCGACCGCGAGCAGCACCAGGATGGAGGAGTTGAGCAGCAGGTCCTTGATGCCCTGGTCGGACAGGAAGCGCGGATTGGCCAGGTAGGTACCGAGGATGAGCAGGATCAGCGCCCCGGCGATGGAGATCTCGCGGGCCCGGAAGACGGTGTCCACGAGCGAGGCCGCGCTGCGGGCCGGCGCCTTGGGGCCGCTGTCCGGCGGGCTTGCGACGGTGGTGGTCATGCCGCGTTCCTTTCGCCGAGTCCGGTCGCCGCCGCCATGACGGTCTCCTCGGTGGCATCCGCGCGCGGGAGTTCGGCTGCGAGCCGGCCCTCGTGCATGACGAGCACCCGGTCGGCCATGCCGATCACCTCGGGCAGATCGGAGGAGATCATCAGCACCGCGAGCCCGTCGGCCGCCAGTGCGGACAGCAGCCGGTGGACCTCGGCCTTGGTGCCGACGTCGATGCCCCGGGTCGGCTCGTCGACGATGAGTACGCAGGGTTCTGTCGCCAGCCACTTGGCCAGCACGACCTTCTGCTGGTTGCCGCCGGACAGGACTCCGGCGGAGTCGGCCAGCCGGTTGTACTTGAGCTGGAGGCGCAGCGCCCAGTCGGCGGCCCGGTCGTGCTCCAGGGCCCTGCTGACCAGCCCGCGGCGGCGGACCCGGCCGAGCCCGGTGAGGCCGATGTTGCGCTCGATCGACATCTCCATGACGAGCCCGCGCTGCCGGCGGTCCTCGGGGACGAGGGCGAGCCCGGCGGCCATCGCGGCGGTGGGCGAACCGGCGCGCAGCACGGTGCCGTTCACCCGTACCTCGCCCGCGTCGGCGCGGTCGACGCCGAAGACGGCCTGCGCCACCTCGGTACGGCCGGCCCCGACGAGCCCGGCGAGTGCGACGATCTCGCCCCGGCGCACCTCGAACGACACGTCGTGGAAGACGCCCTCCCGGGTCAGGCGTCGCACGGAGAGGGCGACTTCCCCCACGGCGGCGTGCTGCTTCGGGTAGAGCTCTTCGAGATCGCGGCCGACCATGAGCCGGACGAGCCCGTCCTGGGTGAGCCCCTCCAGCGGCTCCGTCGATATCCACCGGCCGTCCCGGAGGGTGGTGACGCGCTGGCACAGCTCGAATATCTCGTCCAGCCGGTGCGAGATGAACAGCACGGCCGCACCCTCGGCGCGCAGCGCCCGTACGACGGAGAACAGCCGGGCGGTCTCGCTGCCGGTGAGCGCGGCGGTCGGCTCGTCCATGATCAGGACGCGGGCCTCGAAGGAGAGCGCCTTGGCGATCTCGACGATCTGCTGGTCGGCGATCGACAGTCCGCGGGCCGGCCGCTCGGGGTCCAGATCGACACCGAGCCTGCGCATCAGTCCCGCGGTCGTGTCGCGCACGGCTCTGCGGTCGATCCGGCCGAGGGAACGCCGGGGCTGGCGGCCCATGAAGATGTTCTCCGCGATCGACAGATCGGGGAAGAGCGTCGGCTCCTGGTAGATGACGGCGATACCGGCGTCACGGGCGGCGGCGGGGCCGTGGAAGACGACGGGCTTCCCGTCGAGCAGTACGACACCGTTGTCAGGGCGGTGCACCCCGGCGAGCGTCTTGATCAGGGTGGACTTTCCCGCGCCGTTCTCCCCGGCGAGTGCGTGCGCCTCACCGGGAAAGAGTTCGAGCGACACGTCTTGCAGGGCCCGTACGGCACCGAAGGATTTACTCACGCCCTTCAGCGCCAGCACCGGGGCCGGCTCGGGGGCCGAGTCCGGGCCCTTGGCGGACTTGTTCATGAGGGGCTCCTGAGCGGTGGACCGAACCGGCGGGAGGCCGTAAGGACCCACACGGCGTGAAAGGTTTCAATCGGGCTCCTCGGAAGCTAGACGGGGTGCGCGGGCGTAGTCAATGGGTGGGCAGCGGTAATTTCCTGGGGTTGGGGAGAGGTGTTGAGGGGAAGTGGATGCCGGTGGTTCACCTAGTCGCGGATGCGCTGCGGCGCTTGGGTGAGGCGGTTGGTCGCCGTCTTGGTGAATCGATTCACATGCGCGGCTGACGTGTGGACCGATGCGCGTCCGCTGTGTGACTGATGCGGGGTGAACACGCGCTCCCGCACCGGCTCTGGCGCGGCCTCTGTGCGGGATGCGGGGATTTGAGACACGGGGCGTGCGGCGGCCGGGGGGCGGGAGCGGGGGTGGCGTCAGCGGGCGAGTCGGCCGAGCAGGGAACCGGCGGCCACGATGCCGACCGCGGCGGCGAAGGCCAGCACCCCGAAGTCCAGGCCGAGATGGGACGGCGTGCCGATGAGCAGGCCGCGCAGGGCGTCGACCTGGTAGCTCAGCGGGTTCACCTTGCTGACCGCCTGGAGCCAGCCGGGCATCAGGGCGACGGGGTAGAGCGCGTTGGAGGCGAAGAACAGCGGCATCGTGATGGCCTGGCCGATGCCCATCAGCCGGTCACGGGTGAGCACGATCCCGGCGATCGTCATCGACAGACAGGAGAAGAACGCCGAGGCGAGTACGACGACCACGGCCACGCCGAGCAGGTGCAGCGGGTTCCAGCTCATACCGACGCCGAGCAGGGCGGCGATCACGATGACGACGACGGCCTGGATCACGGCCTTCACCCCGGCGGCGAACGCCTTGCCGGTCACGAGGGCCGACCGGGGGGTCGGCGTGACCATGAGTTTGGTGAGGACGCCGGAGTCGCGCTCCCAGATGATCATGATGCCGTAGAAGATCGCGATGAACATGGCCGACTGGGCGATGATCCCGGGCGCGAGGAAGTCGAGATAGGGGACGCCACCGGTGGGGATGGCGTGGATGCGGGAGAACGTCGTACCGAAGATCAGCAGCCACAGCGCGGGCTGGACGGCACGGGTGTAGATCTCCGTCCGGTCGTGCATCAGCTTCTGCAGTTCGACGGCGCACATCGCGCCGACCCGGGCCGGTACGACCCGCCAGCCGGTGCGCGGCGGTGGCGGGGTGAGCAGCAGGGCGAAGCGCGGATCGGGCTCAGCCGCGCCGGGTCGCGGTGCGGCGGGTACGGCGGACATCGTTGAACGCTCCCTTCTCCGCCTCGGACCCGGGGTCGTCCAGTCCGCTTCCGGAGTGGTACCGGAAGACGTCCTCCAGGGACGGCGGCGGGGTGGCGGGTTCGCCGGATTCCCGGCGGTGGGCGACCAGTTCGCCCTTCAGCTCGACGGGGGTGCCGAGCGCGCGGAGCCTGCCGAGGTGCATCAGGGCGAGCCGGTCGCAGCGGCGGTCGGCCTCGTCCATGGAGTGCGTGGTCACCAGTACGGTCATCCCGGTGCCGGTCCGGATCTCGTTGATCCGGTCCCAGACGCTGTCCCGGGCGATCGGGTCCAGGCCGATCGTCGGCTCGTCCAGGATCAGCAGGCGGGGGGCGCTGACCAGGGCCTGGGCCAGTTCGAGGCGGCGCACCATGCCGCCGGAGTACGTGGCGGCGAGCCGCCCCGCGACATCGCCGAGGCCGACGGCGTCCAGCGCCTGGGCGACCCGGGCCGCGCGCTCGCGGCGGGGCACGTCGTACACCCTGGCGAAGAGCTGGACGTTCTCCAGGCCGGTGAGCCCGGCGTCGGCCGACAACTGCTGCGGTACGTAGCCGAGCAGGCGTCGCACCGCCATCTGCTCCCGGGCGGCGTCATGGCCGAACACCTCGACGGCCCCGGCCGGGACGGGCAGCAGGGTGGTGATGGCGCGCATGGTGGTGGTCTTGCCCGCGCCGTTCGGCCCGAGGAGCCCGAACACCTCTCCGGGCCGGACCAGCAGGTCCAGTCCGTCGACGGCCTTCGAGCTGCCGAAACTGTAGGTCAGGCCGGTGCAGCGGACAGCGGGCGCGGTGTGTGTGGTCACGCGGTCTCATCCCCCTCACGCATGGACGCGGCGAGTCTGTGCAGGGCCGGAAGGGCGGCGGCGAGTGCCGCGCGGTCGTCGGCGTCGAGCCCGGCCAGGTGCCGGCGGAAGAGCGCCGCCCGGCGGGCGTGCCACTCATACAGCTTCTCCACCCCGGCGGGCGTGGGGTACAGCAGCGCCACGCGCCCGTCCCCGGGGTCCTTCTCCCGCCGCAGCAGCCCCTCCGCGGCCAGGTGGTTCACCAGCGTGCTCACCGAGTTGGCCGCCAGGGAGAGGCTCCGTGCGGCCGACGAGACGCGCACGCCGGGCTCGGTGACCACCAGCCGCAACAGCTCGGCGTGCGCCCCGCGCATCCGGGGAGCGGACACGCCGCTCCACAGTCTGCGCCGGGCGAGCCGCTGGATACGAGGCAGGAGTCCGGCGAGCTCGTCGGAGAGTTCACTCGCCTTCACCGCTCCATTTTAGCTCTGCATACGAACTAATGTCAGTGCTCGCGACCCCGCTGTCAGTGCTCGCGCCCGCGACCCCACCCGGACGCCGAATCCGTGCGTCAGTCGCGCGCCCGGCCTCGCGAACAGCCTTACGCCGTCACTACGCCGGGCTCGCTAGCGTCCCTTCGGCCAGCAAAAAGGCCCTCCCGAGGGAGGGCCCGACATCGGCTGGGCTGAGATGCGCCCCCGGCAGGACTCGAACCTGCGGCCAAGCGCTTAGAAGAGAGTGCTTCTCTCCGCCGAGTTTGGGGCTCTGACCAGCGCAACGATGCTGGATTGTGGGTTGCGAGCCCCCTTCGTCCCCGCGTATTCACCGGAAGGCCTCATTCCGCCTTCTCGCCGATCTGGCCGCTGCTGAGGCAGTCGGCCTAAGGGCTGTCCCGCGCGGTAGCGCTCGCCCATAGCCGTACCCCAACTGCCCCAGGGGTCGTCATCCGCTTTGAGCACCGCAATAGCCCTCGCGCAGCGGCCGGCTCGGGCCGGATGACATCTGGTCCACGAACGTTGCCGTCAGAAGTTCCGTCACCACCTCTTCCTTCGGGATGCGATCGCAGACTCAAGTGGCCTATGACGCCAACCGTTTGGCTGTCTCCCTCGCTCCCGGCGCGGCCTTCTGACTCGGTCATGGGCCAGACGAGGCAACATTCGCTTGAGGAGTTCGGCCGAGGAAGCAGTCGGGATCTGCTCGCCTCCTCTCTGTTGGCCTGGGGCTTGCCACGCAGCCATTCTGTGGCCCGCAGAGCGCGCTCAAGCCCCCTTACGCTTCACACTGTCGGACACGTTTACTAACCAGCGCCTTGTAGCGTCAATCTGACAGTTTGGGAAAATCTCGTGGAACTAACCAACAAGTAGTCGGCTACTGACTTATAGCCAGCCTCCGACTGGCCGTGGTTGGTCCCCAAACATACGCACTCGCACTTGTCAGATGTGCCTGGGTTGGCGTTCGCGCACATCGGAGTGCATTTCTCGAGAGTAGCTCCCGATATCGTTACGTCGACCGTGCCGTACTTCCGAAGCAGCTCTGATCGGAGCAAAGCATATTGCGAAACAGGCAGGGTCCATCGTTGCGTGTTCCGGTCGTAATCAACGCGTGTTATGCGATCAGGGTTACGAAGATATTGAAGGTAACTTCTATTCGATTTTGAGTAGGGAAGCATCACCTCCAAGGACTTTTTTCCGGGATTTGCTGAGTAGTAGACATGCGGTCTCCCGCTTGCGAAAGTGCGCACACTGATGGGCATCCTATCTCCAATTTGTGAATCTTCAGGTGAAGTCACTACGGCGCCGCGCACTCACTCGATCCCTGACTGGCGGAAATGCATGCCGTTAGGGTCGGCATTATTTTTGCGTTCCTCTTCCTTCCAGTAATCCCATCGCTTGGCCAGGTATGCGCGCCGTTCGTCTGGCATCATGACTGATCGAGAGAGGGCGGGTAGCGGGTCATCCAGGATAAGTGCTCCTTCTCCAACAAAAGAACTTGTCCCGTACATTGGAGAAAACGCGTGAATCTTGGGTCCGTAGGACGTCATGGTCAGCGTCATCGAATTGCGGTGATCGTAGCGTGGGCGTAGCGAGTCGAACGTCATGAACGTTTCATCTCTGGCGCGTTGCTGGTCTCGCTTGTAACGCAACTCGTCTGGGTACGCGTGCCCATGTCCGGGGTCGAATTCTGACTCGCGACCGTAAATCAATACGTATTGCGGCTCCAGTGGTCGATTCTTATATTTGTCGTTGAGGAACAAAAACGTCTCGCGAAAGCTTGCTTGGTTGCCTTCGCGGGCAAACCATGAACGCCAATCATTAAGTTGATCGCGGGCTTCCGTGAAATCGCTGGTCGGTCTGCCATCCTTCTTAAACCACCGCTTTAGAGGCTTCTCGATCTCGATAAGGATTGGTGTGACGAGGCCAGAGGACCTTGTGATCCACATGAAGTCAGGCTCAAACATTCGACCGCTACCGATCAGCCTTGGCCTTCGGAACACCGCCCCCATGTCCGAACCATGGTGTCCGCCCGGGCCTATATCGCCGCTACCGCCAGGAATCATCGAAGGATGCAGCTCAAGAAAGCGCTGAACCTCCTCCTCTTCTGGTTCTGTACTCAGAAGGCTGTACCAGTCAGAAAGGGCCTTGTCCGAGTATGTTTCCCATGCCAGGGGGAGCGGGCGGGCTGGATCCTTATCCGGGGTAGCTGTGCTCCGGATAGGTCTCGCGAGTGACTGAGGATCATTCACAGGGGTAGGTCTCATTTCTGGCAAATATGGGAGCTCAATCCAGCGGTCCTAACAACTTCAAAGAATCCGCTCATCGATGGCTTGTCGAAAATATTGCGCATCAGTCACTCATTCAGAGGGTCATTCTCTGAGTCGGAGCCGTGTGGCAGGTGCTCTGCAAGCTGGTCGAACAGCAAAGTGGCTCGGGGAACAAATACTTCGGCTTGCGTCCACTGTGAAGGATCAGGGCGTATTCCGCCTGTAAGCAAAAGGCGAAGTTCTCGAGCGTATATCACGTACCCTAGCTCTGCCGCTCTGTTGATCAGTTCCCCGATGGTTTGAGCTGTAGAACGCTGGTGCTTAAGGCTCGTTATTTCAGAGGAAATGTCGGCCCAGTCGCTTAGGGCGTCGAGTATTTCGACGATTTCGTCAACTTCTTCCTCCGGTCCCTCTTCGGAGTAACTAAATCGCCATGAGCTTGCATTCTGTAGAATTCTCCATAGGTCGCTACCTGAAAGGATCAAATCGTAGCGAATGTCGGACGGGTTCGGGGCGTCGGGGTCTGGGATTAGCTTGACCCTCTCGGGTGACTCACGTAGTCGCGCCGCCACCCAGGCTTCATGCTCCCTTTTCGTTGTCTTGAGCTTACTCACAGTCCATTCGTTAACCTGATCGTCGATCATCTTGTGATGAATTCGACAGAGCAGGACTAGATTTCCGTGGTGATCTAGATCGCCTGTGTAATCGCGATCCCCCCGTGGTCCTAGAGGGGACTGGGCTACAATGTGCGCTTCCTCTGCGACGACGGCTGGATCGTCTTTTCCTGAATTGCTAGGTATAACCAACTCTGAACGGCAGATAGCGCAACGCCCGCCACTGTTGCACCATAGGATTCGCCTACTAAGGATGGAGATCGTCACGGTTAGAAGATTAGCTTCGCTCGCTTCTCTGGGGGGACTGATCGCGAAAATTAGTCCCAACCCCAGCGGCTGGGGTGGGCGGATCGACTCTGTGCGGGAGTCGCTATGGAGCCGTGCCCTTCGAGCGTTGGTCTCTAGTGGCGCCTGGCTGGCCACAGTAGTCATCCGGCGTGTCTGAGCCGTCGGACATACCCATTCCGTGCCGGCCGTCTCCCTGGATCTTGTGTCCCGCTCGGTGTGCCGCCGCCTGGCCGAGGGCAGTTGGGCGGCGGCAGAGGCCGCCCCGCGGAGCGCGCCGCGCGGCGCCTTGACGAAGCGGAGGAAGTGCACCGCGCCGGTAGCGTGACGGCTTGAGAAGCGTTCGATATCTGGCAGTCATTTCCGCCTGACCCGCTCTCCTCTTCAACGCAGGGCTCTCTACACGAACACTGGCCCGTACGGGGCCCACAAGCACCTACACAGAGCCAGCTCAGATCCGTACACCTAGCACTCGGTCTCGCGCGCTCGCGTGCGACCCTGGCAGCAACCGAAGTTCGTGGAAGGAGGTGCCGTGCACGAGGCCAGTCCGCGCGGAACCTATCTGCTCATCGCTGATGCGCTGCGGAAGGAGATCGAGCAGGGGAAGCTCAACGGCGGCACCCTCCCGTCAGAGGCCGCTCTGATGCAGGCTCACGACGTCTCCCGTAACACCATCCGTCGCGCGCTCAAGACGCTGGAGTCCGAGAGGCTGATCGCGTCCGTGCCGGGGGCGGGCTGGCGCGTGTCCCGGGCTCCCATCCCGCCGCTTGTGGAGCTTTTGACCTCCCTCATCACGGCTGACTCCCTCGCTGTGGGTGACAGTTACCCGTCAGAGGCAGATCTCTGTGAGCGCTTCGGCGTGTCCCGGACTGCCGTACGCCACGCCCTGGCGCAGATGGCTGGCGCCGGCCTGCTTGCCACCGTGCACGGCAGGGGGCGCACTGTGCTCGCCCTTCCAACCACCGAAGAGGAGTCATAGCCTTGCCATCCATGGGGCTCACTGATTGGGCGTACTCGCTCTCGGAATCAATGCTGGCCGAACCTCTGCCGCGGCGCTGGAAGCACTCCCTCGGTGTTGCCAAGCGGGCGCGTGCCTTGAGCCCGATCCTCGGTAGTGACGCTGAGCTGCTGGAAGCCGCCGCCGTTCTGCACGATGTCGGCTACTCCCCCTCCATTGCCACCACTGGCTTCCACCCGCTCGACGGGGCCCGGTTCCTCCGAGACCAGGAGGGAGCCGACGAGCGGGTCGTCCGGCTCGTGGCGCATCACTCCTGCGCGCTACTGGAGGCTGAGGAGCGGGGGCTGAGACATGAGCTGGAGACCGAATTCGACCTGGAGCAGCCCGAGCTGGTCGATGCACTCATCGTGTCGGACATGACCACTACCCCGGATGGCGGGCACACGACGCCGGCGGCCCGACTGGAAGAGATCGTGCAGCGGTACGGGCCGGACACGGTCGTTGGTCGCTTCATCCAGCGGGCGGCGCCGGAGATCTACGCCGCCACGGAGCGGGTGGAAGGCCGGATGGCCCTTGTCTCGGCCGGCACTCAGCCGATGTAGGGCTCATTGCGTGACTCGTCCAGGGCGTGCTGGATCCGCAGGCGCATAGATGGGTGGATGTTGAGTTCAGCGAGGTCCGCCGGGTCCACCCAGCGGACCTCCCTGGATTCACTGCTCGTGCGGAGGTCTCCGCCTACTGGGTGGGCCCGGAAGCAGATAGAGAACTGCTGCCGCACCTCGCCATCGGTGTACGCGAGCACGTGCTCCGGGTCGGTGTACAGCCCGACAATGCCGTCTACCTCGACCTTGATTCCGGTCTCCTCGTCGACCTCGCGCACGGCCGTGTCAGCGATGCGCTCGCCGATGTCGTGGCCGCCCCCGGGCAATGCCCACAGATCGTTGTCTGTCTTGTGAATGACCAGCAGCCTGCCCGCGGCATCGAGCACGGCGGCCGTGACTGAGGGCACCACTGAGTTGGCCGCAGGGGAGTTGGGGTCACGGAAGTAGTCGACTCGGCTCATGTGTCTGGAGCTCCTAGGTCAGTGGGCGAGGAGATGGGCCGCGCAGTCTCCCAGACCCGTTCAACGCTTTCGGCGTACGAGTCGAACAGCTCACCCCCGGGCACGCGTTGGATGTGCAACACCGGCGCCATGTACGCGCCTACGCCGTACAGGTGGCCGTTGGCGAGCATCTCGGCATCGGCTCGGTAGATCGAGTTGTAGAGCGTGGTGGAGTGGAGTCGGAACTCCACCCCTGGGAGCTGGAACAGCGAGGCGTAGTTGACCAGCGCGTTGCGAATCTTGCTGCCCATCGCACCCCCGATTCCCTCATCCTCGCCGCGCACAGCGACGGCCGCGGACTCGGGGTCCCCGAGCATGAACCGGATGCGGGCGCCAGCAGCCGACTTTTCCTTGACGATCTGGTGGAATGCCGCGTCCTCGGTGAGCCAGAAGCCCGAGTAGACGAGTAGGTCGAAGTGCCGTGAGGCTCGGGCGTAGAGCTGCCGCCACAGGCGGTTCGGTACCACGGAACGGTGGGGGTAGAGCTTGATCAGCTCAGCATTCCCAGCCTCTGTTACCTGCGCTGATGTGCGCTCGTCCGGCCACAGGTAGGACATCTCGCACCGCAGTAGCGAGGCTGCCGCGTACTTGAAGCGGTGGTACGGCTGCCGTCTCGGCTCATTGACCCAGCGTTCGACCGTCTTGGCCGACACGCCTAGCTGTTCTGCGACTTGATCGAGCGATAAGCCGCTCTTGGTGATCGCGCCGCGCAGCCGCTCGTTCGCCATGCCGCGCTCTCCCCTCGGTGGGACGACTTGGGACGACTTCACCGTAGCCAAGTCGTGCACCAGCCGTACAGGTACGGAGTCCAACGTCTCGACCGCAGCGGCCAAGCTGAAGGCACATCGACGGACAGGCGCGGCAACCCCGAAGAGTGAATGGGCTTGACGCCGCGAACCCTTCTCCGCATGATGAGGAACAGGTGCTACATGTACCTCATCGGATTTCGGTCCGGCGAGAGGTGCTGCATGTGCAGAGGGCGGGGACGCTGCAATCCCGCTAAAGGCCAGGTAGGACGCAATGGGCTTCGGCCCGACTGGCGAGGTGGCCCGGCGACCGCGAGCAACGGCCGGCGAGTGGGGACGAGATCCCCCTTGCAGTGATTGCTCTGATCCGAACACCCGAGAGGAACACCCGTGAGCCAGCGAAGTATGTGGGCGCCGTCCGTGCTGGACCGGCCGGACCGGTAAGCCCCTCGCGTCATCGCCTGATCTGCCGCTCACGCGGCCGGTTGCCTCCTCCGCCCGTCCAGACCGCTTCCTGCGGCGCTGTACGGGCGGGGCTGAGGGGAGCCGGAGAGTCCGGCCACAGAAGGGGGAGTTATGGAGATCGCTGCCGCGGTTGTCGCGGTCATCGGCACCTTGCTGGGTGCCGGTGTCGTCGGTGTCCAGCAGTACTACGTAGCCCGGTCCCAGCGTCGCCAGGCGCTGCGCGACCGAGCCCTGACCGCCTTGTCCGAGCTGAGTACCGCGCTCGCGGATCACCGCCGAGCGATGTGGGTGCGCGAGGATCTGCGCCTGTCCGGTGCGGCGCCGGCCGATGTCGCTGCCGCCCGCGAGGCCAGCCACGTCACCCGGTCCGCCGTCACCGCCCCGCAGATCGCCCTGACGGTGCTCCTGCCGACGCTCCGCATCGAGATCGAAGCGGCGGTTCGTGCCGCGTACGCCATGCGGGGCGCTGTGAACGAGCGGGCGTTGGCGTCGTTCCGGGAGTCGGCCGTATCCGCGGCCGAGGCCCTGACCGCCGCAACGGCCGGCGTCCTGTCCCGCCCCTGATCCACCCCACAACGGCCGCACCCCCGGAGTAGGCGCTCCGGGGGTGCTTCGGGCCGCCCCACCGTTCAAGGAGAAAACGACCCATGAAGAACATCGTTGCTGGTCGCGAGCCCGTTACCGCGACCGAGTTCATCGAGCTGGCCCTGGGCATCGACCTGGAGCTGTTCACCGGCACGCCGACCGAGTCGCAGATGGAGCGGGCGGCCCGGCTGGACGTCGCTCACGAGGTCCTCGCGGAGCTCCGCGAGAGCGACCCGGAGACCGCCGCGTATGCCGAGTCCCTGATGCGGACGCTGCCGCTGAAGCAGCCGCGCCCGTCCAGCCGGCGCCCGCGCCGCACGGTCCGCCGCCCGGTGAACGGCTACGCGGCCGGTTCGGCGGTGGCCGCGTGAAGGAGTACACCGCGCAGATGTCCAACTGGGCCGGGCGGTGGCGCCTGTATGTGGTGCTGCTGGGCGGTCTGGTCTTCCAGTGGCCTGAGCACGACTTCGGCCCCGGCCCCACAGTCCCGACGGTGGAGGAGCGTTCACGGGCGCTCACCGCGCTCGGCTTCGTGGTCACCGACGGTGCCGAGTGGGAGTGGATCGAGTACAGCGAGACCCACGAAGATGACACGTCGCCGGTCCGGCTGCTGGCCACGATCCAGGTGTGTTCACGGGACGGGGGTCAGCCGTGAACGGTGTTCAGATCCGTTCAGCAGAGCGCGCCTTGTCGACCGGGACGTGGCTGATCGTGGGCGGGGCGATGCTCTACTCAATCCTGACCGTGACCCCGCTGATGGCCAAGCACACGGCGGACCGGTGGGACTGGACCGCTCCCATCCTTCCTCTGGTGGTGGATGCGGCGGTCGTCATCGTGGTCCGCCTCGACTCCGTCCTCGCTCGCCTGGGCGGGCACGGCGGCAGGTGGCCGGTCGTCCTGCGGTGGATGACCGGCTGCATGACTCTCGCCCTCAACATCGCGGACTCCGCGCTGAAGAAGGACCTGGTCGGGGCCGCTGTCCACGCGGTCGCACCGCTGCTGCTGATCGTCACCGCAGAGACCGGACTCGCCTACCGCCGCGCCATCGCTGCCGCGCAGAACGCTCATCAGGCCCGGCAGAAGGCCGAGCAACAGGAGCAGGAAGAGGCCGCGGCAAGGAAGCGGGAGGCGGCCGAGCAGCGGGAGCGCGAGGCCCGCGAGCACGCGACCACCGAGGCCCGTGAACAGCGCGAGCACGAAGCCCGGTTGTCCCGTGAACAGACCGTCCGGGAAGAGGCCGAGCGGCGCGAGGAGCGTGAGCGGGCCGAGGACCGGGAGCGGTCCGAGCGGGACGCCCGTGAACGCCGTGAACGTGAGCGTGAACAGCAGCAGGCCGAGCGTGAACGCCTTGAACGCGAAGCCGCCCAGCGCCGCGAGCTGGAAGCCCGGGAACGGGAGGCTCGTGAACGCCGCGAGCGTGAGCGTGAACAGCAGCAGGCCGAGCATGAACGCCAGGCGCTGCTGTCCGCGGGGCCTGCCGAGAAGAGGCAGGAGGAGCCGTTGGCGCGGGCCACAGTCCGGGCCGCGTGCGATGCCGGGCTGCCCATCCGGCAGGCCGCCGAACTGTGTGGCTGGTCCACCGGCTGGGTGACCGCCCGCTACCAGGAACACCGCGACACCACCGCCACCGTCCCGGACCTTGAGGGAGCTTCCGCATGATCACCCTGATCCGCACCCGCACCCTCGACGCCCTGCGCACCGAGGCCTCCAGGATTGAAGCGGACGCCAGGGCCGCCCGTGCGAAGGGCGAGCAGTACGAGCTGGAACGGGACCTCGCCACTGACGCGGCGATCCGAGCCGGGACCACGGTGGAGGAACTGCGGGCCGCGCTCACCCGCGCCACCACGGATGCGGCCCGGCTCGAAGGCGAGCTGCATGCCCTGCGAGCACAGTCCCTGCTGGACACCGAGGACCGCCAGGCCCTGCGCACCCTGCTGCGCGTCACCCGCAAGCAGAACAGCCGGGCCGAGCGGGTCTACGTCCTGTTCCACCACGGCCGTCTCCACAGCATCCACCCGACCGTGGAAGCGGCGGAGACCGCCGCTGAGGCCGAGGGCGCCCCGCGCTCCGGCTGGACCACCCACACCCCGGGGGCCGCCATGCCCCCGGCCTGTGAAGTCACCTGGCGGGTTCAGCCGCTGCCCTTCAGCACCGCGACAGCATGAGCGGCCTGCCCACCTACCGGTGGCGACTCGCCCCGGACGGGCTGGCCACCCGCCGTCAGCTCCGAGCGCTGGGGCTGCGGCCGGGCGGTCAGGACGTCGTTGCCGAACTCCACCGGCCGCGCCGCCGGCGAGAGCCGCTGGTCGCCTACCTCTACCGCGTCGACCGCGCCCGCCCGGTCCGCCCGATGACACCGGGCCGCCGTGCCGCGCTCGCCGCAGCGATGCGGGCCCGCCGGATCTGCCCCGCCTGCCGCCTGGACGCCGGGTACTGCATCCCGGTCTCGCTCGGCATGTGTGTGACCTGCCACGACCTTCCGCTGAACCGAGAGGACACCACCTCATGAACGCCGCCGAGTACCGCGCCGCCGCCGAAGCGATCGTCATGAAGGACCGGATCACCTACGGGGCCATCCGGCCCGACGACTTTCGCAGGGCCGAGATCCTTGCCCAGCTCGCCATCGCCGCCGCGGCCTCCGAGCTGGCCGACGCGCAGACCGGGCCGGACCACACGGAGAGCTTCGAGACCGTCCGCTACACCGCCGACGTGGTCTGCGTCCGTGGTGGCGACGTGCTGGTCATCGAGCGGGGCTGGGACCCGCACAAGGGCATGCTCGCTCTGCCTGGTGGTCATGTTGATCCCGGCGAGACCTCCCGTACCGCTGCCGCCCGCGAACTGCTGGAGGAGACCGGCGTTCAGGTCGATGCCGCAGACCTGATGCTGGTCGGGGTGTGGGACGCCCCGGACCGCGATCCCCGCGGCCGGTACATCACCGCCGCCTACGTGGTCACCGTCCCCGACGAGACGACCGCCCGAGCCGGTGACGACGCCGCCGCCGTCCGGTGGGTTCCTCTGGACGCCCCGGGGCCGCTGGCGTTCGACCACGGGCAGATCGTGGCCACCGCACGATGGGTGCACCTCCCCTGCGGCGGGGCCATCAGCAACGCCTACCGCGCCTGACGCCGGGGGCTGTTGTGTTCGCTTCGCTGTTCGTCCTGCTCTACCTCGGTCATCTGCTGGCGGACTACCCGTTGCAGACCGACCACCAGGCCGCCCACAAGGCCGACCGGTGCGCGACCGGCTGGGCCGCCAACCTCACCCACGCTGCCACCCACATCGCCACCTGCGGAGCCGCGCTCGCCCTGGGCGCGGCCGTCCTGGACGACGTGATCCGCTCCCTCCCGGTCGTCCTGGTGGCATTGGGGTGGATCGGCGGTAGCCACGCGTTCATCGACCGGCGGTGGCCGGTGCAGTGGTGGATGACCCGCACCGGCCAAGCCTCCTGGGCCGCCAACGGGGGTGCCGCGCACGTCGATCAGACCGCGCACATCCTGGCCCTGGTCCTCGCCGCCCTCGCACTCGCCGCGGCCTGACCCGGGGACCCGTTCCACGTACGTGCTGCACATCAACGCAGGGCCCGGCCCGCTCCTGGACAGATCCGGCCGGGCCCTCCTACTCCGCAAGGGAGTGCGCTCAGCATGACGGACGTCAGTACAGAACCGGTAGTAGCCCCCGCTGCTGCCCCGCCCGAAAAGCCCCCGCCCACCGGCACATCGCCCACCACCACACCGGCCCCGACCGCCGAGGCGGGTGTGCGGCACACCGCGGGTGGGTGGCCGGTGGTCCCGCTCGCGGTGACCGGGGTCAACTCCACCGTCTCGGTGGTCGCCGCGTCCGCGCTGGCCGGCGGTCCGGTCGGTGTGGCCGTGGCCGCTGCCGGCGCCGCCGCCATCGGCACCGCGGCCGCCGTACGACACCGCAGGAAAATCCGCACCAAGACCCGTCGCACGCACCACTCGGCAGGCATCGGCAAGTCCGGCGGCCACCGGGGCTTCGGCGGGCTGCGCAACGGCGGCATCGGCCGCGGGGGCAGCTCTCGCCGGAGTGTCCCGTCGCAGGGCCGCGCCACGGCGTCGCGCTCCACCGGAGCAGCATCACGCCCCCTGAGCGGCGCCAAGGGCGCCAAGCCGTCGCTGGGGAAGGGTGGTTCGTCCGGTCGCCAGGGTGGCGCAAGTGCGGGCGGCGCTTCGGCCGGCGGTCGTGTCGGGCATGTCAGGGGCCTGCGGGATGCAGCCCGTCGCCAGTCTCCGACCCGTCACGCGGCCCGCACGGGCACGGCTCAGGCGCGGCGCTCGGTGGCTGATGCCCGCCGCGGCGCCCATGCCGCCGGCACCACCGGCAGGGGCCGGGCGGGGCTGATCAGCCGGGCCGGGAAGGCGGCTGCGGGCAAGGCCCGTGCCCTGCGTGATGCCGCAGTCCGCAAGGCGCGGGCCGGGCGGGATGCGCGGACGGCCCGCCGGCTGGAGTCCAGCCGCGACCGAATCCGCAAGGCCCGTGTCCGCAAGGCCGCCCGCCAGGCACTGCGCCGCTCGGCACTGCGCAAACAGGGCCGCCGCGTGCTCGCCGCGCTGCTCGCCGGCCCGCTCGGTGTGCTCGGGATGCTGACCACACCGCTCGGCCGGAAACTCGGCTGGGCCTGGCTGCAGCACCCCGGACGCCGCTTCTACCGGCACATGATGCGCACCGCCGAGGAACGCAAAGCCCACCGGGACGCCGCCATACGCGAGCGTCTGGCCGCCGAGGAGAAGGCCCTCGACGACGCCTCCGGTGATGCCCCGGAGATCGGTGACACGGCCCAGCGCCCCGCCCACCTGCTCCCCGCACAGCCCGACACCACGCCTGTGGAGGTTGTCAGCATGTCCGGATTCCGCTTTGAAGAGGCCGCGGCCGAGATGGAGAACGCGGCCCGCAACTACGAGCCCGAGAACAGCATGGAGATCCTCTCCATGGTCGAGAACCTCCCCTACGCCCTGACCTCGGTCGCGAACACCTTCCGCATCCTCGCGGAGCGCTCCGACAGCGAGTTCCCGCTGGAGAAGGACATCGCCGGCGCCTTCGACGAGATCTACGGGGCGCTGATGCGGGCCGTCGACACGTCCGCCGACCTGGGGCAGCTGTTCCGTCAGGTCCACGCGCACGACATCGCCCGTCACGAGGACCCCCGCAACGGTCCCCAGGCCGAGAAGGGCTGGAACGTCTGATCATGACCACCAACACCACCACCAAAAACAAGAAGGATGCGGGTGGTCCGGTGTGGGACTGGGCTGCTGGTCACGGACCCGTGACCGGCGCCCTGTCCGCCACCACCGGAGCGTTCGCCCTTGCCGCCACGGGCGCCGCCACGGGGATGCCGCCGGGCTGGGTTCTGACCGCGGGCGCGGCCGGCGCGATCGGCCACACCGTCCGCTCCCTGCGCGACCGGCTGTCCGCCCGCACCATCGCGCTGCGCTCCGCAACGTGGCTGGTCGGTGCCGGATGGACGACATGGGCCATGACCACCGGGCCCCTGACCTGGACCGCGCTCGGCTCGCTGGCCGTGATCGGCGTCGGGATCGGCACCACCGCCCACACCACCCTCCTCCACGAAGAAGCCCGCGAGCTGGAAGCCCTGGAAGCGGCGGACCGGCAGGTGGCGGCCGAACTCTCTGCCGAGCGCCGCACGATCGCCGCGGAATGGGTCGACCGCATCCAACGGGTCTGCGGGATCACGCTGCGGGTGCTAGCGGTGGAGATGTGGCCGACCGGAACCGGCTACACCATCGACGCCGAACTCCCGCCCGGTGGCACGACGTACGGGCGGATCGCACAGGAAGCGGCCAAGCTCAGCGCCGATGCCCGGCTCCCGCACGGCTGCACCGCCACCGCCGGCCCCGGCATCGACCAAGGCCGCGTCCTCATCGACGTCACCACCAAGAACGTCCTGGAGCAGGAAGTGGTCTACCCCTCCGACTACAGCCGACTGTCCATCCACACCGGCATCCCCTGGGGCCTGCGCACCAACGCCGACGAGATCCGCGCGTACCTGCGCGAGCAGTGCGCCCTGGTCGTCGGACCGACCGGGTCGGGCAAGACGAACATGGTCCACACGATCCTGGCCGGGTTCGCCCGCGCCGAGGACGTACTCACCTGCGTCATCGACCTCAACGCAGGATCAGCCGGCCTGCCCTGGGTCCGTCCCGCATTCGACGCCAACGGCGCCCCGCTGGACGGAGTGCGGCCCGGCATCGACTGGCTGGCCGCCTCGCACGAAGAGGCGCTGCTGATGCTGAACGCCCTGGTGAGGATCGCGAAGCACCGCAAGACCGCCTACCAGGACCTGATGACGCAGGCCAACACCGATCTTCTGCCGATCAGCGCGCAGATCCCGCAGATCATGCTGGTCGTCGACGAGGGCGCGGAGATCCTGTCCAGCACCGACCACCAGTTGAAGAAGATCGCCGCCCTGATCCTGGAAGTCATCCGGATCGCCCGCGCCATGGGCATCCGCACCGTCCTCACCGCCTTGGGCGCGACCAGCAGCGTGCTCGGCAACCTCATGCTCCGACGGGAAGCCAAGATCCGCGTCGCGCTGACCGGTGGGGAGAAGGAGGGCATGGACCTGGGCAAGCAGTTCCCCGGCTCCCGCGGACTGCGCCCCGAGCAGGCCCCCTACAAGGGCTCCGGATTCATGGGCACCCCCGAGAGCGAAGCGGCCCTGTTCAAGTCGTGGCGAATCCTCCCCGACCAGATCCGCGACATCGTCAACGCGACCGCCGGCATCCACCCCACCCTCGACGGCCCGTCCGCCAAGGCCGCCGGCACCCCGTACGCCACCCGGTGGGACCCCACCCGCACCCAGTGGATGCGCGACCACACCCTCACGACCGGTTCCGCCGGCCCGGCCTCACAGTCCGCTGCTCCCAGCGGTGGCGGGCTGAACCTCTCCGCACTCCGCGACCAGCAACCCGCACCCGCCGCCGACGAGGACGCCACCGTGCGGGCGTTCATGGAGCAGATCGACGCCCAGTTCGGCACCGCCCCCGACCCTCAGCCCGTCTCGGAGCGTCCGGCCGGGCCGGGGCTGAACCTGTCCGCGCTGCGGCCCGAGAACAACGCCGCGCGACAGGCGGCGCTCCAGATCCTGATGGGCGCCGGGGCCGAGGGGACCGGTGCCTCCGCGATCTCGCGGGCCCTGGCCGAGGAGCATGGGACCACTCGGCAGACGGTTGCCGGCTGGCTCAAGGAGTGGGCCGAGAGCGGTGAGGCGGTCCGTGTCGGAGAGGGCACAAAAACCCGTTACGTCCACCGCCGCTGCACCTGATCCGCTCGCGGCTTGTCGCCTGTCACCCGCCGCGCCCGAGAGGCCCTCCACACGGGCCTGTGCGAGCCGAAAACGGCTTGCGACCTGCAAGGCGACAAGCGACAAGACAAGACAAGCGACAAGGCGCACGACAAGCCAGACGACAAGCGACACGACAAGCCGCCGGGGACCACACCTTGACGTTCAGGTGTGGTCCCCGGCGCTGCTGAAGGAGCCACGTCGTGCATGACACCGCGTACGAGATCACCACCCAGACCCCCGCCCCGACCGTCTACCCGGGCCCCTCCGGAGCCGGTTACCCCGCCTACCTCTCCGTGCCCGAGGGGCCGGTGATGCTGCCATCCGAGATCCCGCCCGGTGTCCAGATGGTCACCCTGCCCGGCGGCATCCGGGCCCTGGCCTACACCGCACAGCAGGCCCCGCCCGCACCACCCGTCGCGGTCGCGCAGCCGATCCCGACGTGGGCCAAGACCACCGCACTCCTCACCCCGACCATCGGCGGAGGCGTCGCCGCCGCCGGCATCGGACTCTCCTACGCAGCCCCAGGACTGATCGCCATGACCGACGCACTCTGGGCCGCCGTCGCCCTCATCGCCGCCGCAGCCATTGGGGTGCCGGTCCTGCTCCGGCTCGGCCGGGCCACGACCGGCACCGGCCGGGGCAGCACGCACATCACGCAGAACATCACCGCTTCCGGCATGTTCGGCCGGGCCAACGGCACCATCAACCACCGCTAAACCGGGGGCTGGTCATGCCGCTCCTGGACTGGCGGGCCGCCCGCCACTTCGACGCCACCCGGAACCTGCCGTGCGTGCTGTGCGGCAAGCCCACCCCCATGCGCAGCCACGACCGCGAACCGGTCCACAAGGTGTGCGCCGAGGACTGGTGCGACCAACACCCCCACACCAACCGATTCCACAGCTGAACGCCGAAGGCGGCCCCCGTCTCGCCAAAGTCCGGGGCCGCCTTCATCCACCAATCCAGAGAACTGGAGACACCCAGCATGACCCATGACCGCAACACCGCGCTGCTCGATGCAGCGTTACGAGCCGCTGCCCGCGGTTGGTACGTCCACCCGCTGCGACCGGGCGGCAAGGCCCCCGCGCTGCACGGAGAGGACGCCTGCACCCGAACCGGCACCTGCTCTGCCGGTCACCAGAAGTGGGAGCAGCGCGCCACCCTGGACCCCGACCGTATTCGGGGTGCGTGGGCGGTACGGGAGTTCAACGTCGGGATCGCGCCCGGCCCGTCGGGGCTGGTCGTCGTCGACCTCGACCTGCCCAAGCCCGAAGACGCTGCGGACACACCTTCCGGTGTGGATTCCTTCACAGCGCTCTGCGAGCGCGCCGGACAGGCCGTCCCCACCACCTACCGGGTGCGGACTCCCAGCGGTGGACAGCACCTGTACTTCACCGCCCCCACCACGCTCCGGATCCCCAGCAGCAAGGGGAAGCTGGCCAAGCGGATCGACACCCGGGCCTGGGGCGGCAACGTCGTCGCCCCCGGCAGCACCATCAACGGCCAGGCGTACGAGATCACCGACCCCGCTCCCGTTGCCAACCTCCCCGCATGGCTGCTGACCGCCCTCGCACCCGCTCCGCAGCCCGTACGGCCGGTACGCATCCACGTGCCCCGCTGCGGGAACCGGGCCGCCGAAGTCGCCCTGGAACGCGAGACCGTGGCCGCTGCGACCGCGCCGGCGGGTGACCGCAACGCGCAGCTGCTCAGGAGCGCCCGCGCGGTGGGGCGGTTCGTCGCATGGGGCGACCTCCCCCGCCATGAGGTGGAGCAGGCTTTTCAGGTCGCGGGCGAGTCGGCGGGACTCCCGGCTGCCGAGTGCCGCTCCACCGTGCGCAGCGCCCTCAACTGGTCCATCCGGACCTGCCGGCCGAGGGAGACCGCCTCATGAGCCCCCAGCAACGCCGGCACCTGAAAAGCCTCCCTGCCACCGCTACCGGCCCCGGCCCCGCCGAATCGGCCCCGGCCTCATCCGGCGGTGGCGCGCCGAAGGTCGTCGGCCGACAGGCCGTCCCTCCTGCTGCTCGCCCTGACCAGCAGTCCGGAGACGGCCGCTTCCCCATCGCCTGGCTCACCATCAGCGCGCCCCGCGGCGCGGTCCCCACCGCGACCAGCGTCTGCGAATGCGGCCGCAACCTCTTCGCCGCCGGCCACCGCAAGGCGCTGGCCCTGATCGAAGACCACACCGACCACCGAACCCGCTGCCCGCTCCGCACCAACCAGGAAGGCGCTGCCGCATGAACGCCGCATCAACTGCCACGTCCATCGACGGTGCTGCTCTCCTCGACGAAGTTGAGACCTTCCACCGTCGGTTCAACGTCTTTCCGACCGAGTCCGCCTACGTGGCTGTCACCTTGTGGGATACACACGCGCACCTGGTGGAGTGCTTCGAGACCACTCCCCGTATCGCGTTCCTGTCTCCGGAACCGGGGTCGGGAAAGTCCCGGGCGCTGGAGATCGTGGAACTCCTTACCCCTCGCCCCGTCAGCACCGTCTCGGCATCCGCGAATGCCCTGTACCGACTGGTCGACTCAGCCGCCGGGCTGCCCACCGTGCTTTTTGACGAGGTGGACACCATCTTCGGCCCGAAGGCAGGCGCGGACGAAGCGCTACGCGGCTTCCTGAACGCCGGATATCGCCGCATCGGCGGCGCCTTGCGCTGTGTGGGAGAGGGCTCCAACCAGAACGCCCAGGTCTTCGGCTCATACTGCGCGGTCGCCATGGCAGGGCTCGGCTCGCTGCCGGACACGGTGCTGACCCGCTCGATCATCGTCCGCATGCGCAAGCGCGCCCCGAACGAGAAGGTGGAGCCCTACCGACAGCGCATTCACGAGAAGCAGGGCCACGAACTGCGCGAACGGCTCGCCGTCTGGGCCGACACCGTCCGCGACCAGGTCGCGGACGCGTGGCCCGAGATGCCCGAGGGAGTCACCGACCGGCCGGCAGACGTATGGGAGCCGCTGCTCGCCGTCGCTGATGCCGCCGGGGGCGACTGGCCCGCCCGCGCCCGTACCGCGTGCTTGGAGCTGATCAACGCCGCGCACGACAACGACGAAGCATCCCTCGGGGTCCGGCTGCTCACCGATCTGCGGGATCGGGTCTTCTGCGGTGCGGACCGTATGCCCACCGCCGTCATCCTCGAATGCCTCCTGTCAATGGACGACGGCCCGTGGGGGGACCTGGACGACAAGCCGATCAGCTCCCGGACCCTCGCCCGGCTACTTGCCCAGTACGTCACCCCCGCCAACAAGCCCATCAAACCGCGCGGAATTCGCACCCCCTCAGGCTTCCCCAAGGGCTACTACGCGGAAGACCTGACGGACGCCTGGACCCGGTACTGCCCTCCCACCCCGGAGCAATCCGCCACGTCCGCCACGTCCGCCACACCGCAGGTCAGCGAGGGTGAATCCGTGGCGGATACCGCCCCAGCCATCCGCCACATGTCCGCGGAAACCGCCACACCGCTCTTCCCGGTCGCGGGCTGAGCCCCAGCGCCGTCAGGCGCCGCCGCACCTCGGGTGTGGCGGCGCCAATCCGCCACGGAACCGCTATCCGCCACAAACACGGGCCCCTGACCTGCGATGTGGCGGCGTGGCGGACGTGGCGGATCCCCCGAGGACAAGAGGCACGGCCGAGGAGGCACGCCCCATGCCCAGCAAGACCGGAAACCCCAAGATGCTGACCCTGCCGGAAGTCTGCGAAGAGCTGGATGTCTCGCGATCCACCTTCTACGACTGGCGCCAGAAGGGCCGCGCTCCCCGCTGTATCAAGCTCCCGAACGGCGATCTGCGCGTGCGGCGGGATGAATTGGACAACTGGCTCAACGACCACGAGGACGCCGCTTGATGGAAACGACGTACAACGTCAAGGTCTGGAAGATCGCAACGTACAAGGGAGCGCGCGGCACCACGTACACCGTGCGGTGGACTTTGGACGGCAACGAGCAGCGGGCCCCGTTCGCGACACGAGCACTCGCAGATGCCTTCCGATCCGAGCTGGTCAGTGCGACCAGGCGTGGTGAGGCGTTCAGCCTCAGCACGGGGCGGCCCGTCTCCCATCAGACGGGTGCTACCGCCGTGAACTGGTACCAGTTCGCTGTCCAGTTCACCGACCTCCAATGGGATCGGACGGCCGGCAACAGCCGGAAGAACACATCCAAGGCTCTCACGGCCACCACTGTTGCTCTGCTGCGGACGCCGCCGACAGGCTTCCGGCCCGTCGACGTGCGCACGGCGCTCCGAGAGTTCGCCTTCAACACCAAGCGGCGCGAGGAAGCACCGCCGGACGTGTCGGTCATCCTCCGTTGGGTGGAACGGAACACGCTGTCCATGGCGGCCTGGGAGGACCCGGCCAAGGTGGACGGAGTTCTGCGAGCGTTCGACGTTCGGCTGGACGGCACACGAGCCGCCGCCAGCTCCGTAAAGCGCAATCGGCGCGTCCTCAACGTTGCCATGGAGCATGCCGTGAAGCGCAAGGTCCTGCGGACGAACCCCCTGCCGAAGGGCAGGGGGACCGCGCCGAAGACGTCATCAGCGGTGGACAAGCGGGCGATCCTGAATACGGGCCAGGCGGCCCGGCTGCTGGGCTGGGTGCGCGGCCGTTCCCGCGGCGGCCCCCGACTGCACGCATTCTTCGCGCTGCTCTACTACGCGGGCCCGCGCCCCGAAGAAGCAGTGGCGATGCGGGTGCGGGACATCCGGCTGCCGGCCCCGGACGTTGCAGACCAGTGGTGCGAGCTGTTGTTCCATACCGCTCAGCCGGAGGTGGGCAAGAACTGGACTGACAACGGGGCCATCCACGAGGAGCGCGGATTGAAGGGGAGAGCCGCAGATGACACCCGCGTGGTCCCTGGGCACCCCTCCCTGACGAGGATCCTGCGCGAGCACATCAAGGTCGAGGAATTGAAGCCGAACGATCTGCTGTTCCAGGGGGAGAAGGGCGAGCTGCTCGCGGGTTCCGTCATTCGCCGGGCCTGGCGATCCGCTCGTGTGGAGGTCCTCACCCCTGACGAGTTCGCCTCACCCTTGGGTAAACGGGTGTACGACCTGCGGCACACGCGGCTGACCAAGTGGCTCAACGACGGCATTCCGCCGGCACAGGTCGCGGAGTGGGCGGGGAACAGCGTGCCGATCCTGCTGGCCATCTACGCCCGCTGCGTGTCCGGTCAGCTCTCCGAACTGAAGAAGCGGATGGAAGCGGGGGAAGACCTCCCCGAGCTGCCTGACGTGGGCTGACGGGAGGCGGAGAACTTCTCCGTACATTCTCCGTGGCCAGCCGTAGAAACCCGGTGACAGCCGGACAGCGCCGGCCGTCCTGACAGCTACCCGAGGCCGGTCCGGCGCTTACGCACCCTCTACGGGCCACTGTCTAGTGTGCGTCTGACCAGCGAAAAGGCCCTCCGGAGTGGAGGGCCTCAAGGTGGTGTGCGCTGTGCGCCCCCGGCAGGACTCGAACCTGCGGCCAAGCGCTTAGAAGGCGCCTGCTCTATCCACTGAGCTACGGGGGCCGGGTGGTGGACTCGGTGACCTGGAGCCCTGGGACCCGGGCGGTCCGCGACCTGCCGGGACAAGGATAGGGCTCCGAACGCCTGGACCCGGTTGCTTCACCTGCGTGGCACGATGTGGAGGTTCGGTGAAGCGAAACGATAATCGCAGGTAGGTGCGATTCATGCATAGCTTTTGGCGCCTCACGCCCCGGGCGTTGTGCACTCGTTATGCCTGCGCCCCACTCGTCCCCTCTGTCCTGAGCAGGAACCGCCGCGCAGAGGGGGCTATACGCTTCAAAAAGGCGCCAAAATTGGGCATTCTTCGCATGTGGTGACCTTGGACGTACGGCCTCAGCTCATCGACGCACTCTCCGCCCTGCGCGACCGTGTCGCTGCCGTGCGTCTTCCACTCCCGCTGCCGGGCGCTCCACGCGCCAGGCAGACCAGGATCGAGCTGCTCGCCCAGCTCGACGACTACCTGCTGCCCCGCCTCAAGGACCCAGAGGCACCCCTGCTCGCGGTCATCGGAGGGTCCACCGGTGCGGGCAAGTCGACGCTCGTCAACTCCCTGGTGGGGCGCCGGGTCAGCGAGGCCGGGGTGCTGCGGCCCACCACGCGCACCCCGGTGCTGGTCTGCCATCCGGAGGATCATCACTGGTTCGCCGACATCCGGGTGCTCCCGCAGCTGACCCGGGTCTGGCTGTCGCCCGAGGAGTCCGCGAACCCCGGCCAGTGCGACCACCTCGACGGGGCCGGCGGGAAGGCCGCGGAGGAGGGGACCGCGCTCCGCGTCGAGACCGCCGCCGGGCTGCCGCGCGGGCTCGCCCTGCTGGACGCCCCCGACATCGACTCGCTCGTCGTGCGCAACCGGGTGCTGGCCGCCGAACTCGTCTGCGCGGCGGACATCTGGGTGATGGTGACCACCGCCGCCCGGTACGCCGACGCCGTGCCGTGGCACCTGCTGCGCACCGCCAAGGAGTACGACGCCTCGCTCGTCACCGTCCTGGACCGGGTGCCGCACCAGGTGATCGCCGAGGTCTCGCGGCAGTACGGGGCGCTCCTCACCAAGGCCGGTCTCGGCGAGGTGCCCCGCTTCACCATCCCCGAACTGCCCGAGTCGGCGGGCGGCGGCAGCGGACTGCTGCCCACCACGGCGGTCGCCCCGCTGCGCGCCTGGCTCACCCACCGCGCGCAGGACCCGGCGGCCCGTCAGCAGGCGGTCGGGCGGACGGCCGCCGGGGTCATCGACTCGCTCGATGTCCGGCTGCCCGCGCTCGCCGGAGCCGTCGCGGCCCAGTACGCGGCCGCCGTACGGCTGACCGGCGTGGTCGAGGACGCGTACCGGAAGGAGGGCGCACGGGTGCGGCGGCGGCTGCAGAACGGCGGCGCGCTCGCCGGCGACGCCCGCACCAGGTGGCGCGGATACCCGCTGTACAGCACCACGGAGGAAGTCCTCGAAGCCCTGGTGGAGAGCCTCGCCGCACTCCTGGAGTGCGCGGTGGCGGCCGCCGACGAACAGATCCGGACGAACTGGCGGCGGGAGCCGGCGGCCGCGGTCTTCGGCTTCGAGGAGGTGGGCCGGGAAAAGGGCGGATGGGGGCCGGCCGAGGACATCCGGGGCCGGATCGCCATGACCGTACGGCGCTGGCGCAGGGTCCTGGAGGAGCTGGCCGAGGAAGAGGTGCGCCTCATGGAACGCAACGCGGCGCCCGACGCGGAGACGGTCGCAGCCCTGCTGGCCGCCGCCCTGCTCGGCGGCCGACGGGCCCGTACGGCCGGCGAACAGCTGGCCGAACGCATCGGCGCGCAGGGCGCCCTGAGGCTGCGTGACAAGGGCGGGGCACTGCTCACCAGCTATCTCGACCAGGTGCTCGGGGGCGAACGCGACCGGCGTCTCGCCCCGCTGGACGCACTTGACGTGGCACCGGAGCCGCAAGCAGAACTGATCGCCGCGCTGTCCGTACTGCAGAAGGAGAGGTGGCAGCGATGACTGCCGTCACTGACGAGGGTCCGGGCCGGGGACAAGGACCGCGGCCCGAGCCGCGGCCCGAACCGGGACGCGGCCCGGACGTGGGTTCCGCCCCCGGCGAGGACCGCCCCAAGGACCGGTCGCAGGGCCTGGTGGAGGGCCTGGCGGAGGACGGGGAGCAAGGCCGGGCGAGGGACCTGGCCGAGGACGGGGCGCAGAGCCTGGAGAAGGGACCGGCGGAGGACGGGGCCGGGGACGGGACGCGAGGCCGGGCGAAGGGCAGGGGGACGGACCCGGGCGGGACGGGCAGTGGCTGGGACGACGGTCTCATCGCCCGCCGCGCCGCCGCCGGGGCCGTTCCCCAGGAGGCGCCGGCGGCCGTCCCGGAGGACGACACCCGCCCCCAGGTCGAGGCGTACGTCCCCTCCGGCAGCCCGCTCGGCCCCCGCCTGGACGCGCTGCGTGAGCTCGTCGGGCTCTCCAGGGCCCGGCTCGACCGGACCGACCTCGCGGAGGCGGGCCGGGTGCTCGACGAGGCCGCCGCCCGCCAGCGGCTCTCCTCCCGGCACACCGTCGTCGCCATCGCCGGAGCGAGCGGCAGCGGCAAGTCGACGCTCTTCAACTCCCTGGCGGGCGCGCAGATCTCCGAGGCCGGGCTGCGCAGGCCGACCACCGCCTCGCCCATCGCCTGCTCGTGGACGGACGGCGCCGCGGGGCTGCTGGACCGGCTGGCGATTCCGGGCCGGCTCAGGCGTCGGCCGCAGCCGGGCGGAGCGGCGGCCGACGAGGCGCTCCAGGGGCTCGTGCTGGTCGACCTGCCGGACCACGACTCGGCGGCGGCCGGGCACCGTGAACAGGTGGACCGGGTGCTGGCGCTGGTCGACGCGGTGGTCTGGGTCGTGGACCCGGAG
The DNA here is from genome assembly GCF_041435055.1 of Streptomyces sp. NBC_00341. NCBI lineage: Bacteria > Bacillati > Actinomycetota > Actinomycetes > Kitasatosporales > Streptomycetaceae > Streptomyces > Streptomyces sp. NBC_00341. The sequence continues at coordinate 2,873,066 of NZ_CP108002.1, read as the reverse complement.
AAGTACGCGGACGCCGCACTGCACGAGCGCTATCTTCGGCCGCTCGCCGGGCACGCGGAGGTCACCTTCGTCGTCCTCAACCAGATCGACCGGCTGCCCGGCGAGGCCGCCGACCAGGTCCTGGACGACCTGCGCCGACTGCTCGACGAGGACGGCATGGCCCTCGGCGAGCACGGCGAACCGGGCGCCACCGTCCTGTCCCTGTCCGCGCTCACCGGCGACGGGGTGGGCGAACTGCGCGAACTCCTGGGCCGGTTCGTCCAGGAGCGCACGGCCGCGACGCGCCGGCTCTCCGCCGATGTCGACGCCGCCGCCGCCCGGCTCCGCCCGGTGTACGTGGCCGAGGGGCGGACCGGGCTGGGGGAGCGGGCCCGGGAGGAGTTCGCCGGCCGGCTCGCGGAGGCCGTCGGCGCCGCCGCGGCCGGTCAGGCGGCGGAGCGCGAATGGCGCCGCAACGCGGGCCGGGCGTGCGGGACGCCGTGGCTGCGCCTGTGGCGCTGGTACGAGTCCACCCGGCAGCCTCGGCTGCTGGACCGGACCGCACTCACCGCCCCGCCGGAGGAGCAGCTCACCGCACGTCAGCGGGTCGAGCAGGCGGTACGCACGGTCGCGGACGACGCCGTCGACGGGCTGCCCGGACCGTGGGCGCAAGCGGTGCGCGAGGCCGCGGTGCACGGGGCGCAGGGGCTGCCGGAGGCGCTCGACGAACTGGCCGAGCGCGCCGGCGCGGCGCCGGGGCGGGGCGCGGACAACGACGCCGGTGAGCCGGCGGAACCCGGCGCGCGGACCGGAGCGCACCGGGGGCGGGCCGGCACCAGGCCCCCGCGCCCGGCCTGGTGGCCCGCGGCCGTACTGGCCCAGGTGGCGATGACGCTGTTGCAGATCTTCGGCGGCCTGTGGCTGATCGGCCAGATCATCGGCGTGCTCGAACCGGGGCTGCTGACGCCCGCTCTGGTGATGCTGGCGGGGATCGTCGGCGGCCCGCTGGTGGAGTGGTCGTGCGCGGCGGCGGCCCGGGGCCCCGCACGGCGGTACGGCCAGGAGGCCGAACGCAGACTGCGCGAGGCGTCGGCCGCCTGCGGACGCGCCCGGGTGCTCGATCCGGTGGCGGCGGAACTGGTGCGCTATCGCGAGGTGCGGGAACGCTTTGTGGCGGTGACGGAGTTTTCCACAACGGGCCGTTAGTCCACAGGCGCCAGCAGGAAATCCGCCTCCCCCTCAGCATGGGATCAGCGACCGGCCCGCAAGGGCGCGGGTCACTGAATCCAGTGCGAAGGGGAGGCGGAGTCATGAACGAGACCTTGGTGACGCTGGTGGGCAATGCGGCCACCGGTGTGGAGTTCCGGGAGACCCAGAGCGGGGGAATGGCGCGATTCCGGTTCGCGGTGACGCCGCGACGGTGGGACCGGGAGAAACAGCTCTGGGCGGACGGACACACCAGCTTCTACACCGTGTGGGCGTGGCGCACCCTGGCGTCCAATCTGACGGGTTCCGTCTCTGTCGGGGAACCCCTGGTGGTGCACGGCAGGCTGAAGGTGCGCGAGGAGGAACGGGAGGGGCAGCGACGGACGTTCGTGGACATCGAGGCGATGGCGGTGGGCCACGATCTGACCAGGGGGACGTCGGCGTTCCGGCGGGTGGTCAGGGCAGACCCGGGGCTGGTGTCGCGCACCAGTGGTGCGGTCGCGGCCGAGCCGGACCGGTGGGCGGTGCGCGAGGTGTCCGGGCGGGACCGGCCGGCGACGCCACCGCGGGAGCGGAGCGAACAGCCGGAGCAGCCGGAGCAACTGGAGCAAATGGAGCAGCTGAGCCCGAGGGAGCAACTGGATCAGCCGCATCAGCCGGAGCAGACAGACCAGGTGGGCCAGGCGGTCCAGGAGGATCGGCGGGGAGGGCGGGCCGGTCGGCCGGACGGGGTGGAACGTCCGGCGGCCAGGCGCCGGGTGGTTCGCCGGAAGAGCGGGCCCGAGCTCGTGTCGGCACCCTGACCGGCCGCACCAACCACCGTCGGCCCAGGCGTTAGCGAGGATAACGATTCTGAGTCGGAATGGTTATCCGAAGGTATGACGGGGGACTGTGCTTCGCTTCGTACTTAGGATTCCCCAGTACTCACAGGGCACTTGAGTCGGCAGGCGGGACATTCCCCACACGCGCACCAGGCGCGAGGGTCTCGCCCGGAGGGGAATTCTGTGTTTTTTGCTTCTTCAGCGACCGTTTCGTCATCCAGGGCGACGGTCAATTCCCGACGGATCCAGGGCATATCCCGCCTGGCGGCGTCGGTGGTGGCATCCGGTCTGGTCATCGCCGGCACCCTCGCCGGTGCGGGCGGCGCGGCCGCCGACGAGGCGCCGCAGCACCAGGGCGGCGCGAGCGCGGTACTGGACGGGTTGAAGACGTACGACGTCGCGGTGCTGCACGCGGACGGCAAGGACCAGCGGCTGCCGGCCGGGCTCTTCGAGATGACCGTCGACGGCGGCGGCAAGCTCAAGACCTACTGCATCGACATCCACAACCCCACCCAGGACCAGGCGAAGTACCTGGAGACCCCCTGGTCCCAGACCTCGCTGGGCGGCAACAAGAACGCCGGCCGGATCCGCTGGATCCTTGAGCACTCCTACCCGCAGGTCGACGACCTCACGGCACTCGCCGAGGCGGCGGGCACCGGGCCGCTCACCGAGAAGACCGCCGCCGCGGGCACCCAGGTGGCCATCTGGCGCTTCTCGGACAACGCCGACGTCGACGCGTCCGACGGCCAGGCGGAGAAGCTCGCCGACTGGCTGCAGAAGTCCGCCACCGACACGGCGGAGCCCAAGGCGTCCCTCTCCCTGGACAACGCCGCCGTGTCCGGCCGGTCCGGCGAGCTGCTGGGCCCGGTCACCGTCCGCACCAACGCCGGTCAGGTCTCGGTGGCACCGCCCGCCGACTCCGCCAGCGGTATCAAGGTGACCGACAAGGAGGGCAAGGCCGTCACCACGGCGGCCAACGGCACCGAGCTCTACTTCAACGTTCCGTCCGCCGCCGCCGACGGTTCGGCGTCGCTGACCGTCCAGGCCACCACCTCGGTACCGGTCGGCCGGGCCTTCGCGGGTGTGACCAAGAGTCAGACCCAGATCCTGGCCGGCTCCAGCGAGTCCACGGTCGCCGCGAGCGCCACGGCGAACTGGGCCAAGAAGGGCGCGATGCCCGCGCTCTCCGCCAAGAAGAACTGCGCCAAGGGCGGTGTGGACGTCACCGCGAGCAACAAGGGCGACGAGCCGTTCACCTTCGAGCTGGCCGGGGCGAAGCACACCGTCGAGGCCGGCAAGACCGCGACCGTGACCGTGCCGGTCGCCGAGGACCAGGCGTACGACTTCACGGTCACCGGTCCTGGCGGGTTCACGAAGACGTTCAGCGGCGTGCTGGACTGCAAGACCAGCGCCCCCGCCACCACCACCGGCGGCCTCGACACCCAGACCGCCGACCAGCCCAGCACGACCACCGCCACCGCGGGCGGCAGCTCCACGGGCGCCGAGGGCGACCTCGCCGAGACCGGAGGCTCCAACGCCACCCCGATCATCGCGGGGGTCGCGATCGCCCTCGTCGTCATCGGCGGCGGTGCGGTCTTCTTCCTCCGCCGGCGCAAGGGCCAGACCTCCGGCCAGTGATGACAGTTCAGTGATGAGCCGTAGGCACACGGTGACGATGTGCTGATGACAGCCCCGGGACGCGACCGCGTCCCGGGGCTGTCGCGTACCCGAGGTCCGGGCCGGGCCCTTCCAGGGAGCGCGAAGGCGAGTACCGCAGGCAGTACTGGTTTCCATCCGGGGGTGGCCGTCAGGCAAGATGGGGTGTATCTGCCCACTCATCGATTGCCGGACGGTTTCTCTTGGCTGAGTACATCTACACGATGCGCAAGACACGCAAGGCGCACGGCGACAAGGTCATCCTTGACGACGTCACGCTGAGCTTCCTGCCCGGCGCGAAGATCGGTGTGGTGGGTCCCAACGGTGCCGGTAAGTCCACGGTGCTGAAGATCATGGCGGGCCTGGAGCAGCCGTCCAACGGTGACGCCTTCCTGTCGCCCGGGTTCAGCGTCGGCATCCTCATGCAGGAGCCCAAGCTCGACGAGTCGAAGTCCGTGCTGGAGAACGTCCAGGACGGCGCCGCCGAGATCATGGGCAAGCTGAAGCGGTTCAACGAGGTCGCCGAGGAAATGGCGACCGACTACACCGACGCGCTCATGGACGAGATGGGCAAGCTCCAGGAGGACCTGGACCACGCCAACGCGTGGGACCTGGACGCTCAGCTGGAGCAGGCCATGGACGCCCTGGGCTGCCCGCCCGGCGACTGGCCGGTCACCACGCTCTCCGGTGGCGAGAAGCGCCGCGTGGCGCTCTGCAAGCTGCTCATCGAGGCGCCGGACCTGCTGCTGCTCGACGAGCCCACCAACCACCTGGACGCCGAGTCGGTGAACTGGCTGGAGCAGCACCTCTCGAAGTACGCGGGCGCCGTGGTGGCCGTGACCCACGACCGGTACTTCCTGAACAACGTCGCCGAGTGGATCCTCGAACTCGACCGCGGCCGCGCCATCCCCTACGAGGGCAACTACTCCACGTACCTGGAGAAGAAGTCCACCCGCCTCAAGGTCGAGGGCCGCAAGGACGAGAAGCGCCAGAAGCGGCTCAAGGAAGAGCTGGAGTGGGTCCGCTCCAACGCCAAGGGCCGCCAGACCAAGTCCAAGGCACGTCTCGCCCGGTACGAGGAGATGGCGGCCGAGGCGGACAAGATGCGGAAGCTGGACTTCGAGGAGATCCAGATCCCGCCGGGCCCGCGGCTCGGTTCCATCGTCGTCGAGGTCGAGAACCTCTCCAAGGCCTTCGGTGACAAGGTCCTCATCGACGACCTGTCGTTCACGCTGCCGCGCAACGGCATCGTCGGCATCATCGGCCCGAACGGCGCGGGCAAGACCACGCTGTTCAAGATGATCCAGGGCCTGGAGACGCCGGACTCAGGCGCCATCAAGGTCGGCGACACGGTCAAGATCTCCTACGTCGACCAGTCCCGCTCCAACATCGACCCCAAGAAGACCCTCTGGGCCGTCGTCTCCGACGAGCTGGACTACATCAACGTCGGCCAGGTCGAGATGCCTTCGCGGGCGTACGTCTCCGCGTTCGGCTTCAAGGGCCCGGACCAGCAGAAGCCGGCCGGTGTCCTCTCCGGTGGTGAGCGCAACCGCCTCAACCTGGCACTGACGCTCAAGGAGGGCGGCAACCTGCTGCTCCTCGACGAGCCCACCAACGACCTCGACGTCGAGACCCTCTCCTCGCTGGAGAACGCACTCCTGGAGTTCCCGGGCGCGGCCGTGGTCATCTCCCACGACCGCTGGTTCCTGGACCGCGTCGCCACGCACATCCTGGCGTACGAGGGCGACTCCAAGTGGTACTGGTTCGAGGGCAACTTCGAGTCGTACGAGAAGAACAAGGTCGAGCGCCTCGGTGCGGACGCGGCCCGTCCGCACCGTGCCACGTACAAGAAGCTCACGCGAGGCTGATCGTCTTGGCACGTCACATCTACAGCTGCCCGCTGCGCTGGTCGGACATGGATGCCTTCGGCCACGTCAACAACGTGGTCTTCCTCCGCTACCTGGAGGAGGCGCGCATCGACTTCATGTTCCGGCTGGCGCCGGGCGACGGCTCGCCGTCGTTCGCGGGCGGCTCCGTCGTGGCCCGGCACGAGATCGACTACGTCCGGCCGCTGGTCCACCGGCACACGCCGGTCACCGTCGAGTCCTGGGTCACGAAGATCGGCGCCGCGTCGCTGACGATCGCCTACGAGATCAAGGACCCCGAGCAGGTCTACGTCCGGGCCTCGACCATCGTCGTGCCGTACGACCTGGCCGAGGAACGCCCGCGGCGGATCTCCGCCGAGGAGAGGCTCTTCCTCCAGAAGTACCTGGCCGAGGAGCCCGCCGCGGCATGAGCGTGCCCGTGCAGTCGCTGATGTTCGCCGACGCGAGGGAGGCCGCGGATCTCGCGGCCTTCCTCGGCCGGCTGCTCCACTACGACCGGGCCGCCGCCGTACGCCTCCAGGCGGGCGGCGGGGCGCTCGCCGTGTTCGGCCGGCCGCCGTCGTTCGAGGTCCTGGCGATCCGGGCGGTGCGCCTCGCGGACACGCATGACTTCGACGTCACGGTGTCGGCCGGCGAACTCCTCGAATCGCTGGACGTCGAGGGACCGGACGCCGGTGCCGGGGCGCTGCCCCAGCCGGTGACCGGACCGCCGTGGACGGGCGTGCTGCCCCCGCGCGGCGGCTGGCAGGAGTGCCGTCCGGCGCTGCCCGGCCCCGTCGCCCTGGGTGCGGCACTCAGCGCCGCCGTGCAGGAGTTCCGGGCGCGCGACGAGGCACTGCCGGAGGACCGGCGTACGCGGGCCGAGCGGGAACTCATCGGACGCGACATCTGGTCCCGGTCCGTCGGCGGCACGGAGCTCCCGCTGCGCGCCGTGCACGCGGCGCAGGCCCTCGGTTTCCTCCGGTCCGCGCCCGACTTCCCCGTCGCGCTGCTCTCGGCGGGGGCGTGGCTGCGGCTGCGCACCCCGTTCGGCGCGATCGCCCTGCGCCGGGCCGGTGCCGGGCTGGGCCCGCTCGGCTTCTCGGTCGGTTAGGGCCTGTCGTTCCTGACCAGGGGCGGATCAGGCAGCCGGTTCACCAGCGCATGTGGACGTCCTCGGCCCAGCCCAGCAGCCGTTCCACCACGATCTCTTCGCGGTCGTCGGTGCGGACGCGGCCGTCGTAATGGCCGAAGCACTGGTCGGTGCGGTTGGCGATCAGCCCGGTCTCCGTGTGTGCCGACCGGTTGTGGAACGGGGTGAACGTCAGGTCTACCTGGCCGGACGAGGGCGTACGGATGGTCCAGGGGGCGAGGAGGTCGGCCGTCGACCACCGCCAGTCCAGCTCCTCGCCGATCTTGGTCAGCCGGCCGTCCACACAGAGCCCGTTCTCGGTGGAGCCGGTGCCCACCGTCCAGCGTCCGCCGAACTGGAGGCCCACCGTGTGCCCGCCGGTTCGTCCGGAGGCGGCGCCCCAGTTCCAGTCGACCGTGCGCGGCCAGCGGCCCCGGCCGTGGTCCAGGACGGCCCAGGTGTCGTCCCCGTCGAACTCCAGGAACTCCGTACCGATCCTGACCCGGCCGGACGCGGGGAGCGCGGTGTGCTTGGAGGTGTACTGGAAGCGCCGGTCGCTCCACGGCACCACGACGGAGAGCGATTCGTGCCCAGGCTCCCGGGCGACCAGCAGGTCCACCTCCAGTGGCACCCGGTCCGCGGTCAGGCAACGGGCCCTCAGCCGGGTGCCGGTGCTCTCGTCGCGGATCTCGATCCGCACCTTGCCGCCGGACGGACGCGCGGGTCCGACCACCACGTCCGCCGAGCCGGGGGCGCCGGCCACGGTGTCGGGGAGCCCGGTGCCGAAGCCGCCGGGGACGATCGCGGTGCGCTCCGACTCCAGCCCGCCCGGGGCGTATTCGAGCAGGTAGACCGTGTTCAGGGCGAGGAAGTCGAGGTCACTGACGGTCAGCGCCACCAGATGGGTGGGCGTCGTCACGCACCAGTACTCCCATCGCTTCGTCCGGCCCCAGCCGCGCAGATTGGCGCGGTGCAGCGGCACCCTGGACCAGCCGACCGCCGCCGGATCGAGACGGCCGTCGGGCAGACAGAGATCGACGGGCTCGGTGATCTCGTGCTCGTGCGTCGCCATGCGCGGAGCCTACAGCGGGCCGTGGGACGCACCCGGGCCGCAGTCCGCGGTACGCCTCCGAGCCGCGGTACGCCTCCGGGCAGGATCGCTCACTCCGGCGCGGGGGCGTCCGGCCACACTCCGATGTGGTCCTGCTCCAGCTCCAGCAGCACGCGGTGCTCCATGCCCAGCGACTCCGTGTAGTCCGCGGGCAGTTGCAGCCTGCCCGCCCGGTCGAGCATCGCGTACTCGCGGGCCACCTGGGACTCCTGGCCCGTCGCCGCGTCGATCTCGGTGCGGCGCAGCACCTCGAAGGAGGTGCGGCCGTCCCGGATGGCGACCGTGCGGCGGACCTCGTTCGCGACCGCCTGGTCATGGGTGACGATCACGATCGTGGTGCCTAGCTCCTCGTTGGCGCGGCGGAAGGCTGCGAAGACCTGTTCGCCGGTGGCCGAGTCCAACTCCCCGGTCGGCTCGTCCGCGAGCAGCACCGAGGGGGAGTTGGCCAGCGAGACCGCGATCGCCACCCGCTGCTGCTGACCGCCCGACATCTGCCTCGGGCGCCGGTCACGGCAGTCCGCCACCTCCAGCATCGCGAGCAACGACTCCGCGCGCGCGGCCCGTTCACGGTTGCGTCCGCCGCCGCGCAGCTGCATCGGCAGCGTGACGTTCTGGATCGCCGTCAGATAGGGCAGGAGGTTGCGGGCGGTCTGCTGCCAGACGAACCCGACGACGTCACGGCGGTAGCGGAGCCGCTCCTTCTGCCCCATCGACAGCAGATCGCAGCCCGCCACCTTCGCCGCGCCCGCCGTGGGCACGTCGAGGCCCGCCAGGATGTTCATCAGCGTCGACTTGCCGCTGCCGGACGCGCCGACCAGGGCCAGCAACTCGCCCTCGGCGACCAGCAGATCGAGACCCTGGAGGGCCTGCACCTCCACCCCGTCCGTGGTGAAGATGCGCACCAGCCGGTCGCAGGAGATCAGCGCGTCGTGCCCGTAGGAGGGCCGGTCGCGGCGTGCGGCGGCCCGCTGTTCGAGCTCCGCCAGTGTGGAATCGGTCGACGGAGTCGTCATCGGGAGTCTCCTGCCCTGAGTTCGGTGATCGAGCCGCGGCGGCCGGTCCACCAGGCCTGTACACCGGCCACCGCGGCGGTGAGGACGACCACGCCGAGTGCCGGCAGGACCATGGACCACGGATCCGCCCGCAGCGGTGCGTCGTAGAGCAGACCGGAGCCCGTCCCGGTCGCGAGCGCGAGGTGCACCAGATCGACGCCCGGTGCCAGCAGCGCGATGGTGGCCCGGCCGACGAGCAGGCCGCCCACGGCCGCGAGCAGCGCCTGGGGCATGGCCTCGTAGCCCAGCAGGCGTCCGCCCTGCCGGGTGCCGATGCCCATGGTGCGCAGCCGGGCCAGCAGCGTGGTGCGCTCCGGTGCGGTCCGCAGCAGTGAGAGGAGCACGGCGAGCAGGGCGTAGCCCGCGCCGGCCGCGATCGCCGCCGCGTAGATCCGCTCCGCGCCGACCTGCATGGGGGTGTCCACGTAGGCCGCGCGCGCCTCGGAGCGCAGCCGCACGGTGAAGCCCTTGCCCGCGTGGTGGGCCGCCGTGCGCAGTGTCCTGGCGTCGAGCCGGTCGCCGGTGAGCAGCAGGGTGGTGGTCTGCCGGTGGGTGAGGGCCGAGGCGTCGACGACCATGAAGGAGGTGTCGGTGACGGCGGGCGTGTGCGTCACCGTGCCCGCCACTCGGACCTTGAAGTCCCCGGCCATCGACTGGAGATCGCGCGGCCGGTCCCCGAGCCGCTGGGCGACGGACGGCGAGGCGAGGACCGGCAGCACCCGGTCCTTGGCGGGCATCGTGCCCTTCGGCGGCGGCGGGCCGGTGTACTTAAGCCGCTCCGCGGTGAAGGAACCGACGCCGGTGGACCGGGCCAGCCGGGCGTAGCTGACCGGGTCGACGCCGATCAGGGTGGTGCCCTGCGCGTCCTCGAATCCGTGCTCGGGCGGCGGCAGCGAGACGCCGTACTCGATCTGCACGGGCGCCACCTCCCGTACGCCGTCCGCCCCGGACACCGTCCGGACCAGGCTGTCCGGCAACGGCGCGGAGTCGGCCTCGCCGCTGATCCGGGCGTCCGCGCCGGTCGCGAGGACCGCCGCGGTGTCCCGGGCGGCCGTGACCCCCGCCAGGACCGAGCCGCCGAACGCCGCCGTCGTCAGCGCGACCAGCAGTGCCAGCAGCGGCAGCGTGCCGGCGGCCGAGGAGCGTCCGGCGCGGGCCAGCGCCAGGAAGCCGATGGCGCCGCGCAGCCGTGCCACGGAGCGCAGCGCGAGCCGCAGCGGCAGCGGGTAGAGCCGGACGAGCACCAGCGCCGCGATCAGCGCGACCAGCACGGGGGCGGCGCTGACCAGGAGGTCGGTGCCCCCCTCACCGCCGGTGCCGCGCCGGCGCAGGGCGACGACCGCGCCGACGGCCAGCACCAGCAGGGTCAGCTCGGCGACGGTGCGCCGCCGGGACGGCCGCACGCTCACCAGGTCGTCACGGCCGCCGTGCAGCCGTGGTCTGCGGTGCGGCAGCACGGTACGGAGCGGAAGCGCGGCGCAGACCAGCGCACCGACCGCCGCCGCCCCCGCGACCGAGGGCCACAGCCGGCCCCCGCCGGTCACCAGCACCGCGAGCAGCAGGCCCAGCGCGGCGGCGGGCACGGCCGTCACCGCGGTCTCGGCGAGCAGCCGGCCCCCGATGGACCGCAGGGAGCCGCCCCGGGCCCGGAGCAGGGCGAGTTCGTCGTGGCGCCGGCCGGCGATCAGCCCGCCCGTCATCAGCAGCACGATGGCGGCGACGGCCCCGATGCCGACGGCGGCGACGGTGACGACGGGGCGGATCGCCTGCCGCGTCCCGTCGTACGCGCTCACGATCTCGTCCAGGTCGGTCGTCACCGTCGCGGTCGCACCGGCGGACGCGCGCACCTTCAGCAGCCCGGGGCCGCCCTCCAGGGAGGCCACGGACGAGCGGAGCCGGTCCATGTCGAGGGTGGTCAGCCGCGAGGAGTCCGGCATGATCCGCCAGTAGGCCTCGGGCTGCCCGGTGGTCGCGAGCAGCGCCGGCGCGGCGTCCGGAGGCAGCAGCAGCGCCGCCGTCCAGTAGTAGCGCGGCTCGGTCTTCGCCGGTTTGGCCACCAGCGAGGGGGTGCGCAGCAGCTGTTCGGCCGACCAGTAGGCGGCCTCCGGGCGCAGCGGGGTGACGATGGCGGTGATCCGTACCGTGAACCGCCCGCCCCTGGCGACCGGTACGGAGACGGCAGAGCCGACCTTGATGCGCAGCGCCTTCGCGGTCTCCTCGGTGACCGCCGCCTGGACCTCCGGGGTGCCCGCGGTGACCTTGCCGCGCACGGCCGGCCACTTGCCCGCGCGCAGGGTGGCGTGTTCGGGCAGCGCCGACTGCGTCGTGTACGTCAGCTCCGGGTCGATGCCGTAGGGGCGGGGGAACCAGGGCTCGGTGGCGGGGATCGGTTTCGTCGTCCGGAGCCCGTACGCGGACTGGCCGCTGTCGGCCCGCAGCGGACCGGGCAGCCCTCCCAGCAGCGTCCGGTGCACGGAGCCCAGCGACTCGTCCCGCACCGCCTGCTCGCGCGCCGCCTCCGGCAGCTCGAGCCCCGGCGGCGGACTGCTGACCTCCAGGATGCTGCGCCTGGGGGAGGCGGCGTTGAGGTCGTGGCGCAGCCCCTCGCCCTCGTACCGGTCGACGGCCCGCGGGTACGCGGCGGCCAGGAACGCCGTCAGCAGCACCAGCAGTCCGAGCGCGCAGGCCGCTCCCGGGGCGGTGCGCAGCCGGGTCCGTACCCATGGCGCGCAGGCGGCTGCTGTACGGGAGAACATCGGACGCGGGCTCATGTCAGTTGTCCCCCTGGTGGCGCAGCGAGACCGCCGGCTCTGTCCGCCGGAGCGCGAGGACCGCGACGATCAGCAGCGGCAGGGCGGCGAAGGCGGCGAGCAGCACCGCGACCTGTCCGGCGGGCAGGTGCACAGATACGTCCGGTACGGGCCGGGCGGCCTGGCCGGTCAGCACGACGAGCGGCACCACCGCCCGGGTCAGCAGGGCTCCGAGGACCGCCCCCACCAGCAGCCCGATGGCGATCAGCACGCCCTGTTCGGCGGCGATCATGCGGGCCAGCCGCCGTCGTGGCGCCCCCAGCGCCCGCAGGACCGCGAACTCCGCGGAGCGTTCACGCCGCGAGCCGACCGCCGTCACCGCGAAGCCGACCCCGGCCAGTGCCGCCGCCACGACCGCCACGGCCAGCAGCGCGGACTGCGGGCCCGCCCCCAGCGGATCGCTCACCAGCTCGTCCGCTACCTCGTCCCGTACCTGGACCTGCGCCGGATCGGTGTCGGGCCGGGCGCGGAGCGCGGCCGCCACCTCGCCACCGCGGCCGGGAGCGGTGCTGAGCCACCACTCGGTGGCGGTGAGCACGGCGTTCGGGCGCTCCGCGAAGACCTGGCTGACGGCCCTGAGGTCGAGGAGCAGCGCGCCGCCGTCCCGGTCCGCCCGGGTCTGCCCGGAGGACAGGGAGGCGGTGGAGCCCGGACCGGTCGTCGGGAGCGCGTGGACGGTCCGCACGATCTTCACCCGGACCGTCTCACCGGCCAGCGTCACGTCCACGCTCTGGCCGGTCCTGGCACCGGAGGCCTTGAGATAGGCGTCCGTGGCCACACCGTTCAGCGTGGCCGCCCGGGGGCGCGCCGCGGTGATCCGCACGTTGAGGGCCGGCACCGCGTCCTCGGCCGTGACGGAACCGGTCGGGTAGTCGAGGGTGAGCGGCTGCGCGGCCGAACCGGCCGGATGCAGCGCGGGGCCCGGCTGGACCTCCCCGAGCGCGTCGGTGCTCAGGGCAGCCCGCCAGCGGAATCCGCCGGGCACCGGGACCGGCCGTTCGGCGCCGCCCCCGGTCACGGTCCGCAGCCCGCTCACGGTGAGCCGGTGCGACTCGTCCCGCCCGACCGGCTGCGCGCTGTCCAGCTCGAACCCCGTCACCGACAGCTCACCGGCCGGGTCCACCTTCAGCGAGAGCGGATGCGCCTTCCCGTCCACCGGCACGGAACCGGCGACCACCCGGTACGGGATGCCGTAGCGGTCCTCCAGCAGCACGGTGACCACCGGACTCGCGCCGGACCGCGGGGTGTGCCCGGCCTTCGGCCCGGACGATATGCGCAGATCGAGGCGGAGCCGGGTGCTGCCGGGCGGCAGCAGCAGTCCCGCACGTGTGGTGCGGGGCGGTGCGAGGGAGCCGAACAGGCGGTCCGCGGACCCGTCGGCGAGGTCGTCGCGCATCAGCATGCGCTCGTCGGCGTGCGCGGTGTCCAGGGCCAGCACCTCGGCCGTGCGGCCGCCGGAGAGCTCCGCCGTCGTACGGAACGCGGGCGCCGCCTCCCGTACCCCCGGCAGCCGCGCGTACGCGCCGGAGCGCGCCGGGTCCGCGTTGACGCCGCCCAGCATCCGGACCGGGGCGCCGGACCTGAAGTCCGCCTGGTCCCGCTGCGAACGGTCCCACGAGGCGCTCTGGCCGATCGCCAGCATGCCCATCGCGACCGACAGCACCAGCAGCAGCACCGGACCCGCACCGCGCAGCGGCCGGCGGCTGAACTGCCAGCCGGCCAGCGCCGTGACGAGCCCCCGGCCGCCGGCCGCCCACCGCTCCGCGAGCCTGGCCGCGGGCGGCAGCAGCCGCAACGTCACCACGGTGCCCGCGAGCAGGGCCAGGGCGGGCGCCACGACCAGCAGCGGATCGATGCCGAGGCCGCCCGCGCGGTCGTCGCTGAGCGCACCGCTGCCCGCGCCCCCGGTCTGCCGGTCGAGCTGCCAGTACGCCACCCCCGCGACCGCCAGCAGCCCGACGTCCGCCCCCGCGCGCACCGGCGCGGGCAGCGCGGCGGCGCGGGTGGAACGGCGTCCGCCGGCGCTCGCGGCGAGCGCGGGCGCCACCACGGCGAGCGCGCAGGCCAGCGCGGTCACGCCGGCCACCAGCCAGACGGTGCCGGTGGGGGTCCCGCCCAGCCGCAGCCCGATCCGGGACAGCTCACCCCGGTCGGCCAGCAGCCGGGTCAGCGGATCGCTGAGCAGCGGGGCGACGACGGCGGCGGGCAGCGCGAGCAGCAGCGCCTCGATCGCGGCGAACGAGGTGATCCGGGCGCGCGATCCGCCGCGCGCCCGCAGCAGTTCCGTCTCGCCGCCGCGCTCGCTGCTCAGCAGCCGGGCCACCAGCAGCAGCGTGTAACCGGCCAGCAGCACCAGCTGCACGGCCACGATCATCAGCGTCGAGCGGGAGACGAGCAGCCCCCGGTCGATCTGGTCGAGAACGGTGGGCAACTGGGTCCGGGCGCTCGCCCCGTTCTTGAGCTCGGGTGCGGCGAGCAGCTGCTTGGGACCCTCGGTCGCCGCGTCACGCAGCGCGGTCATCCGGTCCGTGGTGAGGGTACGGAAGTCGGCCGACGCCAGATAGGAGACCTCGCCGGAACTGGTCCGGCCCGAGCCGAGCACCGCGGGGTCTGTGAGCAGCGGCCCGTACGTCGTGAAGACGACCCGGCGGACGCCGCGCCCGCCGGCCGCGTCCAGCTGCCAGTACGGATCGGCCTGGTCCGAAGCCTCGTAGAGACCGGTGACGAGGATCTGCTGCCGCTTGCCGCCGATCCGGTCGGTGAGCGTCAGCCGGGCGCCCGGCTTCAGCCCGAGAGCCTCTGCGGCGGTGCCCGGCAGCGCGACCTGGACCGGCTCTCCGGGCTTCCCCGCCCCGGCCGCGGGCATCCGGCCCCCGGTGAGCCGGACACGGCTGAGGTCGAGCGAGGCGAAGTGGGTGAGGTCGGGGTCGCCGCGGCGGGCGGCCGGGGTCTGCAGACCGCGCGGCAGCGCGTACGGGCCCGACGCCTCCAGCTTCCGTACGGTCACCGGAAGGCCGTCGAACGTGGTGCGGGCGGCCTTGCGCGCCGAGGCGTCGAGGGCGTCCCGCTGCTCGGGCGCGACCTGCGCCGATATGACGAGGGACGCGTCGGCGGCGGACCGGTGGGTGAGGGTGTGGCGCAGTGCGGCGTCGCCGATGGAGCCGGAGAAGGCGGTGAGCGCGGCCAGGACGGAGGTGGTGAGCAGCACGGCCAGCACGGCCGCGGCGAGGAGGAGCCGGTGCGCCCTCACCCGCAGTAGAACGAACCCCGTCACCCTGCCCCACCCTCATCTCATGAACACGCCCCCCCGGCGTTGCATGGATGCTTTCAGAGCGGACCTGTCGCGGTATACAGCCCATGGCCACACCTTGATGGGATCGTGACCGTTATCCGGCGGTGGAGTACCGGATTCCGCACACGTCCCGGTGCGTCCCGGCCGGGACTCAGCCCTCGGTGTTCACCATCGAGGCGGCGGCGTAGGTGAGGTAGTCCCACAGCTGCCGCTCGTGCTCCGGGGCCAGCCCGAGCTCGTCGAGCGCCACCCGCATATGGCTCAGCCAGGCGTCGTGCGCGGCCCGGTCCACCCGGAACGGTACGTGCCGCATCCGCAGCCGGGGGTGTCCGCGCTGGTCACTGTAGGTGCGCGGGCCGCCCCAGTACTGGATCAGGAACAGCGTGAACCGCTCCTCCGCCGGGCCCAGGTCCTCCTCCGGGTACATCGGCCGCAGCAGCGGGTCCCCGGCCACGCCCTCGTAGAAGCGGTGGACCAGGCGCCGGAAGGTCTCCTCGCCGCCGACCAGCTCGTAGAAGGTCAGCTCCTGCACCGTGTCGCGCGGGTTCTCAGTCACCTGTCCATCGTCGCAGACGCCGAGGCGGGGGACAGGGCCCCGGGTGGATCCCGGTGATCACGACGGCCGGCGAGGGCGTCCCCCACCGGCCGTGCGTCGTGCGCGAGGCGTCAGCCCCGGCGGATCGTGATCGTCGTCCACGCCCCGACGTGCACCTGGTCGCCGTCCTGGAGCGGAACGGGGACGTAGGGCTGGATCGGGTCCTCCGCGCCGTTGAGCGTGGTGCCGTTGGTGGAGTTCTGGTCGACCACGGCCCAACTGCTGTCCGGCTGCTGCACCAGCACCGCGTGCTGGTGCGAGACACCCGGGTCCTCCGGGGGCACGGACAGGTCGATGTCGGGTGACTCGCCCGTGCTGTGCCGGCGGCGGCCGATGGTGATCTGGCTGCCGGTCAGCGGAAGGTGCTGCTCCGGGGAGTACGCGGGCAGGTTGAGCCCGGTGGCCTCGGGGCCGCTGCGCTGCATCATCGCCAGGAAGTAGTCACGGTCCGGAGCGACGACAGCCGCCCAGCTCGTGGACGCCTGACCCGGTACCTGCCCCGGCCCTTGGCCCTGGCCCGGTACCTGCCCCGGTCCCTGGTCCTGGCCCATGCCGGGGCCCTGGTTCTGCCCGGGGTAGGGCTGCTGCTGCATCGGCGGCTGCGGGGCCTGTGGCTGCGCCGGCGGCGACAGCATCCAGTCGTCGTTGCCGGGCCGCTCGGCCTGCGGCGGGGGCGGCGGGGCGGGAGGGTCGAAGACCGGGGGAGCCGTCTGCTGGAACGCGGGCGCGGCACTCTGCTGGAACGAGGGCGGCGGGGGCGAGCCCTGCGAAGAGCCCTGCTGCTGGGCGTGCTGCTGCCCCTGCGGGAACCCCTGCTGCCCCTGCGGGAAGCCCTGCCGCTCCGGCGGGAAGCCCTGTTGCTCCGGGGGGAAGCCCTGTTGGTTCTGCTGGCCGTGCTGTCCCTGCGGGCCGTGCTGACCCGGGCCCTGCTGGAACGGCGGCGGAGGCGGCGGGCCCTGCTGCCCGTGCTGTCCCGGGAACGGCGGCTGACCGGGACCGGGTTGACCGGGACCGGAGGAGAGCGGCTCGGCCGGCCGGTTCACCTGCGAGGGGCGCGAACCCTGGTACTCGAACGGGTCGCGGGGCTGCGGCGGTCCGGGCGGCTGCTGGCCCGGGAAGCCCTGAGGCGGGCCGATCCCGGGGCCGGGGCCGCCGGGACCGGGCGGTCCGCTCGGTCCGCCGTGCTGCGGGGCCAGCGGGGTGTACGAGGTCGCGGTGTTCGTGAGGAAGTTCCAGCGGCACTCCTCGCAGAACGGCGCCATCGCCTCCCTCGGGGTGCGGCACTGCGGGCAGATGTCGGCCTGGGCGGTCGCGTCCGGGCCGGGGCTCGGCGGGTATCCGTAGCCGGGCGCGGGCGGCGGAGGAGGCGGCGGGGGGACAGCGGCCCCGGCCACGCGATGGCCGCAGACCTCGCACCAGTCCTCGGAACCCGACTGGTGTCCGTTCGGGCAGGTCGGCATGTCGGCGCTTCCCCCTCTCCTCGTCCGGCCCAGGGGGCCGTCATTTTTTCTTGCTTCGCCGCCCGGCGGACGCATCCGGCCGGGCGGCTCATCAGTGCGGATATGTGGTTACTTCTTGACGCGGACGGTCTTCGTGGAGCGCGTTTCGAGTGTCATCTCGTCCGCTTCCGCGACCTTCGCCTTCAGTCGCACAGTACCTGTCGCCGCGTCGACGACGTCTACCACCTTCGAAAGCAGTTTCGCAGTGTCCGCGTTCCCGGACGCCGACGCCAGCTGCACCGCGCGGCCCAGTTTGGCCGTCGCGCCGTCGAAGTCTCCCGATTTGCGGGCATCGAGCCCCTGCTGGATGACTTGTGCCAGTTCCGCCTGGCCCGTGTAGTGCGCGACCTGCGGATTGATCGACGTCGAGGCCACCATGTCGTCCGTCCACACCGCCCGTACCAGCCCCTGCGAAAGGGTCTGGGGCGCGCCGCCCGACGGGTCCGGAAGGATCAGCGAGACCCTGGCCGCCAGCATCTCCTGCCCGATACCGGCCTCCGGTACCTGGACGCACACGTGGTAGTCGCGGGACTCGTCGCCCCAGGAGCCGGTGGGGTAGTCGCCCGCGCGCGGGCCCGCCTCCGTGCGGCGGTCGGTCAGCTCGGCGACCGTCGGGGCGACCTGCTTGACGAACTTGATCTCCACGCCGACCGGTGTCCAGAGCCGCAGCGCGACGTCCGCGACCTCCTTGCCCATCGCGTTCTCCATCATCTGCGTGAAGTCCGCGGCCAGTCCCGCCGGATCGGCGACGATGTCGGCGGTGCCGAGCAGCGCGGAGGCGATCGCTGTGACCTCTTTCACTTCCCAGTCGGTGCCGACCCCGCGGGCGTCACAGGTGAACCGGCCCGCACACGCGTCGAGCGCGGCCCGCAGATCCTCCGGTGCCTCGTGCTCGTTGCGTCCGTCGGTCAGCAGGATGCCGTGCCGGATGCTCACCTCCGCGGCGCCCAGCAGCCGGTCGGCCAGCCGCAGCCACGTCCCGATCGCCGTACCGCCGCCGGCGCTGAGCCGGCGCAGCGCCTCCTTCGCCTGGGCCCTGGTCTGCGGACCTGCCGTGGCGAGCCGTCCGCCGCCCGGGTAGACCTCCCTGGCGACGTGCGTACCGTCGATCACGGCGAAGGAGGTGCCGTCGCGCAGGGTGTCGATCGCCGCCGCCGTCGCGTCACGGGCGTTGCGCATCTTCGTGGGCGGGTAGTCCATCGAACCCGAGCAGTCCACCATGATCACCACGGCGGCGTTCGGCGGCTGTCCCGGCAGGTGCGAGGACGCGTGGGCGGCGCCCGTCAGCGGAACCCCGCCCGTGGTGCCACCGCCGGTCGAGGTGACGGTGATGATGCCGTTGACCTCGCGGCCGCCCTCGGGCAGGAATTCGTTCTGGTACACCTCGACGGAGAACTGCGGCACGTTCGACTTGGAGAAGTTGGCCATCTGATCGGCTCCTTGAGGCTCCACGTGTCAGATGAAGACAGATTTACGGACAAAGACATCGGAGGGGCAAGGGGCGGACGGAACAGGACTCAACCGTCGCTCCGGGCGGATCCTGCCCCTTGCTCCGGTACGGCGAACGGCAGCAGTGCCACTGTTACGTTGTCGTGGCCCCCGCCGTCGAGCGCGTGACCCACCAGCACCTGGGCGCCGTGCAGCGGCCGTTCGTACGCGTCCGCGGGCAGCGCGGCGGACATCTCGGCCGCGGACTCCGCGTAGTTCCACAGGCCGTCCGTGCAGATCACCGCCACGCCCGGCCGGTCCGGCTTGAACGAGGCGGTGTGCGGCTCCAGTTCGTAGGAGTCGGCGCCCAGCCAGCCGGTGATGGCGTGGGCCCGCTCGTCCGCGTACGCCTCCGCCTCGCTCATCAGGCCCGCCGCGGCCATCTGCGCCGCCCAGGAATCGTCCTCGGTGAGCCGGGCCGGCGGACTGCTCCGGTCCTCCGGCACCCAGTACACCCGGCTGTCACCGACCCAGCCGACGATCAGCAGCCCGTTGGCCATGATCGCGCCGACCAGGGTGCACGCCGGGGCGTTCTGCTGGCGGTGCGGATCGCGCTCCGCGGCCTTGCCCGGCTCCTGGGCCAGCCGGTTGACCGATTCGGCGGCCGCCACGATCGCCCCGTGCATCGCCTGCTGCGGATGCGTCCCGCGCGGCAGCGACTCAAGCAGCGACTCGTTGGCGGCGGTCGTCGCGGCGGCCGACGCCTCGTCGGGCCGGCTGGCGGAGGACACCCCGTCGCAGACGATCGCCACCACGGCCGGGGTGCCGTCGGGCAGCGCGGTCGTCGAGATCGCGAACGAGTCCTCGTTGCGGTGGTGGCGCAGCCCGCGGTCGGTGACCGC
Organism: Streptomyces sp. NBC_00341; assembly: GCF_041435055.1. Lineage (NCBI taxonomy): Bacteria > Bacillati > Actinomycetota > Actinomycetes > Kitasatosporales > Streptomycetaceae > Streptomyces > Streptomyces sp. NBC_00341. The sequence continues at coordinate 2,853,718 of NZ_CP108002.1, read as the reverse complement.
GGCGACGGAGCCGAGCTCCTGCTCCATGTGATCGCGCTCGCGGGGCTGGGCATGGCCGCAGTTCTCGCAGTAGCCGTCGAGGTCGACATGGCCCGCCCGGCAGGCCACGCACAGCTTGGTGCCTGCCGGTGGCGTCGGGGCGGGCTCCGCGACGGCACGGGGATCGGGCGCCGCACCCCCGGCGGCCGCCCCCGGCGCCGCCAGCTCGAAATCGCCGGAAGCGGCCGGCGCGGCGACGCGACCGGGCTCCGCGGGGGCGGCCACCGCGGTGCCCATGGCGATCGTCGGGTGGTCCTGCGGCGGCTCGGGCACGGCCGACAGGTCGTACCCGCACGCACCGCAGAACAGATCCCCCGGCTCCAGCGGTTCCTGGCAGCCGGGACACCTCGACAAGGCGGTCTCCTGGTCGTTCTGCGACATCTTCACACCCACGTTCGGGGGCGGAAACGGTTGGCCCGCTCCACCAGTTCGATCCTCTCGGCACCGGGCTCCGCAAGCCGGGCGAGCATCCGGTACGAACGTTCGAGCCCGAACCGCAGGCCGCGCTCGTTCAACTCACTCCCGAGCAGCGTCCCTGGCCCCTGCGCCCCGCCGCTCGCGGGTGACTGCGGTGCCGGGGGACGGGCCGCGGGACTTCCGGAGAGTACCCAGTCGAGCGCCGTACCCAGCACCTCGGTCGACAACTGCTCCCGGCGCACCGCGTCCAGGCCGAGACCGGCCAGCCCGGAGACCTGGGCGGAGGCCGCCATCAGGTCCGTGATCAGCGGCTCCTGCGGGGCCCGGTCGCGCAGCCGGGCCCGTACCGCCGCGACCCGGGCCGCCGTGTAGTGGATCGACGCCTCCGGCACGGACTCCAGCGATCTGACGGCCGCGTCCCGGTCCCCGGCGGCGATCTGCACCCGGGCCAGGCCGAACGCGGCGCTCACGAAGCTCGGGTCGGTGGCCCACACCAGCCGGTAGTACTCGGCGGCGTTGTCCAACTGGCCCAGGACCTCCGCGCAGACGCCCAGGGCCAGCTTCGGCGCCGGCTCCCCGGGAAACGCGTCGTAGACCGCGTCGAAGGACAGCGCCGCGTTCTCGTTGTCACCGGTCACCAGGGAGGTGATGCCCCGGCACCAGACCACCCGCCAGTCGTCCGGGTGCTTCAGCTCAAGGGTGTCCAGTGTCTCCAGCGCGGCACCCAGGTCGTTCATCTCCAGGGAGGCGCGCAGCTCGCGCAGCCTGGTCTCCAACGAGGCGGCCGGTACGGCCTGCAGCGCGGCGATCAGCTCGGCGGGCGCCGACGCCATCATCCCGGCGAGGAACCCCGCGTTGGGGTCGTTCGCGTCGACCCGGGGGACCGGCAGCGCCAGCGACGTGCCCCGTACGTCGAGCACGGCCGGCCGGGGCCCGCCCGTGCCGTACGGGCCGAACGCCCCCGGCTGGGCACCGGCGTTCGCGGCCGGGGACCTGGGGGCCGGAACAGTGGCCGCCGCCGGCTGCGGGTGGGCGGGCGCGACGGCGTACCCGGCGCCGCTGACGTGGGTGGCGGGCGCGGACACCGGACCGGCGCCCGCCGCGTACCCGGGAGGCGGTCCGGCGGGCAGTGCGCCCGGGACACCGCCCGGCGGCGCCACCGCGGCCGGTGTCGGCGCGCCCGGCGCCGGCGGGAGCGCACCGGCGCCCTTGCGCCGGCCGAAGCGCCCGGACCCGCGCGTCGCCGCACTCCGCGCCCCGAGGCGGGACACCTCGCCCGTCATGCGGGTGAACAGCTCCGTGTCGGTGACCCTCATCTCCGCACCGAAGAGCGTCGACAGCGCCGGACGCGGGCGCCCCGTCTGGAGCGACACCACCTCCCGCAACACGCCCATCAGCTGCTCCGCCATCTCGGAGGCGGAGGCGAACCGCCGGGCCGGATCGGGGTCGGTGGCCCGGACCAGCAGCCGGTAGAACGACTCGTAGGACCGGAACACCTCGATGTTGTCCGGGTCCGGCAGCGAGTCCACGAAGACGTTCGTGTAGCCCTGGAAGTCGAAGGTGAGCACCGCGAGCGTCCGCGCCACCGTGTACAGGTCGGAGGCGACCGACGGGCCGACCTCCGCGACCTCCGGCGCCTGGTACCCCACCGTGCCGTAGATCGCCGACTCGTCGTCGTCCATCCGGCGGACCGCGCCCATGTCGATCAGCTTCAGCTGGTCCTCGGTCTGGATCGCGTTGTCGACCTTGAAGTCGCAGTACAGGAGGTTGCGGCTGTGCAGGTGGCCCAGCGCCTCCAGCGCCTCGATGCCGAACGCGCACGCCTGCTCGACCGGCAGCGGATCCCGCTTCCCGGCCGGGGTGCGCCGCTCGTTGGCGATCTCCTTGAGCGCCTTGCCGCCCACGTACTCCATGACTATGTAGCCGTCCAGCGAACCGGTGCGCTGGTCCAGGTGCTCGACGAAGTTGTAGATGCGGACGATGTTGGAGTGCTCGATCTCCGCGAGGAACCGGCGCTCGGAGATGGCCGCCGCCATGGCGTCCTGGTCACCGGTGTCGAGCAGGCCCTTGAGCACCACCCAGCGGTCGGAGACCGCCCGGTCCACCGCGAGGTAGACCCAGCCGAGCCCGCCGTGCGCCAGACAGCCCGCGACCTCGTACTGGCCGTGCACGACGTCGCCGTCCTGGAGCTTGGGCGTGAACGAGTACGGGTGGCCGCACTTGGTGCAGAACCCCTCCGTACGCCCCGGCTGCGAGCCCCTGGCCCGGCCCACCGGCGCCCCGCAGTCCGAACGCGAACAGAACCGCTTGCGCTCGGGCACCTCCGGGTTCTCCATCACGGCGGTACGCGGATCGGGACGCGGCACATCCGGTACGAGCACCAGCCCGGCACCCAGCCGGTTCCGCCCGGAGACACCGGCCGAGGAACCGGAGGAGCGCACCGAGACCGAACGCGAGGACCCGCCCGCCGACACCGCGCGCGAGAGCCGCCCCGACACCGACCGCCGCGACGTCGACGAACGTGAGGACGCCCTCGACGACGCCCGCGAACTGCCGCGCGCGGAGGAGCTGGAGCTGCCCCGCCCGCCGCCCGCGATCCCGGTGGGCGGCGAGCTCACCATCCCCGTCGGGGAGACGACCGGAGCCAGACCGCAGGTGTCGCAGTACAGCTCACCGCCGCCCATGTCCTCGTAACTGCCCTCGCACGCGGGGCGCTGGCACTGCGTACTCATGGTCATTCCCCCTGTTCGCCCCGCCGCCGCAGCGGCCACGTCGCTCCGATACCGCCTGTCCCGCCACGGCCCGGCCGGCCCGGCGGATGCCCCTCGGGCACCAGCATCCTCACTGGCCCCGCCGGTCTTCTGGTCCCGACGCGCGCCGCTGCCCCAGCAGTTCCAGCGCCGCGTCCTGATAACGCTGCACCGCCTGGGCGGCGACCCGCAGATCGCAGGGCGCGCTCCACAGCATCCGGCGCGCCGCGTCGTACCGCTCGATCAGCACCGGGTCCTCCGCCAGACCGTGCCGGGCCACCTTCGCCTTGTACGCGTCCAGCCGGCCACGCAGCTCCGCCCGCACGGCCAGCGGGGCGGTGACCGCGGTCAGCTGCTCCCTGGCCCGCAGCAACTCCTCCTCCGCCTGCCGCTCCAGGGTCTCCAGGAGCGGCGAGAGCCGGTGCCACTGCGCATGCCTGCGGTACTCGGAGGCAGCGGCGAGACGCTCCTGGAGCGCGGTGGGCGGGCCGTTGACCGCGGGCACCTCGGACGCGGCGATCTTGGCCAGCACCTCGCCGCGCGCGGAGCGGGCCTCGGCCAGCGTCCGGTCCGCCCGGGAGAGCACGTCGCGCAGCTGGACCAGCCGCTGCTCCGCGTCCTGCCGGACCGCGAGCACCGCCTCGATCTCCCGCCGGACCTCGTCCAGCGCGCGGGCCGCGCGGTCGTAGCGCGTGGTGTCGGGGCGTCCGCCGCCGGGCGCCGAACTGCCGGGACCCGGCAGCCAGAACGCCAGCGGATCGGAGATCACCTGCACCCGCAGCGTGGTCAGCTCCTGGGTGATCGACTCCAGATCGTCCCCCGACGGGTGCTCGCCCGGCCGCACCCCGACCGAGTGGGCCAGCGAGCTGGTGCGGCGCAGTTCGGCGGCGAGCAGATCTATCCGGGCGGGCATCGCCGACCACACGGAGTCGGAGGCGACGACCATGTCCAGCGAGCGGGCGTACAGCTCGTTCATCCGGTTGACCAGCTCCGCCAGCGTGAACCGCTCGGAGAGCCGGGCCGGGCCGGTGATCGACGGATCGGGCCGGGCGGCGGCATGCGCCACCGTGACGCCGTCGCCGCGCAGCAGTTCGGTCAGGGCCGTCAGATCGTCCCGGTTCGGGTGGCGCCGCCGGGCCCGCACCTCGCGGGCCTGGTGCAGCACCCCCGCGTAGGCGTCGAAATAGCTCCACAGCAGCGTGATCGACTGCTCGGTGACGCTCCAGCGCTCCCTGGTGACACCGGTCAGCTCCGCGCCCTCCAGGAGCCGGCGTCCGGCGTGGTCCTGCAGGGCGAGCAGCGAGGTCTCGATCGCCTCGTGCTCCGCGCCGAGCCGGGCCAGCGCACGGTCCGCCTCGTCCCGGTCCATGACCGGGCCGGGGGGCCGGGCCGCGTAGCTGGGGAAGGGGCCCGCGACGCCCATCGATCACCTCTCCGCTCTCCCTGCCGGACGGGCCCGGCAGGTTCCGCCTGATCCGAGGACCAGGCCCTAGTTGCTGCGGTACTTGGGCACCGGCGGTGCCGTGATTCCGGGCAGACCGTCCTGCAGCCAGTTGCGGTAGGACCGCATCCAGGGGCTGTTCTTGCCGCCGGCCCGGTAGTCGACCAGCACCTGGTTGACCCGGGCCACCAGGTCGTCCGCACCCTTCTTCGTGGCCACGCCGTAGTACTCGGTGGTGAAGGGCTTGTCGCCCTTGAGCTCCACGGCCGGGTCCTGGGCGGCCTGGCCGGCCGCCAGGGCGTTGTCCGTGACGATCGCGTCGACCTCGCCCATCTGGAGCCGCACCAGGCAGTCCAGCTGGTTGGGGACGGTGAGCAGGTCCTCGTCGGCGTCGGTGCCGTCGTGCTTGTCCTTGAACACCGAGCCGAACGACCGCTTCTCCAGGGCCTCGTACGCCGTGGACCCCTCCGCGGTACAGACCCGCTTGCCGGCCAGCGAGGAGTTGTAACCGGTGATCGTGGATTCCTTGGGCGCCAGGACCTGCTGCCCGGCCTGGAAGTAGGCGGTGGAGAACGAGACCTGGTCGAGCCGGGCGCAGTTGATCGTCATCGTCCGGACGACGACGTCGACCTTGTCGTTCTCCAGGGCGGCGATGCGCTGGTTGGTGGGGATCGCCCGGAAGATCACGTCGTCGGGGTCGCCCAGGATGTCCTTGGCGATGGCCCGCACCAGATCGATGTCGAAGCCTTCGAGATCCCGGGACTCCGGATTGCGGTACCCCCACTGGAAGCTGTTCTGGTCGACGCCCGCGATCAGCTTCCCGCGCGCCTTGATGCGGTCGATGGTGTCGCCGCCGGAGACGGACGGCGGCAGGCTGGCGTCCGGGTCGGTGCAGTCGTCGGCCCGCGCCTGCACGGCCCGTGCCGTGCCCGGTCCCGAGAGCCCCTCGTCGAAGGCGGCGCCGCCGCGGTGGGAGAGCGGCAGCAGGGTCAGTGCCGCCGTCATCGCGCAGGCCACGGCCATGGCGGTCACACCGCCCCAGCCGCGCAGCCTGCGCAGCGGGCCCGCGGGCCCCGTCGTGGGCTCGTCCTTCCCTGTCATCGCTCCCCCTGTCACCGGAACTCCGAGAGCCTGCGGTTGACTCCGACGATCGCGGCGACCGCGCCCAGCACGGCGAGGGCCGCCGCGCCTATCGGCAGCCCGCCCAGCGCACCGCGCCCGTCCCGCGCGGCCTGGGTGAACTCTTCCTGCTCATGGGCGAGCGCCCGCTTCAGCGCGTCGTCCACCCGGCTGAACGACTCACCGGTCGAGCCCTTGGTCGAGTCCGCCGTCCCGATGATCTGGGTCAGTGCGGTGTCGTAGTCGCCGCTGTCGTCGGTCTTGCGGGCGGTCCGGTGGCGGCTCTGCCACTCGGTGACACCCGTGATGGCCTTCGCCACCGGTTCGCCGCCCACGGTGTCGTGGGTGTCCTCGGCGAGCTTCGCGGCCTTGTCCAGCTCCTCGACGAGTGCCTTCATGCCCGTGCCGTAGTCGGTCTCGTACTTGTCGTTCTTCCCGTCCGCGGTGAGCACCGCACCCCGGGCGACCACGGTGAGGGTCTCGTTGGCGCGCGCCTTCAGCGAGTCGATGCGCGCCCGGTTGAGCACGTCCAGGGACTGCTGCCCGCGGGTGTTGGCGTCGGACAGGTCGGAGCGGGCCACCGAATGCCCCACCGCCAGCCACAGCAGGACCACCAGCGAAGCCGCGGTCGCGGCCAGCAGGCCGTGGTTGAGCACCCGGTTCGTCCGGTGGAAGTTGCGCCGCTGGGCCCAGAGCAGCACGATCAGCGCGATCACACCGATGCCGAGCGAGAAGAACGGCCAGGTGCGGGCGGAGTCGTAGTCCTGGCCGAGCCGGCCGGTCTCCGCCGCGTACAGCCGCTCGGCGGCCGGCAGCATGTCGTTGGCCATCTTCTGGTTCGCGTACCGGAGATAGGCGCCGCCCAGCGGCAGCCCCTGCCGGTTGCTCGCGCGGGCCCGCTCGATCAGCCCGGTGTAGCGCGGGAGTTCCTTGTTGAGGGTGGTGATCTCGTGGCCGGACTTCGTCGAGGAGTCCGTGTTGGCCGCGGCCTTCACCAGCAGCCGGGCGGCCTCGTCGATGTCCGCCACGTACTTGTCGTGGACCTTGGCCGGCTCCTGCGGCCCGGCCAGGAAGCCGCTCGCCGCCGCGGCGTCGGCGTCGGCCAGCGAGCTGTAGATGTCGGCGGCGTCCGCGCTGAGCGGCTGACTGTGCGTCACCACGTCGTCGGCGGAGGCCGCCCGGCCGGAGACCTCGAACGCCGTCACGGCCCCGAACGCGACGACGAGCAGGGCCAGTACCGCCCCGATGATCTGGAGCCGGCCCGGTTCGGTCGTCGCAGCGGCGCGCAGCCGGTCCGTGACCACCGCGCGGCCACTGCGCTGCGGCGGCACGGCTGCGGGCACCGGCGCGGGCGCCTGCTCCGGCGCGCGTCGCGGCGGCGCGGGCCGCACATTCGGCGGGTGTGTCACTCGACCTCCCCCTCGGTCACTGACGGCGGCCGCCCCCCGGCCGATCGGGGGACTGGTACCCGGCCAGAAGTATGGCCGCAGGCAACGACGTCCACACAGCGAACGCCCGGATCCTGCACCGGTCCATGAACGCAGACCCCCGCAGGCAGCCGCGGCCAACAGCATTCGATCAAGGCCGACGCCGCCGATCAAGACGATCGACGTCGCAATCCCCCGAAGTGGTACCGATCCGAAGTCGTACCGATCTCCCCAACAAGGAACACGTTCGGGGCGGCTGATCGGTTCCCTTGCGGAAGGGGCGCCCCGAAGCACGAATGCTACGGGACGCCCCTGTTGCCCTGCGAGGTCACACCGCGTCAGGCGTACTGCGCCCGCAGCCTCTCGTGCACCTCGGGCACCGCACCCGTGTGGTCCAGGCCCAGCAGCCCCGCGCCCAGCACCGGGGACTCCTCGACCACCCGGACCACCGCCTTCGGGGCCCGCACCGCGAGGAGCTCGGATATCCGGCCGTCCAGCAGCGGATGGCGCGCGGCCAGCACGCTGCCGCCCAGTACCACCGGGGCCCGCTCGTCCAGCAGACCGAGCCGGGCGAGGGCGACCGAGGCCATCGCCACGACCTCCTCCGCCAGCCGGTCCACGAGGCCGCGCGCCACCGGGTCACCGGCCGCGCAGGTCGCGAAGAGCACCGGCGTCAGCTCGTGCCGCCGCTCGAACGCGATCCGGCCCAGATGCAGCGCCTCTATCAGCGCGTACATCGAACCGAGCCCGAAGTGAGCGGGCAGCGTACGGGCCAGCTCGGTCGGCTCACCCCGGCCGTCCTCCGCCCGCGAGGCGAACCACAGCGCCTCCTCCGCCAGACCCGAACCCCCGCCCCAGTCACCGGATATCCGGCCGATGGCGGGGAAGCGCGCGGTGCGCCCGTCCGGCACCATGCCGACGCAGTTGATCCCCGCGCCGCACACCACCGCCACGCCGCGCGGCTCGTCCACCCCGGCCCGCAGGATCGCGAAGGTGTCGTTGCGCACCTCCACGGTGCGGCCCCAGCTCCGTTCGCCCAGGGCCTCGGTCAGCTGCTCCTCCTCGACCGGCAGGTCGGCGTTGGCGAGGCAGGCCGACACGTGCGCGACGCTCTCCGTACCCACGCCGGCCGAGGCCAGCGCCCGCTCCACCGCGGCGCCGAGCGCGTCCACGGCCGTGCCGATGCCGACCACGGGCGGCTGGAAGCCGCCGCCGCGGGCCGTGGACAGCACCGTGCCGTCCGCACCGATCAGTGCCACATCGGTCTTGCTGTTCCCCGCGTCGATCGCGAGGACCGATCCGTTCACGCCCACGGGAGGTGCTCCCGGTTGTGCGCGATCAGCTTGTCCGTGAGCGCTTCCGCGTACTCGAACTGGCCGATCAGGGGGTGCGCGAGCAGGGCCTTGAACACCCGGTCGCGGCCCCCGCGCAGCGCGGCCTCCAGCGCGAGGTCCTCGTACGCCGTCACATTGCCGATGAGCCCGGCGTAGAGCGGGTCGAGCGGCGCCACGGCGAGCGGCGTCGCACCCGTCCGGTCCACCGAGGCCTGTACCTCGATCACCGCGTCGTCCGGCAGGAACGGCAGCGTCCCGTTGTTGTACGTGTTGACCACCTGGTGGGTGGAACCGCCGTCGCCCAGCAGCGAGGCGGCCAGGTCCACGGCCGCCTCCGAGTAGAAGGCGCCGCCGCGCTTGGCGAGCAGCGCGGGCTTCTCGTCCAGCGCCGGGTCGCCGTACATGGCGAGCAGTTCCTTCTCCATCGCGGCGACCTCGACGGCCCGCGAGGGCTTGGTGCCCAGCTCCCGCACGACCTCGTCGTGCGCGTAGAAGTAGCGCAGGTAGTACGAGGGGACGACGCCGAGACGGTCCACGATCGCCCGCGGCATGTGCAGGTCGTCCGCGATCGCGTCGCCGTGCTCCGCGATCAGCCGGGGCAGCACGTTCTCACCCCCGGGGCCGCCGAGGCGCACCCCGGTCTCCCAGGTCAGGTGGTTCAGCCCGACGTGGTCGAGGTGCACCTCACCCGGGGTCACGTCGAGCAGCGCCGCGAACTTGCGCTGGAAGCCGATCGCCACGTTGCACAGGCCGACGGTCTTGTGACCGGCCTGGAGCAGCGCCCGGGTCACGATGCCGACGGGGTTGGTGAAGTCGATGATCCACGCGTTCGGGTTGGTGCGCCGGACGCGCTCCGCGATGTCCAGGACGACCGGGACGGTGCGCATGGCCTTGGCGAGGCCGCCGGCGCCGGTGGTCTCCTGCCCGACGCAGCCGCACTCCAGCGGCCACGCCTCGTCCTTGGCACGGGCGGCCTGGCCGCCCACCCGGAGCTGGAGCAGTACCGCGTCCGCGTCGGCCACCCCCGCGTCGATGTCGGTGGTGGTGACGATCCGGCCGGGGTGGCCCTGCTTGGCGAAGATCCGCCGCGCGAGGCCCCCGACGAGTTCGAGCCGGTCGGCCGCCGGGTCGACGAGCACCAGCTCCTCGACCGGCAGGGTGTCCCGCAGCCGTGCGAATCCGTCGATCAGTTCAGGTGTGTAGGTGGACCCGCCACCAACTACTGCGAGCTTCATGGTTCTCAGCCCTTTACTCCGGTGAGGGTGACGCCTTCTACGAAGGCCTTCTGTGCGAAGAAGAACACGATGATGACCGGCGCCATGACGAGCAGCGTCGCGGCCATGGTCATGTTCCAGTTGACCGCGTGGGCGCTCTTGAAGGACTCCAGGCCGTAGCTCAGGGTCCAGGCGCCGGGGTTCTGCGCGGCGTAGATCTGCGGGCCGAAGTAGTCGTTCCAGCAGTAGAAGAACTGGAAGAGCGCCACGGCCGCGATCCCGGGCTTGGCCATCGGTACGACGATCTTGAGCAGGGTGCGCAGCTCACCGCAGCCGTCGACCTTCGCCGACTCGATGTACTCCTGCGGGATGGTGAGCAGGAACTGCCGCAGCAGGAAGATCGAGTACGCGTCGCCGAACGCCATCGGGATGATCAGCGGCCACAGCGAGCCCGAGAGGTGGAACTGCTGCGCCCACACCAGGTACATCGGGATGATGATGACCTGCGGCGGCAGCATCATCGTGGAGATGACGAGGATCATCGCGGTGCGCCGGCCGCGGAAGCGGAACTTGGCCAGCGCGTAGGCGACCGGCACCGAGGAGCAGACCGTGAACACGGTGCCCACCACGGCGTACATCAGCGAGTTGCGCCACCAGTCGAGGAATCCCGGGGTGTGGAAGACGGCCGAGTAGTTCGACCAGTGCCAGGAGTCCGGCCACAGGTCGCCGCTCATCGCCTGCCCGTCGCTCATCACCGAGGTGAGGAAGACGAAGACGAACGGCAGGACGAAGAAGAGGGCGAGCGCGAGGGCCACGGAGTGGACCGCGATCCAGTTCAGGATGCGCTTGCGGCGGTGTCTGGCCGCGTCGCGGCCGTCTCCGCGGCTCGCCGTGACGGTCTGCGGCCTGGTCAGGCTGGTGGTGGTCATCTCAGTCCTCCGCCGGAATGAGGCCGACGCTCTTGCGCATCAGCAGAAGGGTGACGGCCATGGCAATGGCGAAGAGCACGAGCGAGAGAACGCACGCGGCACCGGTGTTGAAGTTCTGGAAGCCCATCGAGTAGACGAGCTGGGGCACGGTCAGGGTGGAGTGGTCCGGATAGCCGGGCTGGATCACCGTGCCGGGACCGATGGAGACGCCGGAGGCGAGCTTCCCCGCGACGAGGGCCTGCGTGTAGTACTGCATCGTCTGCACGACGCCGGTCACGACGGCGAACAGCACGATCGGGGTGATCGCGGGCCAGGTGACGTAACGGAACTTCGTCCAGGCGCCCGCGCCGTCCAGCTCGGCGGCCTCGTACTGCTCCTTGGGCACGTCCAGCAGCGAGGCCATGAAGATGACCATCAGGTCGCCGATGCCCCAGAGGGAGAGCAGCACCAGCGAGGGCTTGGACCAGTTGGGGTCGTTGAACCAGCTGGGGCCGCTGACCCCGATCCACGAGAGCATCTCGTTGACCGGTCCGGTGGACGGGTTGAGCAGGAAGACGAAGGAGACGGTGGCCGCGACCGGCGGGGCCAGGTAGGGGATGTAGAAGGCCGTACGGAACAGCCCCACGCCCGACTTGATCTTCGTGATCAGCAGGCCGATGCCGAGACCGAACACCACGCGCAGCGCGACCATCACGACGACCAGCCACAGCGTGTTCCACAGCGCCGGGCCGAACAACGGCATCTGGTCCAGCACGTACTTCCAGTTCCGCAGCCCGACGAAGGTGGGGGCCTTGATCTGGTTGTAGTGCATGAACGAGAAGTAGACGGTCGCGATCAGCGGGTAGCCGAAGAAGACGGTGAAGCCGACCAGCCAGGGGGAGAGGAATCCCAGGGTGCGCAGCCGCTCGCGGTTCTTCTTGCGTCGCAGGGGGGAGTTGCGGGGGGCCGGTTCGGTCACCCGCCCGGCGGGCTTCGCCGAGGTGGAGAGGGAAAGTGCCATGACTCGGCTCCTCAGTTTTCCGACTGGACGTTGTCGGCGTCGATCTGGTCGTCGAGTTTCTTCAGCGCGCTGTGCAGGTCCTTGGTCCTGCCGGCCTCGACCGACTGCGAGAAGTCACCGAACGAGTTGATGTACTGCCCGCCGTTGTTCGAGGGCGGGACGGCCTGGCTGTGCGGGTTCTGCGCGATCTTGATGAAGGCGCGGAAGGCCGGGTCGGCGTCCAGGTCGGGCGACTTGAGCGCGTCGAACGTGGACGGCACGTTGTGGATCGCGTTGGCGAAGTGGACGACCGGCTGGGTGTCGATCGTCAGGTACTTCACCAGCTCCCACGCCGCGTTCTGGTGCCGGCTGCTGTGCGCGATGCCGGCGACGGTTCCCGTCAGGTAGCCACGCCCGTAGGTGTCGGCCTGGTCGTCCGGGACCGGCAGCGGGGCGACGCCCCAGTCGAACTTCGCCTTGGCCTCCTTGAGCATCAGCCCGCGCCACTCACCGTCCAGATGCATGGCGAGCTTGCCGGTCAGGAAGCCGTTCTGGGACGACATCTCGTCGCCGAAGGTGGCCCGGAGCCGCTCCATGGCCTGGTAGCCGCCCTGCGCGTCGGACAGACCGCGCATGGTGGAGAAGAACTGCTCGGTCTTGGGCTCGTCGGCGAGCCTCGCCTTGCCCTGCCCGTCGAAGTACTGCGGGCCCCACTGGGCGAACATCCGGTCGGGGGCGTTCTGGTAGAGCTGGAAGTTCGGCATGAACCCGGCGCGCTCCAGCGAGCCGTTCTTGTTCTTCCGCGTCAGCTTGACCGCGTCGGCCTTCATCTCGGACATGGTGTGCGGGGGCCGGGCGATCCCGGCCTCCTTGAAGGCGTCCTTGTTGTAGTACATGCCGAACGCGTCGGCGAGCAGGGGCGTCGCGCACTGGACGCCCTCGTACTGGGTGTAGTCCAGCAGGGTCTTCGGGAAGACCTTCGTCTTGTCGATGCCGCTCTTCTTCAGGAAGGGGTCGAGATCCGCCCACATGCCGGAGGAGCAGTACTGGCCCACGTTGTTGGTGGTGAACGAGGTGACGACGTCGGGTGCGTCGCCGCCGCCCGCGCGCAGCGCCTGGTTGATCGTCTCGTCGCTCACGTTGCCGGTGGAGACGACGTGGATGTTCGGATGGAGCTTCTCGAAGCGGGCGATGTTCTCGTTGATCGCCTTGGCCTCGCTGGGGGCCGACCAGCCGTGCCAGAACTTCAGCGTGACGGGCTTCGTCGGATCGTCGGTATTACTGCCGGTGCTCGGGTTGGCGCAGCCGGCCAGCAGCAGAGCGGCTGCGCCGAACGCCACGGGCACACGGGTGCGTATGTGCCATCGCGCCATGTCGGACTTCCTTTACGGGGGAGGGAAGGGCGTGGGAACCCAGTCGGGGGGACGGGGAGCGGGGGTGTGCGGGCATGGGGGTGCCGTGCGGCTTGCCGGGCCGGGGACGGTGGCAGGGGCGGCGCGTCGCTCAGGCGGTGTCGAAGGTGGTGTCGCGCGCCTGGGCGAGAGCGGTGCGCAGCGCGCCGGTCAGGATCGGGTCGCCCTCGATGTCGCTGATGCGCAGCAGCGGTCTCGGCAGCGCGAGGCCGGTCAGCTCGGCCTCGACCCGCTCGCGGAGTGCCTCTCCGCCGGCCTGGGCCACGACACCGGACAGGACGACCAGTTCGGGGTCGACGACGGCCACTATGGCGGCGAGGCCGGTGGCCAGCCTGCGGGCGACCTCGTCGAGGACGGCCCCGTCCGCCAGGGCCTCGGCCGGCGGTCTGCCACCCGCGAGGTCCTGTACGGCGGGGGAGGAGACCAGGCTCTGGAAACCGCCGCCCGCGTCCGGCCTCGCCCAGTCGGCCGCGTTGCCGCGGGCGAGCGGGGCACCGGGCAGCGGCATGTAGCCGATCTCCCCGGCGCCGCCGGTGGCCCCGCGCAACAGGCTCCCGCCCAGCACGATGGCGGCGCCGACGCCTTCGTCGAGCCAGGCGAGCACGAAGTCGTCGTGGTCCTGCGCGGCGCCCTCGTACTGTTCGGCGATGGCGGCGAGGTTCACGTCGTTCTCGATGGTGACGGGCCTGCCGACCACCTCGGCGAGGTCGGCGAGCAGGGTGCGCGAGTGCCAGCCGGGCAGGTGCGGGGCGTAGCGCAGCTGGCCGGTGTGCCGGTCGATCGCGCCCGGCGTGCCGATCACCACGCTCCGCAGATCGTCATGGCCGAGACCGGCCCGGCCGAGGGCGCTGTCCACCGCTTCCGCGACGAGCTGGGCGGTGCGGTGGCGTACTTCCTCCTCGACCGCCTCGGCCTCCACACGGCACGAGCCGACCACGGTGCCGGTGATGTCGGCGACGACCGCGTCGATGCCGGTGGGCCCGACGGAGAGCGCGGCCACATGGGCGGTGGACGGGTCGATCTCGTACAGCACGGCATTCGGGCCGGGGCGCCCGCCCTGGCTGCCGGTCGAACGGACCAGCCCCGCGGCCTCCAGCCGGGTCAGCAGCTGGGACGCGGTGGGCTTGGAGAGCCCGGTCAGCTCGCCGATCCGGGTCCGGGTGAGGGGCCCCTGGGTGACCAGGAGGTCGAGGGCGGCCCGGTCGTTCATGGCCCGCAGAACGCGGGGGGTTCCCGGTGTGGTTCCGCCCATGACCACTGCACCTGCCCTCTGTTAGGAAACTTTCCTATTCGGTGTGAGGACCGTAGGGCGCGCGTCACCGGGGCGTCAATGGGCTGCAGCGCTGTGGCAACCAAAGCGTTACCTGGACGGTGGGCGGTGCGGATCTGTGCCCGTCGGGGGGTGCGTGATGGGGCATTCCCAACGGAGCGCCGCCCGAACCGAGTTGACGGCAGGGCGTCCAGCGGTGGCCGCTGGAGATACGAGTGAGGGGCACCCCGCAGGCCTTGGCGGGGCACCCCTCATTCGAACGGACGAGCGTTACTTGGAGATGTTCGGGGGCTGGACTATCGGAGTCGCCGCCAGGGACTGCGGGGAGGTGGCCGAGGCGTACGCGGACGGGGCCGCCATACCGGCCGTGGGGTCGGCCGCCGCGGCCTCGTCGGGCTGGGCCGGGATGCCGCCGATCATCCGGATGCCCGCCTCGTCGAAGGCGCGCTTGATCCGCCAGCGCAGCTCGCGCTCCACGCCCACGGCCTGGCCCGGCATCGTCTTGGCGGTCACCCGGACCGTCATCGAGTCCAGCAGCACCGTGTCCAGGCCCAGGATCTCCACCGGACCCCACAGGCGCTCGGTCCACGGGTCGTCCTTGGCCATCAGCTGGGCGGCCTCCGTGATCACCGTACGGACCTGGTCGAGGTCCTCCGTGGGGCGCACCTGCACATCGATGCCCGCGGTGGACCAGCCCTGGCTGAGGTTGCCGATCCGCTTCACCTCGCCGTTGCGGACGTACCAGATCGCACCGTTCTCGCCGCGCAGCTTGGTGACCCGCAGGCCGACCTCGATGACCTCTCCGGAGGCGACGCCCGCGTCGATGGTGTCGCCGACGCCGTACTGGTCCTCCAGGATCATGAAGACGCCGGAGAGGAAGTCGGTGACCAGGTTGCGGGCACCGAAGCCGAGCGCGACCCCGGCGACCCCGGCGGAGGCCAGCAGCGGGGCCAGGTTGATCTGGAACGCGCCCAGGATCATCAGGGCGGCGGTGCCGAGGATCAGGAACGAGGCCACCGAACGGAGTACGGAGCCGATCGCCTCCGAGCGCTGGCGGCGGCGCTCCGCGTTGACCAGCAGACCGCCCAGCGCGGTGCCCTCCACCGCCTGGGCGCTGCGGTTCATGCGTTCGATGAGCTTGGTCAGGGCACGGCGGATCGCGATGCGCAACACGATCGCGATGGCGGCGATGAGCACGATCCGCAGACCGGTGTTCAGCCAGGTGGACCAGTTCTGCTCCACCCAGCCCGCGGCGTTGCCTGCCTGCTTGGCGGCTTCGTCCAGCGAGCCACCCGGCTCGGGTGACTGGGCTGCGGCCAACAGGGCGGACAGGGACACGGCGAAACCTCCAGTTGGGCGAGCGCTGACCAACCACACTAACGGGGCATCGGGCGTGCTCCGTTGCCGTGATCCGGGGGAGAGACGCGTCTCACCCGGGGATATGGAATAGGTAAGGAACCCGGTCGGCGGCGCCGCGTGTGGCCGATCGCACATCGGGCGCGGCAGCCGGTGGCAGGGCCCCCGAAGCGCCTGTTCCGGTGCCTTTGCGCCGCTGGGACGCCGTGGGCGGAAGAAAAATCCTTCCGGCCCGTTACCCGGACGTGGTGGCGCTTTGACCAGGCCTGAGGGGAGACTGAGATCGGATCGTCCCGGCGCGAGCCACGCGCCGCCGGCGTACAAGGAGGCATCAACCGTGCCGCACGTCCTGGTTCTCAACGCGTCGTACGAGCCGCTCGGCGTCGTACCGCTCCGCCGCGCGCTCGTCCTCGTCCTGGAGAGCAAGGCCATCTGCCTCGAGGAGACCGGCGCCCTCATGCACAGTGCCACCCGTGCCGTTCCGGCCCCCAGCGTCGTCCGCCTGAAGCGGTTCGTGCGCGTCCCCTACCGGGGCCCCGTTCCGCTGACCCGCCGGGCGCTCTTCGCCAGGGACGGCGGGCGCTGCATGTACTGCGGCGCCGCCGCGACCAGCGTCGACCACGTCATTCCGCGCAGCCGGGGCGGGCAGCACGCCTGGGAGAACGTGGTGGCGGCCTGCCGCCGCTGCAACCACGTCAAGGCCGACCGTCATCTGCCCGAGCTCGGCTGGCGGCTCCACCAGCCGCCCGCCCCGCCGACCGGACTCGCCTGGCGGATCATCGGCACGGGCCACCGCGACCCCCGCTGGCTGCCCTATCTGCAGCCGTTCGGAGCGGACGACGCGATGGCCCGGATCGACGGAATCTCCGCCTGATCCGAACGAAGCGCCCTAGGTGAACCGCAGCTCCGCGGGGCGCGCCATGCGCCGCAGCAGCGGCAGTGACGTCGCGGCGGCCAGCAGGCAGGCGGCGTACACCGTCACGGGCACCAGGAGCGGGAGCATCGACGGGAAGCTGCCCGGGGCGACGAGGGTGGCGTACGAGAGGTACACCGTCATGCCGCCGATGCCCGCCAGCAGCGTCGCCGGGGCCAGCGGCAGCGCGGTCTCCAGGAGCAGCGCCCTGGTCAGCACCGCTCGCAGCACCCCGGCCGCGGCCTGCGCGGCGAGCCCCCGGCGGCGGGTGGCGAGGGACTCCGCGGCGCCCACGGCCAGACCGCAGAGCCCGACGAAGAGGGCCACCAGAACGGCTGCCCCGGTGAGGTCGAGGCCGGTGGTGTAGAAGTCCAGATCCACTTGCGTGTAGCCGCCCCGCTCGCGCAGAGCGGCGAGCATGACCTCCCGTACTCCCACGAAGCCCGTGCCGACGACGGTCACCAGCAGCAGCGCGGCGTGGGTGCGCGCGGCGGCCCACGGGTCCTGACGCAGCCGGCCGGCGGCGATCAGTGCCGCGGGGCTCCTCGCGCCGGCCGTCAGACGGCGGCCCATGAAGGCGGCCGAGGCCCCGGCCGTCCAGAGCGCGCCCGCGGACGAGAGGAGCACCAGGGAGACCACCAGCGGCAGCAGTGGGCCGACGTCGGAACGGCCGTCCGCGGCGAAGAGGAGAAGGGCCGCCGCGGCGAGCACGACCCCCGGAAGCAGGAGCGCGAGCGCCGTCCGCCGGCCGGGCTCCGCCTGTGCCCGGCGCAGTCGGCCCAGCGGTGCCGCGATCACCTTGCGCAGCGCGAACCCGCTCACCAGCGCGGCGACCACCGGCACGCCGAGCACGACCACCACGTAGCCGGCCCAGGCCGAGGGCGGCGGCGTACGGCCGGAGCCGGCGAGTACCGCGGCGAACACGGCGCAGGAGGCGAGCGCGCCCACCAGGCACGCCGGCCCGGACTCCAGAGCGGCGATACGCCGCACCTGCCGGGGTGACGCCCCGGCGAGCCGCAGCGCGGCCGTCCGCCGGTCCCGGTGGACGGCGCCGATCCGGGCGCACTGGCCCAGGAAGCCGAACACCGGGACGAGCAGGAGCACCAGGGTCGCCACCACACCCGTGCGCTGGCCGGGCTGGTTCAGCAGGCCGTGTCCGAACGCGATGGACGCCTGCCCGGAGACCGAGGAGACCGTGACCGCCGCGAGGGCCAGGCCGGTGGCGAGCAGCGCGCCGGCCGAGGTGAGCGCGATCCGCCACCACTCGCGGCGGTCGGAACCGAGGACCAGGGTCCAGGCGATGCGTGCGTCAGTCCTCATGGCGGGCCGCCTCCCGGACGGTGAACCGGGTCGCGCCGGAGTGGACGGCCCCGTCGCGCAGCCACACCTCCCGGTCCGCGTACGCGGCGATCTGCGCGTCGTGGGTGATGAGCAGCACCGCGGTGCCGGACTCGCGGGTGGCGTGCACCAGAGCGGTCATCACCTGTTCGCCGGCGAGGGAGTCCAGGGCGCCGGTCGGCTCGTCCGCGAAGACGGCCTTCGGGCCGGTGATCAGGGCCCGTGCCAGCGCGACCCGCTGGCTCTGGCCGCCGCTCAGCTCGCCGGGCCGCAGCTCCGCCTGCCCGCGCACGCCGAAGCGCTCCAGCCAGGAGTCCGCGTTCCGGTGCGCCTCGGCGCGGCCGGTTCCCGCGAGCAGGAGGGGCAGCGCCACGTTGTCGAGCGCGGTGAGCTCGGGGATCAGCTGCCCGAACTGGAACACCACGCCGAAGTCGGTACGCCGCAGCTCGCTGAGGCGCGCCTCCGGCACCAGGCCGAGCTGCTCGTCCCCGTAGCCGACCGTGCCCTCGTCGGGGCGGACGATGCCCGCGAGGCAGTGCAGCAGCGTGGACTTCCCGCTGCCGCTGGCACCGGTGACGGCGAGGATCTCGCCGGCGCGGAGTTCGACCGAGGCGCCGCGCAGCGCCTCCGTCCGTCCGTACCGTTTCGTCAGTCCGGTGGCGGTGATCAGTGGCGCCGGTGCCGTGGGCCGGTCGGCTCTGCTGCTCATGTCGGCTGGACCTCCGTGGTCAGGGTGGCGAGGCGGGTCGCCGTGGTGGCCATCCACCGGACGTCGGCGTCCAGATGGTTCAGGGCGTAGTCGGCCGAGAGGACCGTGCTGAGGCCGGCCCCGGGCGTGGTCTTGAGCTGGGTCAGTTCGTGCATCCGCGCCATGTGCGCGGCGCGCTGGGCCTGGAGGTAGGCGGCCGCGTCCGCGGTGCGGTCACCGCCGGCGGCGGCCGCGACGAGGATCGAGGTGACGACCTTGGCGAAGATCTCGTTCGTCACGAAGGGCGCGGGCGGCGCGGTCTCGCCGGCCCAGTGGGCGAGCTCGCGCGCGCCCTCGTCCGTGGACCGGTAGAGGGTGCGCTCGGGACCGCCGTCGGAATCGGTCCCCTCGACCGAGGCCAGTCCGTCCCGCACCAGGCGTTGCAGCGTTGTGTAGACCTGGCCGTACGCCAGGGGGCGGGCCTGCGGGAAGAGTTCGTCGTACCGCCGCTTCAGCTCGTACCCATGGTTGGAACCCCCGGCAAGCAGTCCGAGGAGGACGTGGCGGATGCTCATGGCCGTGACTATATACTCGGTATATGTACTGAGTGAATAGTGCGGCGCGAAAAAACCCGGCAGGCGCTGAAGGAGAGAACGCCGCCTGGTTCAGGGGGTGTTGATTTCGCTACTCCGCGACGGCGTACGCCTGGACCGACCAGAGCGAGTAGCCGTACTCGGTGGCCCGCCCGTCGCCCTGGATCCTGATGAACCGGGTGTCCTTCGCGTCCATCCGGACCGACTCGTGGCCGCCCTTTCCCTCCCGGACGGTGGCCGCGGTGCGCCAGGTGCGGCCGTCCGCGGAGACCTGTACGCGGTAGCGGGAGGCGTAGGCGTCCTGCCAGTCCAGCACCACCTGCCCGAGCCGGGCCGGGGCGGGCAGTTCGGCCTGCCACCAGGCGCCGTCCTCGGCGGGGGAGGACCAGCGGGTCTCCGGGTCGCCGTCCGACGCGGCGGACGCGGGGAAGTCTGCCGTCTCGTCGGCGGAGGAGGAGGCGGTGGCCGTGCGCAGCAGATCGGGGCCCGCGGTGCGCGGGAAGGCCCGGACGGTCAGGGTGGTCTCCTCCGCGCCGAAGGAGAACGGCACCTCGTACTCGCCCGCCGGGGTGTCCGCGGGCACGGTGATCTCCACGGGCACGGCCGTACGGGAACCGCGCTGGACGGTCGTCTGCTCTGGCAGCCGCACCTTGATGCCCTTGGGGGCCTTCGCGGTGAGCGCGCCCTTCACCTCGGCCGGACGGCCGGGCGAGAGCCGCGCCTCGACCCGCTGCGGCTTGCCGCCGATCTCCGCGTCCGTCGCGCCGTGCGCGAGGTCGAGCCGGGCCGCCGGCTCGTCGCCGAACCACGGCACCAGCGAGCGCACCCGGGGCGCCGTTCCCGCCGACGGGGCCGCGCCCGCGAGCGGCGGGATGATCAGCGGCGGTGCGCCGGTGACCGACGGGGTGGCGGTCGGCCAGCTGATCCGGACCGCGTCGGCCCGCAGGCCCTGGCCCCCGGTCTGGGTCCAGCCGCTCGACGAGAGCGCGCCGAGGCTGTGCCAGCCCTCGCCGGGCACATGGGCCTGGACCGTCGCGTCCGCCGGGGTGCCGCCGCCGCCCGGCACGGCCGTCGCGGTGACGGCCGCCAGCGGACGGGCCCGGCCCAGGCGCACCGTGTAGCTGCCCTGCGCCTCGGTCACCGTGCCGTTGTCGCGGTCCGCCCCGGTCCAGGCGTCGGCCTCCTTGCGCGCCCGGTCCAGGAACGGGCCGAGCACCCCCTTGCCGACCGTCGCGCCGCTCCCCTTCACGGACCTGCTCACCGGCTCCAGGGCCAGCGACGCCTGCCAGGCGGCCGCCCCGTCGCCGCGTGCCTGGGCCTGGAGCAGATCGACGGCCAGCTCGCCCGCCCTGCCGTACCGGGACAACTGCTCGGTCCACGGCCGCACCTCGCCGTCGAGCCGCCCGTCCGCGAGCCCGGCCAGCCGCTGCGGGGTCTCGCGCATCACGGTGAACGCGGAACGCAGCCGGGCCGCCGCCTTGTCGCGCGCCCCGGCGTCCGTCCCGCCATGGGTCTTCCAGAACGCGGCGAGCAACGGCTTCAGGTACGCCGATTCGTTGCCGCCCAGCACGGAGGCCGCGCTGTTCCCGGCCAGGGCGCGCAGCGCGTCCCGGCTGCCGGGGTCCGTGCCCGCGAGGTCGTCGATGGCCGCCTGCCAGGACTCCTGCGGCTGGTACCCCTTCGGGTTCCAGGCGAAGTCGGCGGCGGTGAACAGCGGGATCCGGGAGGCGGACGGCTGCTCCATCGCATTGGCCAGCAGCGCGGCGGACCCGATGGCGACCGCCGGGTCGCGGCCGGTGTACGGACCGAGGAAGATCCGGTCCTGCGCGTAGTCGTTGACCGGGTAGTTGTCCATCGTGACCAACGGATGGCGGAACGTGGCACGGGCACCGGCCAGCTCGCCGCCGGTGATGGTCTTCGGCACCACCCCGACCCCGGTCCAGGCGACCTGCACCCGGTCGTCGAGCTCCTTGGCGAGTTCGGTGCGGTAGTCGGTCGCCCCGTCCTGGTAGAACTCCGTCGGCATCATCGACAGCGGCTGCGCGTCCGGATGGCGGTCCGCGAGGTGCTGGGCCACCGCGCTCACGACGCGGGCCTGCGCCCTGGCCGCCGCCCGCGGTCCGTCACCGAAGGCGTCGGCGTCGGCCGAGCAGTGCCATTCGCTGTAGCTGACGTCCTGGAACTGCACCTGGAAGGCCCGCACCCCGAGCGCCCACATCGCGTCGATCTTCTTCGTCAGCGCCTTCACGTCACGGTCGGAGGACAGGCACATCGACTGGCCGGGTGCCACGGCCCAGCCGAGCGTCACGTGTTCGGCGGCGGCCCGCTCCGCGAGCGCGCGGAAGTCGGCGCGCCGGTCCGCGGGGTACGGGTCGCGCCAGCGGGCCTGCCGGTAGGGGTCGTCGCCCGCCGCGTAGAGGTACCGGTTCTGCTTGGTACGCCCCATGAAGCCGAGCTGGGAGAGGCGTTCGGTCTGGGTCCACGGCTGCCCGTAGAAGCCCTCGGTCATCCCGCGCACGGCACTGGAGGGCCAGTCCCGGACGGTGGCCCCGGCGACGCTGCCGCCCCGGATCAGCTGACGCAGGGTCTGCACCGCGTGGAACAGCCCGTCGTCTCCCAGGCCGTCCACGGCGACGGTGTCCCGGCCCGCGACGTGGCCGGCCGCGATCCGGTAGCCGCCGGCGGGCAGATCGCCGCGCTCCGGGGCGCGCAGGGTGCGCAGCGCGTCCAGGGCGCCGTTGCCGCCGAACCGGATGACGGGGCCGCGCCCCGGCAGGGATTCGTGGACGGTCCGCACGCCCGCGTCGCGCAGCACCTCGCGGAGCGCGGCGACGGCGTACGGGTCGGCCTGCGCGTCGGCCACCAGGGTGACCTCGCCGGTCAGGGGGACGGAGGAGCCGGACGCCTTGATGCTCTGCGGCCGGGGCCACACGGTGGGCAGCGCGCCGTCGTCCGTGCGGTCGGGGGTACTGGTGACGGGCGTTCCGGGCGGCGCGGGTGCGGCGAAGGCGGCCGGGGCTCCGGTGGAGAGGAGCCCGCCGAGCACGGCCACGGCGACCGCCGCCGCCTGCTTCCTGCGCCTGAGCCGCATGCCCGTTCTCCCCTCGTTCCCACTGGTGGGCTCCGAGCCCACCACCCGCGCGCGAGGGTGTCAATGCGCGTGGTCGTTGTGGTGCAAATGCCCGTTGTGGCGGATGGGGTGGGACGGGTGTGGCTGACGCGGCGTCACGCGAAAGATGGCGCCGAATGGCCGAAAACGACGGACGTCTTACGGGGAATCCGCCCCTCGGGAACGGATTGTGACCCAGAGCACGTTGAACTCGTTGTCATAACGCCTACGTCTGCGGACGCGTCCGCTGGGTAGGTCTGCTGTGTCCTGCTCTCCACGGCCAGGAGGCCACCATGCCCGCTGCCGCGCAGCTCCTGCTCTCCGCCCTGACCAAACAGGTGCCGGGACCCGCCCCGCTGATCAGTGCGTGCCCCGCCACCGCCCCCGGCCCCGGACCGCTCACCAGCGAGGCGCCGCTGGCCGACGCCATACCGCTGACCAGCGAGCCCCCGCTCGCTGACGCCACGCCCCTGACCAGCGAGCCTCCGCTCGCCGTCCTCGCCCCGCTGACGAGCGAGCCGGCTTCCTCCGGCAGCGCTTGGGGCATGGAGTCCCCAGGAGTCTGAATGGGCCTGCCCCGGCTCGCCGCACTGCACGGCGTCGCCACCTCGTACTCCCCGTCCGCCGACGTCACGGTGTCCGTCCCCGACGGCACGGTCGTCGCGGTGCTCGCCGCGCTCGGTGTCGACGCCGCCACGCCGGAGGCGGTTCAGGAGGCGCTCGCCGCCGCCGAGTCCGCGGCCGGCTCCCGGCTGCTCCCGCCCACGCTCGTGGTGTGGACCGGGGAGCCGCTGCCCCCGGCGCTGACCGCACTGCCCCCCGGCACGGAGCTGACCGTCCGCCCGGAGGAGGCCATCCGCCCGGAGGAGCCCGGCCCCGTCCGGCCGGCCCGGATGCGGACGCCCTCCAGGGACGCGGCTCCGGCCGTTTCCGGCCAGCCGCCTGCCGTGGTGAGCGCTTCCGGCCAAGCACCCGGCGCGGTGACCGTTTCCGGCCAAGCACCCGGCCAAGCGTCCGGCGCGGTGAGCGGTGCGTCCGCGCCCGGCTGGTGGACCGAACCCCCGCTCGGTGTGCACCGGCTGACCGCCCGCGCGCCAGAGCAGCCCGCGGAGTCCTGCACGCTGATCGTCGCCCCGGCCCGCGTCCCGCAGCCGCCGTCCCGCAGCCACGGCTTCCTCGTACAGCTCTACTCCCTGCTCTCCGCCCGCTCCTGGGGCATGGGCGACCTCGGTGACCTCGCCGACCTCGCGTCCTGGTCCGGACGGTGCCTCGGGGCCTCCTTCGTCCAGGTGAACCCGCTGCACGCGGCGGTCCTGGGCAGCCCCACCGACCCGTCCCCCTACCGCCCGTCCTCGCGGCGCTTCCCCGACCCGGTGCACCTGCGCGTCGAGTCCGTCCCGGAGTACGGGCACGCGTCCGACCGGGCCGCGCTCGACGATCTGCGCCGCCGTGCCGCGGAGCTCAGCGACGGCGTCCTGAACAAGGGCGCCCTGATCGACCGCGACGCCGTCTGGGAGCTCAAGCGGCAGGCCCTCGCCATCCTCGCCGCCGTCCCCCTCACGCCCGGCCGCCGCGCCGAGTACTGCGACTTCCTCGCCCGGCAGGGACCGGCCCTGGAGGACCACGCCCTGTGGTGCGCCCTGGCCGAGGTGCACGGCTCCGACTGGCACAGCTGGCCGGCCGGGCTGCGCGACCCCCGCTCCCGGGAGACCGCCCGCGCCCGGGGCGAACTGCTCGACCGGGTCGACTTCCACTGCCGGCTCGCCTGGCTGACCGACACTCAGCTGGCCGACGCCCAGCGCGCCGCCCGGGACGCCGGGATGGCCGTCGGGATCGTCCACGACCTCGCGGTCGGCGTACACCCCGGCGGCGCCGACACCTGGGCCCAGCAGGACGCCTTCGCGCACGGCATGTCCATCGGCGCGCCCCCGGACGCCTTCAACGCGCGCGGCCAGGACTGGGGCCTGCCGCCCTGGCGCCCCGACGCGCTGGCCGCCTCCGGCTACGCCCCGTTCCGGGGTCTGCTGCGCGGGATCCTCGGCCGGGCCGGCGCCCTGCGCATCGACCACGTGATGGGCCTGTTCCGGCTCTGGTGGGTGCCGGAGGGGCGTCCGCCGACCGAGGGCACCTACGTCAGCCAGGACGCGGAGGCGATGCTCGCCGTCCTCGTCCTGGAGGCCCACCGGGCGGGCACCGTCGTCGTGGGGGAGGACCTCGGCACCGTCGAACCCGGCGTCCGCGAGGCGCTCGCCCGCCGCGGCGTCCTCGGCACCTCCGTGCTCTGGTTCGAGCGGGACTGGGCGGGTACCGGCCGCCCGTTGGCCCCCGAGGAGTGGCGCACGGACTGCCTGGCCACCGCCACCACCCACGATCTGCCCTCCACCGCCGCCCGGCTGACCGGCGACCATGTGACGCTGCGCCACCGCCTCGGCCTGCTCACCCGCCCGCTGGACCAGGAGCGGACGGAGGACGGCGCCGACACCGCCGAGTGGCTCGGCCTGCTCTCCCGGCTCGGCCTGCTCCCCGAGGGCGGTGGTGACGAGGAGGCGGCCGTCCGCGCCGTCCACCGCTTCCTGCTGCGCACCCCGGCCCGGATGACCGGGGTCTGGCTGCCCGACACGATCGGTGACCGCCGCCCGCAGAACCTGCCGGGCACCTGGGACGAGTACCCCAACTGGCGGCTGCCCATCGCCGATGCGGAGGGCAGGCCGGTCACCCTGGAGGAGCTGGCCGCCTCCCCCCGGCTGTACCGGCTGATGGAAGTCCTCAACCCCCGCCAGGAGCCCGGAAGGACCCGTACGGCACCCCCGGGCGCGCGGCCCTCGTAGCCGTTCGCTACGTTTGTACCGTGGACAAGAAGAACGCTATGCGCGCCGGCGCGGTCGCCGCCGGAACGACGCTGATGATGCTGCTCATGACGTCCCCCGCGCTCGCGCTCACCCGCGACGACGGCGACGACCCGGGTCCCGGCCTGAGCGTGATCGACACGATCGGCCTGTTCGTCGTGGCCCCCCTGGTGCTGTTCGGGGTCATCGCCGGACTGGTCATGGTCCTCGACAAGTCCAAGAAGCAGCAGGCCTGACACCCGGCCGCGCGGCACACAGAGCTGCGCGACACCCATAACGTCCCAGGGCGTCCCGACGTGCGCGAGCGCGCCGGGACGCCCTGTTGTGCGCCGGCGAGCCGTTCACCTCGCTCGTCGTCAGCTGATTCGTTAAGTTCTGCTTCAGAAATTCATCGAAAGTATTCGATGGACCTGAATGCTCTGCCGGTGTGACGGTGGCCCCGTGACCGACGTCAAAGAGGCTTCCCCGAAAGCGGTACGAGCGGCAGGAGCCCGGCGGACCTCGGGGAAGGGCCTCCTGCTCGCCCTCGTCGCGACGGTCGTCTGGTCCGGCAGCTTCGTCGCCGCGCGCGCCCTGCACGACACCGTCCCGCCCGTCCAGGCCGCCTTCTGGCGCTGGATCGTCGCCGTCGCGGCGGTCGCCCCCCTCGCGGCGCGGGAGACCTGGCGGCAACGCGCGCTGATCCGCCGCCACCTGGGCTTCCTCACCCTCGCCGCACTGCTCGGGATCACCGTCTACAACACCCTGGTCAACCAGGCGGGCCTGTCCACCTCGGCCGGCCAGATGGGCATGATCATGGCCGCCTCACCGGTGGTGATGGCGCTGTACGAACGCCTCGGCGGCCAACGGCTCGGCGGGCGCCGCATCGCCGGAATGGCCATCGCCTGCACCGGAGTTCTGCTGCTGGTCGGCGACGGCTCCCTCGCACTGCACTTCGCCCCCGGTGACCTGTGGATGTTCGCCGCCATGCTCAGCTTCGCCTCCTACAGCGCGCTGCTGCGCCGCCGCCCCCCGGAGATCGGCCAACCGGCCTTCCTCCTCGCCACCTTCGTGCTGGGCGCGCTGATGCTGGCACCCGCCTTCGCGGTCAGCGTCGCCGTCCAGGGCGGGTTCGAGCCGACGGCCGGCACCGTCGGACCACTGCTGTACGTCGGCGTGTTCTCCTCGGCCCTCGCGTTCTTCGCCTGGAACCGGGCCGTCGCGCTGATCGGCGCGGCGCGCACCGGGATCGTCTACTACCTCCAGCCCGTCTGTGTGGCCGGGCTCTCCTTCGTCCTGCTGGGCGAGCCGACCGGGCCCGCCCAGCTCCTCTGGCTGGCCCTGATCCTCGGCGGAGTGGCGCTGGGGGCGGGCCGGGTCCGGGACCGGACGGCGGCTAATGTGCGGACATGACCGAGTGGGACATCAAGAAGCTCCGGATCCTGCGGGTGCTCAGCGAGCGCGGGACCGTCACGGCGACGGCGGAGGCGCTCATGATGACCCCCTCCGCGGTGTCCCAGCAGCTGTCGAACCTCGGCAAGCAGCTCGGCGTGCCGCTGCTGGAGGCGCAGGGCAGGCGGGTCAGGCTCACCGACGCCGCCCACCTCGTACTCCGCCACGCCGAAGTGGTGTTCGCCCAGCTGGAGCGCGCGGAGGCCGAGCTGACCGGCTACCTGCGGGGCGAGGCGGGGGAGGTGCGGGTCGGCGCGTTCTCGACCGCGGTGCCCGCCCTCGTCGTCCCCGCGGTCCAGCTGCTGCGGGCCGACGGCCGGCCGGGACCCGGGGTACGGGTGCGGGAGGCGGAGGCCGCGGAGGCGTACGAGCTCCTCGCGGCCGGTGACGTCGACCTCGCGCTCTCGCTCGCGGCGCACGCCCCGACGGCGCGCGACACCCGGTTCGCCCTGCTGCCGCTGCTCGCGGACCCGCTCGACGTCGCCCTCCCCGTCGGACACAGGCTCGCCGAGGCCCCCGGCCTCCGGCTGGCCGACCTCGCTGCGGAGCCGTGGATCTTCGGCGGCTCCGGCCCGTGGTCGGAGATCACCACCGCCGCCTGCGAGGCCGCCGGGTTCGTCCCCGAGCAGGCCCACAGCGCCTCCGGGTGGACCGCGATCCTGGCGATGGTGGAGGCGGGCATGGGTGTCGCGCTGATCCCCCGGATGGCCTCCGCGGAACGCCGCAAGGGCGTGGCGCTACGGGTGCTCGGCGCCGATCTGCCCCGGCGCCATGTGGTGGCGGCGGTGCGGCAGGGGGCCGAGACCGGCCCCGCGGTGGCCCGGGTGCTGGCCGCGCTCAAGGAGGTCAGCGCCGCGCGCGAGGCATCGTTCAGCTGAGCTGAACGAAATGTGCGAAAACTTTCGATGGACCTGATTGATGGGTCTGTACGACAGTGGGCACATGACCTTCGACGCGAGCGAGACCCCCGCCCTGGACAACGACCCCCACGCCAATGACGCGGCCCCGTACGGCGGCGGCGACCCGTACGCCGACTACCGCACCACAGAGCTCCCCTTCACCGAGCTGGTCGACCTCGCGGACCGGCGCCTCGGCGCGGGCGTGATCGCCGCCAACGACGAGTTCTTCGCCCAGCGTGAGAACCTCCTGCTCAGGGAGCGCGCGGTCTTCGACCCCGAGCACTTCGGCCACAAGGGCAAGATCATGGACGGCTGGGAGACCCGCCGCCGCCGCGGCGCGGACGCCGCCCACCCCTTCCCCGCCCCCGACGAGCACGACTGGGCCCTGATCCGCCTCGGCGCCCCCGGCATCATCCGCGGGCTCGTCGTCGACACCGCCCACTTCCGCGGCAACTACCCGCAGCGCGTATCGGTCCAGGCGACCTCGGTCCCGGGCTCACCCAGCCCAGAGGCGCTCCTCGCGGACGACGTCAAGTGGGACGAGATCGTCCCGCCGACCCCCGTACGCGGCCACGCCGCCAACGGCTTCGAGATCACCGGCGACCGCCGCTACACCCACATCCGCCTCTGCCAGCACCCCGACGGCGGCATCGCCCGCCTGCGCGTGCACGGCGAGGTCGTCCCCGACCCGTCCTGGCTCGCGGCGCTCGGCACCTTCGACCTGATCTCGGTCCTGAACGGCGGAAGCTACGAGGACGCCTCCGACCGCTTCTACTCCTCGCCGACCCAGATCATCCTGCCCGGCACCTCCCGCAAGATGGACGACGGCTGGGAGAACCGCCGCCGCCGGGTCCGCGACACCAACGACTGGGTGCGCTTCCGGCTGCCCGCCCAGGGCGCCGTCCGCGCGGTCGAGATCGACACCGCCTACCTCAAGGGGAACGCGGCCGGCTGGATCGCCCTCCAGGGCCGCAACGGCGAGACGGGCGAGTGGTTCGAGATCATCCCCCGCACCCGCCTCCAGCCCGACACCCTGCACCGCTTCCCGCTCCGCGCCCAGGCCGTGGTCACCCACGTCCGCCTGGACGCCTTCCCCGACGGCGGGGTGGCCCGGATGCGCCTGCACGGCTCGCTGACCGAGTCCGGCGCGGCGGCCCTGGCCGCCCGCTACGAGGAGTCGGGCGCCTGAGACTGCCCGTAAAGACTCCCGCCCGGCGGACGGCTGCGCTTCAGCGCCTGCCCGCCGGGCGGTTTCCACATCCGGACCGTGCTACGCGGTCGCCGCCGCAGCGTCGTCCGCCGCACGCGCCTTCAGCGCCCGCTCCACACCGGAGCGCGACTCCGACATCAGCCGGCGCAGGGCCGCGCTCGGCTCGGCGGAGGCCAGCCAGGCGTCCGTGGCGTCCAGGGTCTCCTGCGAGACCTGGAGAGCCGGGTACAGACCGATGGCGACCTGCTGGGCCATCTCGTGGCTGCGCGAGTCCCAGACGTCCTTCACCGCGGCGAAGAACCGCTCCGTGTACGGCGCCAGCAGCTCGTGCTGGTCGGTCTGGACGAACCCGCCGATGACCGCCTCCTGGAGGGAGTTCGGCAGCTTGTCGGACTCGACGACCGAGGCCCACGCCTCCGCCTTCGCCTCCTCGGAGGGACGCGCCGCACGCGCCGACGCCGCGTGGCGCTCGCCCGCCGCCGTCCGGTCGCGCTCGTACTCCGCGGCGATCTCGTCCTCGTCCAGCAGCCCCGTCGCGGCCAGCCGCTGCACGAACGCCCAGCGCAGCTCGGTGTCGACGGCCAGGCCCTCGATCACCTCCGTGCCGTCGAGCAGCGACTGGAGCAGGTCCAGCTGCTGCGGGTTGCGGGCCGTGGCCGCGAAGGCACGCGCCCAGGCCAGCTGGTGGTCACTGCCCGGCTCCGCCGCGCGCAGGTGCGCGAGCGTCGCCTCGGTCCACTGCGTCAGCCCCGCCTCGCGCCACTGAGGCGCCGAGTACAGGTCCAGCGCCATCTTCACCTGGCGGTGCAGCGACTGGACGACGCCGATGTCCGACTCCTTGCCGACCCCGGACAGGACGAGCGACAGGTAGTCCCGGGTCGCCAGCTCGCCGTCCCGCGTCATGTCCCAGGCGGAGGCCCAGCACAGGGCGCGCGGCAGCGACTCGGTGAAGTCGCCCAGGTGCTCCGTGACGACCCGCAGCGACTCCTCGTCGAGCCGGACCTTCGCGTACGAGAGGTCGTCGTCGTTGAGCAGCACCACGGCCGGGCGCCTGGTGTCGGCCGGGAACGGCACGGCGGTGCGCTCACCGTCGACGTCCAGCTCGATCCGGTCGGTGCGGACCAGCTTCCCGGACTCGTCGAGCTCGTAGCAGCCGATGGCGATCCGGTGCGGCCGCAGCGTCGGCTCGCCCTTCGCCCCCGCGGGCAGCGCGGGCGCCTCCTGGAGCACGGCGAACGAGGTGACGTTGCCGTCGGCGTCCGTCTCGATCTCCGGGCGCAGGATGTTGATGCCGGCCGTCTCCAGCCACGCCTTCGACCAGGTCTTCAGATCGCGTCCGGAGGTCTTCTCCAGCGCGCCCAGCAGGTCGGAGAGCCGGGTGTTGCCGAAGGCGTGCGCCTTGAAGTAGGCCTGCACACCCTTGAAGAACTCGTCCATGCCGACGTACGCCACCAGCTGCTTCAGGACCGAGGCGCCCTTGGCGTACGTGATGCCGTCGAAGTTGACCAGGACGTCGTCCAGGTCACGGATGTCGGCCATGATCGGGTGCGTCGAGGGCAGCTGGTCCTGCCGGTACGCCCAGGTCTTCATCGAGTTGGCGAACGTGGTCCAGGAGTGCGGCCACTGCGAGCCCTCCGCGTACGACAGGCAGGCGATCGAGGTGTAGGTGGCGAACGACTCGTTCAGCCACAGGTCGTTCCACCACTCCATGGTCACGAGGTCGCCGAACCACATGTGGGCCAGCTCGTGCAGGATCGTCTCGGCCCGCGTCTCGTACGCCGCGTCCGTCACCTTGGAGCGGAACACGTACTGGTCGCGGATGGTGACCGCGCCCGCGTTCTCCATCGCGCCCGCGTTGAACTCCGGGACGAACAGCTGGTCGTACTTGGCGAAGGGGTACGCGTAGTCGAACTTCTCCTGGAACCAGTCGAAGCCCAGCCGGGTCACGTCGAAGATCGCGTCCGCGTCGAGGTACTCCGCGAGCGACGGGCGGCAGTAGATGCCGAGCGGGACGCTCTGCCCGTCCTTCTCGTAACTGCTGTGCACCGAGTGGTACGGGCCGGCGATCAGCGCGGTGATGTACGTGGAGATGCGCGGCGTCGGCTCGAACGACCAGACGTCGTCCGTGGGCTCCGGCGTCGGGGAGTTCGAGATCACGGTCCAGCCGGACGGGGCCTTCACGGTGAACCGGAAGGTCGCCTTCAGGTCGGGCTGCTCGAAGCTCGCGAAGACGCGGCGCGCGTCCGGCACCTCGAACTGGGTGTAGAGGTAAGCCTGCTGGTCGACCGGGTCGACGAACCGGTGCAGGCCCTCGCCCGTGTTCGTGTACGAGCAGTCGGCGACGACCTTCAGCTCGTTGGAGCCCGCCGCCAGATGCGCCAGGGTGATGCGCGAATCGCGGAACACGGCCGCGACGTCCAGGGGCTTGCCGTTCAGCTCGACCTCGTGGACGGCCGGGGCGACCAGGTCGATGAAGGTCTGCGCCCCCGCTTCTGCGGAGTCGAAGCGCACGGTGGTGACGGACCGGTAGGTCCCACCCTCCTGCGCTCCGGAGAGGTCGAGATCGATCTCGTACGCGTCCACGGTCAGCAGGCGCGCCCGCTCCTGTGCCTCTTCGCGGGTCAGATTCGTGCCAGGCACGCGGTCATCTCCTTGATGTGTGATGTTTCCGGTCATCCTTCCACGTGACCCGCGTCCAAGGCGATGTCCGTTTTCCGCCGGACCGTACCGGTGGGGCGGGCCACTCTCTCCGTATGACCAGTTACGAGGCACGCGCGATCGACGAGGCCGCGCTCAAGGAACTCCGGGGGACCGACGACGCGGGCCGCCCCTGCGTCCCGTACGCCGCCACGGACACGGGCAGCCCGCTGCGGTGCTGCCTGCGGGGCAACCAGGCGGGGGAGAGGATCGCCCTCGTCTCCTATGCCCCGCTGCGCCGCTGGGCGGCCGCGGCCTGGGCGAAGCCGGGGGCTTACGACGAGCAGGGCCCCGTCTTCATCCACGCCGAGGAGTGCGGGGGCCCGGCGCCCGGCCGCACCGGCTACCCGTTCTCACGGGCGGGGGCGCTGCGGACGGTGCGGCGCTACGACGGGGACGGGCACATCGTGGGCGGCCGGCTGCTCCAGATCCCGGCGGACGAGGAGCGGGGCTTCGACGAGGCCTTCGCGGAGGCGTTCGCGGATCCTGAGGTGGCGTTGGTGCACGTCAGGGCGGTGGAGTACGGCTGCTGGCACTTCGAGGTACGGCGGCCGGATTCAAGCCCCTCCGGCGATTGAGGAGCGGGGGTCCGGGGGCGGAGCCCCCGAACCCCCGCGGACGGGCTGACCCTGGTCAGCCCGTCAGCTCCGCCGCGACCAGCTCCGCGATCTGGATCGCGTTCAGCGCCGCGCCCTTGCGCAGGTTGTCGTTGGAGACGAAGAGCGCGAGACCGTGCTCCACGGTCTCGTCGGCCCGGATGCGCCCGACGAACGACGCGTCCTGCCCGGCGGCCTGCAGCGGCGTGGGGATCTCCGAGACCTCGACGCCCGGGGCGGCCGCGAGCAGCTCGTACGCGCGCTCCACGCCGATCGGCCGCGCGAACCGGGCGTTGACCTGGAGCGAGTGGCCGGAGAAGACCGGGACCCGGACACAGGTGCCGGACACCTTCAGCCCGGGGATCTCCAGGATCTTGCGGGACTCGTTGCGGAGCTTCTGCTCCTCGTCCGTCTCGAAGGAGCCGTCGTCGACGATGGCTCCGGCCAGCGGCAGCACGTTGAAGGCGATCGGACGCTTGTAGATGTCCGGCTCGGGGAAGTCGACGGCGCCGCCGTCGTGGGTGAGCTTGTCGGCCTCCGCGACGACCTTGGAGACCTGTCCGTGCAGCTCGGCCACGCCGGCAAGCCCGGAGCCGGACACCGCCTGGTACGTGGCGACGGTCAGCGCCTCCAGGCCGGCCTCGTCGTGCAGCGGGCGCAGCACCGGCATGGCGGCCATCGTGGTGCAGTTCGGGTTGGCGATGATGCCCTTGGGGCGGTCCGCGATCGCGTGCGGGTTGACCTCGGAGACGACCAGCGGGACCTGCGGGTCCTTGCGCCAGGCGGAGGAGTTGTCGATCACGACGGCACCCTGGGCGGCGACCTTCTCGGCGAGCGCCTTCGACGTCGCGCCGCCGGCCGAGAACAGCACGATGTCCAGGCCGGTGTAGTCGGCGGTGGAGGCGTCCTCGACGGTGATGCTCCGGCCCTGCCACTCGATCGTGGAGCCCGCGGAGCGCGCGGAGGCGAACAGCCGCAGCTCGTCGGCCGGGAACTTCCGCTCGGCCAGGATCCTGCGCATGACTGTGCCGACCTGACCGGTGGCGCCGACGATTCCGACCTTCACAGGAACTCCTTCAAGCGTACGAACGGGCACGGTTGCCGCTCCATGATGCGTATGTCCACGGCGTCCTTGTCCAATCCATTGTCCGGGGAGCGGACAGGGTGCGCACAGCGCGGTGGGGCGGGCGCCCGTTGAGCGCCCGCCCCACTGTCGTACGGATCACATGCCTACGGCATGCCTACGGTGACGCGGTTACGGCGTGACCTTCTCGATCACGACGCTGCCGGTGCCCGCCGCGGTGCCCCGGGCGTTCACCAGCTGGACCTCACCGAAGAACTGTCGGCCCTCGGGGGCCGCTCCGGCGACCGCGACCTCGGCGCTGACCTGCGCCGACGCGCCGGCGGCCAGGTTCACGGCCTTCGACTCGTCCACGGAGAGGGTGCCGAGCGACGGCGAGTAGTACACGTCGCGGTAGTCGTACTCGGTGGTGCCGGCCGGGACGTCGTAGCCGTCGACGACGACCGTGTACGTGCCGGCGGCCGGCTTCACCAGGCTGACCGACTCCTCGGAGCCGGCCGTGGTGGAGGCGCCCACCTGGGCCGAGCCCCGGTAGACGTACAGGTCGAGGTCGGCGTTGGCGTCCGCGGTGTTACCGATGGCGATGTCGAGCTTCTCGACACCTTCACCGATGGTGACCGTGGTGGTCTTCTCGTCGCCCGTGGAGATCGACGGGCGGTCCACCTTGGCCGAGCCCAGCGAGCCGCCCTTGAGCTTGCCCTCCAGGGCGCCCGCGTTGTTGGTGACCGTCCAGTCCACCGTGGCCGGGGTGCCGATCTTCGCCTCGGGGATGGTCTGCACCGCCGGGTCGAAGGAGGCGCCGAGCAGCGAGACATCCAGCTTGTACGGGTTGTCCAGGAGCGGCGACGTACGACGGGCCTCGACCTCGATCTCCCAGACGCCGGCCTGCGGGTCCGGGTACGAGCGCACGTCGGGGCGGCAGGTGTTGGCCGGGTTGTCGTAGTTCGGGTAGCAGAACGGCGTCCCGCTGTCCTCCACCGCGACCCCGTACGGGTGGATGGAGATGAAGCGGGTCTGGCTGCCCGAGCGCAGGGCGCTCATCGCGACCTCAAGGGTCTTGGCGCCCTCCGGCACGGTCACGAAGTACGACGTGGTGCCGTTGCGCTGCACCGAGCCGGACGCCTTGTACGCGTAGCCCGGCTTCGTCAGCTTCTTGGAGACGACGACGGTGGCCAGGATCTGCTGGTCGACGCCGGAGGTCTTCGCGTCGTCGACCTGGAGGATCGCGCTGTGTACGCCCGCGCTGCCCGGCTTCGCCTGGACCTTGACCGTCACCGGCTTGCCGAGCGGCAGCGAGACCTTCTTGGAGCCGGTCAGCGAGAAGGTGCCGTCGTTGTACTTCCAGGACAGCTTGTGCTCGACCTTCTTGTCCGGGCCCGTGGTGCGGGTGACCGTGACGTCGTACGACTTCTGCTGGCCGGCCTTGAGGCCGCCCTCGCGGTCGTACAGGCCGGTGCCGAAGCCCGGGTCCTTCAGCGCGAAGTCGATCGCGGTGTCGACCGGTGCCCTGACCGTGTACTCGTGCGCCGGGGCGCCCTGCTTCTTGATCTGCTTCCAGGCATCGATGATGTCGATCAGACCGGCACCCTGGGCGTGCGCGGGCACTCCCTTGATCTGGGTGGCGGTGCTGGTCAGCGCGGTGCGCAGATCGGCCGGAGGCAGCTCGATGTGCTTCTGCTTCGCGGCGGACAGCAGCAGCGCGGTGGCGCCGGCGGCCTGCGGCGAGGCCATCGAGGTGCCCTGGAGCATGGAGTAACCGGCCGGCAGGGAGTAGCCCGCCTCTGCGACCGGGGAGCCCGGCAGCCAGGTCTGCGTCGAGTTGATCGACGCGCCGGGCGCCGTCAGCGTCGGCGTGAAGCCGCCGTCCTCACGCGGTCCGCGCGAGGAGAACGGCAGCATGTCGTACTTCTTGGTGACGGCCGAGCCGTAGTTCGCGGCCCAGGTCTCCTTGGAGATGGACGCGCCGACCGAGATGACGTGGTCGGCCAGGCCCGGGTCACCGATGGTGTTGACGCCCGGACCGTCGTTGCCGGCCGAGATGACCAGCTGGACGCCGTAGTTGTCGACGAGCCGCTTGTACAGCTCGGAGCGGGCGTTGTTGCCGTCGTTCAGCGGCGGCAGGCCGCCGATCGACATGTTGACGACATCGACACCGCGGTTCACGACGAGGTCGATCATGCCCTCGGTGAGCGCGATGTTGGTGCAGCCGCCGTCCCAGGTGCAGGCACGCGAGGAGACGATCTTCGCGCCGGGCGCGGCACCGTTCATCTTGCCGCCGAACAGGCCGTTCGCCGCGGTGATGCCCGCGACGTGCGTGCCGTGCTCGGACTCGATGACCCCGATGGACACGTAGTCGGAGGTGTCGCCGGCGGCGTTGTAGACGACGCCCTTGCGGTTCTCCACGACGAACGGGATGCGCTCGACGACATCGGTGCGCGGGTTGTCCTTGCCGAAGTAGGAGACCTGGTGCTTCTCCTTGTACGGCTTCATGACGGTGTCGTCGCGGAAGTCCGCGTTGTTGTTCAGGTCCACCCGGGTGGTGCCGGTGACCGGGTCGTACAGCACGGCCCACACGTCGGTGGTGTCGCCGTCGCGGTTCAGGTCGCCCGCCATGTCGCCGCCCTTGGTGGCGGCCTCCGCGAACAGGCTGATCCGGTACTTGCCCTTGGGTGCCGAGTAGGTGCGGCCCTTGTAGGTGAACGTCGGGCCGGACACGGCGTCCGTCATCCGCAGCCAGGTGCCGTCGCCGTCACTGACCGGGTCGGTGGCCGTCACCCAGTCGGTGATCTTGCGCTCGCCGGTGCTGGTCTTCTGGAGCGCGGGGTGACCGAGGTCGACGCCCGCGTCCAGCACACCGATGGTGATGCCGCGGCCGTCGGCCTTCGGGTTCTGCTTGACGAAGTCGACCGCACCCGTCTCGAACGACGGGTTGTACGGGTTCTTCGCCGGGGTCTTCTTGTTCGGCGCCGCGTAACTGCCCGTCGACTTCGCCCTGGCCTTGCTGCCGGTCGCCCGGTCGGCCGCGGGGGTCGGGTCGTCCAGCATGATCTCCTGCTTGAGATCGATGCCGTGGACGGAGGTCAGCTTCGAGGCCGCCTTGATGGTGGCCTCTGCGCTCGCGGTCGGCACGGTCGCCCGTACGTAGCCGAGCTTGTCGTACGCACGCCCCAGCACGGAGCCCTTGACGGCGCCCAGCTGCTTGCTGACCTGCTCGGTCGCACCGGGTGCGGTGGCGACCATCATCGTGATGTTCTTCTCGCCCTTGGCCCGCGCCTTGGCGAGCACATCGGCGTCGGCCGTGCCGAGCTTGTCCGCGGAGGCGTCGCCGGTGGCGGCCTTGACGGGGGCGGTGGCCGGGTCGTCGGCGGCGAAGACGGGGGCGACGCCGGTGGCGGCCAGTGCGGCCACCAGACCGGCGGCGGCCGCGACTCGGGCCACGCGTCTCGCTCCGGGTATGTAACCGGGGGATTCGGAGGTCATCAGCATCCCTGTATGTGAAAGAGAGAGTCCGGAAATCGGTACCGGATGACCGCTCACCCTTTCGTAAATGACAGGGGTTTGTGGAGACTTGGCGTAGGCGAGTTGTGTACATGGCGGAATCCCGCCACTGGTGCCGAAGCGTCACGTGGGACGAAAAGGTGGATACGTGGCCACCGGGAAGCCCGCCGGGAGTCTCACCGGGGCAGGATCACCAGGTACGCGGCCGGCTCCCGCGCGGCCGCCGCCATCAGCGCCGTCCGCACCACGACCGCCTGCTGCTCCGGCGCCTCGCGCAGCTTCCGGGGGGAGAGGTGGACGACGGTGACCCCCAGCCGCTCCAGGTGCTCGCGCCGGGCGGCGTACGCGGACCACTCCGCCTCGTGCTCCTCCTGCCGGCGGTCGTCGTCGAGCCGGCCGTACCGAGGGGCTCTGGTGTCCAGTTCGAGCGCGACCGCCTCCTCCGGCCAGTAGGCGTCGACCCCGCCCAGATGCGGCCCGCCGGGCAGTCGCAGGTCCACGTTCCACAGGGGCTCCGGCAGCTCGTACCCGCGCACCAGGCCGTACAGCCGGTCCTCCGCCAGTGCCCGGCCCTCCGCGAGCAGCGAGTCCACCGCGTCCACCACCTGGGGGCGGCCGAGGACCTTGGCCCCGTTCAGCTCACCGACGACGACGGCCGGTTCGCAGTGACCGTCGCGGACCGCCTCCGTGAGCAGCCGGCGCACCGTGAAGGCGTCGCCGATCCCGGCGACGGCGTCGGCCAGCGCGCGGGCCACCGGCGCCACCGGCAGCCCGTCCAGCACCTCGGGCTCCGGCAGTTCCGGCGTCCGCACGAGATGCGCGTACCGCACGGAGCGCAGCCGCCGGGCCCGGGGCACCAGCACGTCGATCCGGTCCAGCGAGACGGCGGGCGGCGCGGCGGCGAAGCCGTGCAGCGACAGCGCGGCGAGCCCGGTGACCATCGCCTCGCCGTACGCGGGGTCGGTGCCGCCGGTCCGCACCGGCGCGGCCCTCCGGCCGGAGACCGGCGGGCGTCCCGCGTGCAGCAGGGCGGACCGCAGCCGCTCCCGGCCGCTGAGCGGCCCCGGGTGCAGCACATAGACACCTGGCAGCGGCTGCTGCCAGGGACCACCGGTCCGGCAGTGTCCGGCGGCCTGCGCGGCGGAGACGCCCCGTGCCTTCAACTGGGCCGCGGACAGCACGCGTTGCCGTACATCGGTGGTGATGCGGAGGTGGCAGGGAGGGAGCGGGGTGTTCTGGGTCATGCTCCGGGGTATCCCGCGCGCCGCCGGGCCCGTAACCCCTGTTACAGGTCCGTCGACATTCCAGGACAACGCCGTCCTAAAGTACGGACGTTCGACAAACCGAAATGGCCCGTACCCGGCGAATCCCGGCCCGTCCGGTGTTTGAGGACGGAACCCTCGCCGGGGTCAGCGGCATCCCGGCGAGGGCTTCGTACCGGAGACCGTCAGGCGGCTCCGCCGTCACACGCCTGCGCGCGCAGACCCCGGTCGAGGTCGTCGCGGGCCTCCAGCACCAGCCGCCGCAGCGCGGGCGCCGCGTCCGGGTGCGCGGAGAGCCACGCGTCCGCCGCCGCCAGCGTGGAGGCGTCGCCCTGGAGCGCCGGGAACAGGCCCTTCACGACGGCCATCCCGATCTGGATCGACCGCTCGGCCCACACCCGCTCGATGACCTCGAAGTACTTGCCCGCGTACGGCGCCAGCAACTCCCGCTGCGACGACTGCGCGAAGCCCAGGATGGTGGCCTCCACCAGCGCGTTGGACAGCGCGTCCGACTCCACGACGCCCGCCCAGGCCTGCGCCTTGACGGCGGCCGAAGGGCGCGAGGCCAGGCAGCGCACCTGGTGGCGCTTGCCGGACGCGGTGTCGTCGCGGGCCAGCTCGGCACCGATCACCGACTCGTCGGCCAGTCCGTGCGAGGCCAGCGGGGACAGGAACGCCCACCGCAGCTCCTGGTCGACGTCGAGTCCGTCGATCCGGGCCGTGCCGTCGAGCAGCCCCGACAGCAGCTGGAAGTCCGGCTCGGAGGAGGCGACCGCCGCGAAGAACCGGGCCCAGGCCAGCTGGTGCTCACTGCCCGGCGCCGCGAGCCGCAGCTCGCGCAGCGCGCCCTCGGACAGCGCCCGGCCGCCCTCCTCGCGCCAGTCGGGCGCCGCATAGTGCACCAGCGCGGTCCGGGTCCAGGCGTGCAGCATCTGCAGCACCCCGATGTCCGTCTCCCGGCCGGAGAAGTCCAGCACCAGCGAGACGAAGTCGCGGGCCGGCATCAGCCCGTCCCGGGTCATGTTCCACAGCGCGGACCAGCACAGCGCCCGCGCGAGCGGGTCCGTGATGTCACCGAGGTGCGAGCGCAGGGTGGTCAGCGACACCTCGTCGAAGCGGACCTTGCAGTAGGTCAGGTCGTCGTCGTTGACCAGGATCAGCTCGGGCCGCTCGGCCCCGGCCAGCTCCGTGATCACCGTGCGCGGCCCCGCCACATCCGCCTCTGCCCGTGCGTAACGCACCAGGCCGCCCTCGGTGTCGCGCCGGTACAGGCCGACCGCGACCCGGTGGGGCCGCAGCTCCGGGTGCGATTCGGCGGCCTCCTGGAGGACCGCCAGTTCGGTGATCCGGTCCGAGGCGTCGTACGTCACCAGCGGGGTCAGCGAGTTGACGCCCGCCGTCTGGAGCCAGGAGCGCGACCAGCCGGTCATGTCACGGCCGGACGTCTCGGCCAGCACAGAGAGCAGGTCGCCCAGCCGGGTGTTGCCGTACGCGTGCTTCTTGAAGTAGCGCCGGGCGCCCTCCAGGAACGCGTCCCGTCCCACGTACGCCACCAGCTGCTTGAGCACGGAGGCGCCCTTGGCGTAGGTGATGCCGTCGAAGTTGAGCTTGGCGTCCTCCAGGTCACGGATGTCGGCCGTGATCGGGTGGGTGGACGGCAGCTGGTCGGCGCGGTAGGCCCAGGACTTGCGGTTGTTGGCGAAGGTGATCCAGCCGTCCTCGAACCGGGTCGACTCCACCATCGCGAACACGCCCATGAAGTCCGCGAACGACTCCTTGAGCCACAGGTCGTCCCACCACTGCATGGTGACGAGGTCACCGAACCACATGTGCGCCATCTCGTGCAGGATGACGTTGGCCCGGCCCTCGTACGACGCCTTCGTCACCTTCCCCCGGAAGATGTACTCCTCGCGGAACGTGACACAGCCCGGGTTCTCCATCGCGCCGAGGTTGTACTCGGGCACGAACGCCTGGTCGTACTTCCCGAACGGGTACGGGTAGTCGAAGTTGTCGTGGAAGAAGTCCAGGCCCTGCTTGGTGATCAGGAAGATGTCGTCGGCGTCGAAGTGCCGGGCGAGCCCCTTGCGGCACAGCGCGCCGAGTGGGATCTCCAGCTTCGTGCCGTCCTCGAACGTCCGGCTGTAGGAGTCGGTCACGTAGTGGTACGGACCGGCCACGACCGCCGTGATGTACGTCGAGATCGGCTCGGTCTCCGCGAACCGCCACACCCCGCCCTCGCGGGACTCCTCTGCGCCGTTGCTCCACACCGTCCACGCCTCGGGGGCCGTCACCCGGAAGCGGTAGGGGGCCTTCAGATCGGGCTGCTCGAAGTTGGCGAAGACGCGCCGCGCGTCCGCCGGCTCGTACTGCGTGTAGAGGTAGACCTCGCCGTCCTCCGGGTCGACGAAGCGGTGCATGCCCTCACCGGTGCGGCTGTACGCGCACTGCGCGTCCACCACCAGGACGTGCTCGCCCTCCGCCAGGTCCGCCAGCGCCACCCGCGTCCCGTCGAAGACGGCCGCCGGGTCCAGCGCCGTGCCGTCCAGCGTCACCGAGGTCACGGACGGCGCGATCAGGTCCGCGAAGGTCGACGCGCCGCCGCGCGCCGCGCGGAACCGGATCGTGGTCACCGAGCGGAACGTCCGCGGACCGGACTCCGGGCCGCCGTCCCCGTCGGGCTCACCGAGGGCGGACCGGACGTCGAGCTCGACGTCGTAACCGTCGACGGTCAGCAGCTCGGCCCGCTCGCGGGCCTCGTCGCGGGACAGGTTTTCACCGGGCACGGGCACACTCCTTTGTGTCACGTTCGAATACTTTGATCCTCCCATGCCGCTTCCCGGCCGGGCATGCGGGAATGGCCGGGGCGTCCCTCGGTGTTCTCGCGCACAGATGGAGATCGGTCCGCCTGAGGAGAGACATGTCTGAGAACAGCACGGCAACCCGCAAGATCCCCGCCGATTTCTGGTTCGACCCGCTCTGCCCCTGGGCCTGGATGACCTCCCGCTGGATGCTCGAGGTGGAGAAGGTCCGCGACGTCGAGGTCCGCTGGCACGTGATGAGCCTCGCCGTACTCAACGAGCCCCGGCTGGACGAGCTGCCCGAGGAGTACCGCGACCTCCTGGAGAACAAGGCCTGGGGCCCCGTCCGCGTGGTGATCGCCGCCCAGCAGAAGCACGGCGACGACATCGTCGGCCCCCTCTACACCGCGCTCGGCACCCGCTTCCACAACCAGGGCGAGGGCCCCACCCGCGAGGCGATCGTGGGAGCGCTCGAAGACGTCGGCCTGCCGGCCGAGCTCGCGGAGTACGCCGACTCCGACGCGTACGACACCGAGCTGCGCGCCTCCCACCAGGAGGGCATCGACAAGGTCGGCCAGGACGTCGGCACGCCCGTCATCGCCGTGCCCGGCGCGGACGGCGAGCAGGTCGCCTTCTTCGGCCCGGTCGTCACCCCCGCACCCAAGGGCGAGGACGCGGCGAAGCTGTGGGACGGCACGCTGCTCGTCGCGTCGATCCCCGGCTTCTACGAGATCAAGCGGACCCGGACCGCCGGGCCCGACTTCTCCTGACCGCGAGGGTGCGGGCCCCGTGCGCCACGGGGCCCGCACCCGGCCGTCTCACCCGTACAGCGCGTCCAGCTTCGGCAGCCGCCGCGCCATCTCGTCCTCGTCGTCGAAGTCGAAGTCCCACTCGGGATCCAGGGCGGGGAGATCGACCGTGAACGAGCCGCGGGGCAGCTGCCCGCCCGCCACCCGGCGGTAGGCGTCCCACGC
Organism: Streptomyces sp. NBC_00341; assembly: GCF_041435055.1. Lineage (NCBI taxonomy): Bacteria > Bacillati > Actinomycetota > Actinomycetes > Kitasatosporales > Streptomycetaceae > Streptomyces > Streptomyces sp. NBC_00341. The sequence goes on along the minus strand of NZ_CP108002.1, from coordinate 2,812,098 downwards.
GACCCCGAGCATCCGCTCGCACTCCACCTCCTCGTCCTCTGCCGCGGCCTCCTTGATCACCGGCAGCTCCGCCAGCGCGTCCGGATCCGCGACCACCCGCTCGAACACATCACGGCCCTGCCCTATGAGCCAGCCCCGGAAGTAGTCGAACCCGTCGTCCGAGCAGCCGCCGTTCACCGTGTACGCGGCCGCCCAGAGCGGCGCCCGGTAGGAGGCCGCCATCAGGTCCCACAGCAACTGCTGCGCCGCGACGATCTCGTGCGCCGGCCGCTCGGAGAGCAGATCCGAGATCCGGTCGGCCACGTCCTGTGCGTCCGCCGGGTCCGTGACCAGGGTGCGGGCGTCGTCGATCAGCTTCCAGAAGTCCTTGGAGTCCATGGGATGAAGCATGGCGGACAGGACTGACATCCTGATCCGGAGGCTGTGGTGACAGGCCACCGAGCGAAACGGAGATCCGGATGAAGGTACGGCCCGCACACCCCTACGAGGCCGCGGAGCTGACCGAACTCGCCCTGCGCTCCAAGGCGTACTGGGGATACGACGCGGAGTTCCTCGCCGCCTGCCGGGCCGAACTCACCATGGAACCCGACGGGATCGGCCCCCGCCGGACCGCGGTCGCGGAGGAGGACGGCCGGGTCCTCGGCTTCACCACCCTGGAAGAAGCGCCACCCACCGGAGTGCTCGGCATGATGTTCGCCGAGCCCGACGCGGTCGGACGCGGAGTGGGCCGGCTGCTCTTCGGGCACGTCGTCACGGAGGCCCGCAGGCTCGGGTTCGCCCGCTTCATGATCGACGCGGATCCGAACGCCGAGCCGTTCTACCGGGCCATGGGCGCGGTACGCATCGGCGCGACGCCCTCCGGATCGATCCCGGGCCGCGAGCTGCCGCTGCTGGAGTTCACCCTCACGTCACGCTGACCTCTTGCGCTGACCTCTTGCCGCGGGCTCGAACTCTCGTTCATGATCGGCGGCATGCAGGAAGAGCGCGCCCATGCCGACTGACCCCGCACCCGCCGTCCCCGCTGCCGCCGTACTCGCCGAACTCGCCGCCCTGCGCGGCGCCGACGCCCCCACCCGGGGCGGCCGGACCTTCGCCTACGTCTACGACGCGGGGCTGGCGGGCCTCGACGAGCTGGCGGCCGCCGCGTACACCGCGTACGCGACCGTCAACGGCCTGGACCCCACGGTCTTCCCGAGCGTGGCCCGGCTGGAGAACGACGTGGTGGGCGCGGCGGCGGCGCTGCTGGGCGCGCCCGGCGCGCAGGGCACGTTCACCAGCGGCGGCACGGAGTCGATCCTGCTGGCGGTGAAGACCGCCCGCGACCACGCGAAGGCCGAACGCGGAGTGACCGAGCCCCAGTTGCTGCTGCCCTCCACCGCCCACGCGGCCTTCCACAAGGCGGCCGCCTACCTGGGCCTGGAACCGGTCGTGGTGCCCGTGGACCGGTCGACGTACCGGGCCGACGCCGCCGCCACGGCCGCCGCGATCACCCCGCGCACCGCCCTCGTCGTCGCCTCGGCGCCCTCGTACGCCCACGGGGTCGTCGACCCGGTCCCCGAGATCGCCGCGGCGGCGGCGGAACGGGACGTCCTGTGCCACGTGGACGCCTGCATCGGCGGCTGGCTGCTGCCCCATCTGCGGCGCGCGGGACAGCGGATACCGCCCTTCGACCTCTCCGTGCCCGGCGTCACCTCCCTCTCCGTGGACCTGCACAAGTACGGCTACGCGGACAAGGGCGCCTCTGTCGTCCTCTACCGGGACGCGGAGCTCCGCCGCCACCAGTACTTCGCCCACGCGGGCTGGCCCGGCTACCCGGTCGTCAACCCGACCGTCCAGGGCACCAAGTCGGCGGGGCTGCTGGCCCAGGCGTGGGCGGTCCTGCGGTACGTCGGCGAGGACGGCTACACCGCACTGGCCGCCCGGGTGGCAGAGGCCTCCGGCCGGCTGCTGGCGGGGCTGCGCGCGACGGCGGACGTACGGGTGCTCGGCGCCCCCGCCGCGGGGCTCGTCGCCTTCACGGTCGTGGACCCGGCGGACGGCGCCCCGAGCCTGAGCCTCCTGCTGCACCTGGCGGACGAGATGCGCGAGCGCGGCTGGTACCTCCAGCCGCAGCTGTCCTTCGACGGGCTGCCGCCCAACCTCCACCTCACCCTGACCCCGGCCACGGTCGGCCAGGTCGACGCCCTGCTCACCGACCTCGCCGCGGCCCTGGACGCGGCCCGCGCCCTGCCCCCGGTGGCGGTGGACCCGGGCCTGGCCGAACTGGCCGCGGGGCTCGACCCGGCCACGCTCGGCCCGGACGAGATCGACGCGGTCCTGGCCTTCGCGGGCCTCACCGGGGAAGGCGGCCTGCCCACCCGGATGGCCCCGGTCCTGGTCCTGCTGGACGCCCTGCCGGGACCGCTGAAGGAACGGCTGCTCGCGGAGTTCGTGGGTTCGGTGTTCCGGATCTGAGCGGGCCCGCCTCAGCCGCCGTCGCGCTCCTCGTCCACGTCGAAGTCACCCAGGTGCACCGGCGGGTGGGGGAGGACGGCCCCGGTCAGCACCGGGGGGAGCAGACCGCCCATCCCGGTCGGATGGACGGTCTCCGAGGTGCTGCGGAGCTCGTCCACGGTCCACCAGTGATGGCCGTACGAGCCCTCGTCGGTCGCCACCCGCATCCCCGACACCTCGGCGGCCGTGACCCGGACCGGGCGGTACTCCTCGTACTGGTCGTAGTGCCGCCCGTCCACCCCGAACAGGATCTGCCGGGTCCAGACGACCGGGCCCAGCCGGGCGGCGGCCAGTTCCAGCGCGGTCTCCTCGCGGACCTCGCGCAGCGCCGCCGCCACGTAGTCCTCACCGGCCTCCACCCCGCCGCCGACCGTGAACCACCAACGCGCCCCCGCACGGCGTGGATCACGGCCGCACAGCAACAGCAGCCGGTCGCGTTCGTCGGTCAGCAGGACCCGGGACGTGCACCGCTTCCGTATCGCCATGGTCCCGGACCCTACCCAGGGCCACCGGGACGCCTCCGCGCCCGGCGCGGCTCAGGCGTAGAAGTCGCGCTGCCAGCGGTGCTCGGCCAGCACGGCGAGCTGGTCCTCGGTGAGCGGGCGCCCGTCGCTCAGCGCGGTGTTGCGCTCCACGTTGCGCACGCTGCGCATCCCGGGGATGACGGTGGAGACCGCGGGCGAACTCAGCACGAACCGCAGCGCGTGCTCCGCGACGGCGTCCGGCTCGATGCCCAGGTCCGCGACGATCGCCGCCACCCGGCGCTCGACCTGGGCCGGGCGGTCGTCCCGGAAGTAGCGGTTGCGCCAGTCGCCCTCGGGGAACGTCGTGCCCGCGGTGATCCGGCCGGTCAGCCCGCCCTCGTCCAGGGCCACCCGGACGATGACCCCGACACCGTGCTCCAGGCAGGCGGGCAGCAGCTCGTCGGCCGGTGACTGGTCGAACACGTTGTAGATGACCTGCACGCTGTCCACCGCACCGCTGCGGACCAGCGCGAGCGCGCTCCCGGGCCGGTGGTCGTTGACGGAGACCCCGAACAGCCGGATCTTCCCCTCGCGCTTCAGTTCGGTGACCGTCTCCAGCCAGTCGCCGCGCCCCACCCACTCGTCGTGCCAGACGTGGAACTGGAGGACGTCGAAGTGGTCCAGCCCCGAGGCGCGCAGGCTCGTCTCCAGGGTCGCGCGGATGTGCCTGCCCGAGAACGCCTGCGCCGGGTCCGTGCCGTCGGCCGGGGGCCATACCCCGTTCTCCGGGGGCACCTTGGTCGCGACCAGTACCTCGTCCCCGGCCCGCTCCCGCACCACCTGTCCGACGATGCGCTCGCTCTCGCCGTAGCCGCGCGCGGTGTCGATGAAGTTCACGCCGAGCTCGACGGCCCGGTGGAGGGCGCGGACGGACTCGTTCTCCGTCGCGCCCACCCAGCTGGACTCACCGATGCCCCACGCGCCGTAGCCGATCTCGGATATCCGCATTCCACTGCGTCCCAGTTCGCGGTAGCGCACCGTCATCCTCCACGTGATCCGTCCGGGGGGGGCCGGTACGGGGCCGTGGCTCCGTACCGGCAAATGACGCTGACGATAGGTGACCCGCGCGGCCGGGTCAGGTGGTTTTCGGTGCGCGGGGCGGGGGAGCGGGGCCCGGAGGTTACGGGGTGACCAGGCTGTGGACGGTGACCTGGTCGCCCACGCTCACCAGGCCCTCGCAGACCACCGCGTTCTTCACGCCGAAGCTGACCCGGTTCCCGTACTGCGCCTCGCGCCGGTACGTCGCCAGGGTCCGGACCGGTTCGGGGCCCTTGCGCAGGCCGGTGATCTGGTCGACGAGCGGGACGCTGCAGCGCGTCGCCCGTACCGAGTGGGCGAGCTCGACGGAGCCCAGGGTCATCCGGCGCACCCGGTCCTCGAAGTGCGGTTCGTCCTTGCCGGTCAGGACGATGTTGGGGCGGAACCGGTCCATCGGCACGGCGTCGGCGTCGCCCCGTGCGGCGATCCGGGCGTTCAGGTCGTCCAGCGAGGCGGTCGAGGTGACCAGTACCGCGTGCGCGTCCGCGAAGTTGAGCTTGCCGGGCGTCTCGCCCCAGCCGTCCCGGTCGAAGCCGGGGGCCGCCCGCACCAGGCGCGACTTGGCTCCCAGCACCTCGGAGAACCACTCCGCGACCGTGTCGCCCTGGTCGACGGCGGCGCCGAGGGGGTGGTCGAACATGCTGACGTCGCGGCGCGGGCCGTCCCGGTCGACCTCCAGCAGCAGCGGTTCGAGGCCTTCTGCGGAGAGCGCCAGCGCCGCCCCGGACCGCAGGACGGTGACCTTGATCGCGGCCATCGCCGGGTGCGTGCGCTGGCTGCGGAAGGCGCCCTCGTCCGCGTCCACCACCATGAAGGTCCGGTCGTGTTCGAGGCCCGTCCCGACGACCTGCGCGGAGTCGGTGGACGTCCCCGCGCAGCCCTTGACCGGGTAGTGCACCAGCTCGCGCACGGTGATCGTCATGTCGTCCTCTCCGGGGAAACGCTGAGGCCACCATCATCCCATTCACCCGGCATGATGTAAGTTCCTTTTGGGAACTTAAGTGGTGCCGAGAGGGGAACATGCCATGACGCAGGCGCGCTGGGCCGAGGTCGACGAATACTTCAACGCTCTGCTGCTCGGCCCGGACGAGGCGCTGGACGCGGCCGTCGAGGCCAGCGAGAAGGCCGGGCTGCCGGCGATCCAGGTCGCGGCCAACCAGGGCAAGCTGCTGAACCTGCTGGCCCGGCTCCAGGGGGCGCGCACGGTGCTGGAGATCGGCACCCTGGGCGGGTACAGCACCATCTGGCTGGCGCGTGCGCTCCCCGAGGGCGGCAGCGTCGTCACACTCGAAGCCGATCCGGAGTGCGCCGAGGTGGCACGCCGCAACATCGAGCGCGCCGGTCTGGCGGATGTCGTGGAGGTCCGGGTGGGCCCGGCCCTCGACACGCTGCCGCTCCTCGCGGAGCAGGGGTACGGGCCGTTCGACGTCGTGTTCATCGACGCCGACAAGCCGAGCAACCCCGACTACCTGGCCTGGTCGCTGAAGCTGACCCGGCCCGGCAGCCTGATCGTCGCCGACAACGTCGTGCGCGACGGGGAGGTGGCCGACGCCGGGAGCGAGGACCCGAAGGTGCGGGGCGTGCGCCGGTTCACCGAACTCGTCGCGGCCGAGCCGACCCTGACCGCGACCGCGCTCCAGACCGTCGGCACCAAGGGGTACGACGGGCTGCTGATGGCTCTGGTGACCGACTAAGGCCTGTATTGGGTTGTCACGCGGACATGGAAGGGCCCCCGCGAGTCATGTCCTCGCGGGGGCCCTTCGTTCATCCGCCTGCCGGGTGAAGGTTGAGAAGACGATCACGAGGCAGGACGTCGGGGGTGCGCCTCGTCGTGGGTCAGGGGGCGAGCAGCAGGACGTTCGCGCGCTCCTTGGCGGCCGCGTACCGCTTCGCCACGTCCTGCCAGTTGACGACGCGCCACATCGCCTCGATGAAGTCGACCTTCTGGTTCTTGTACTGCAGGTAGAAGGCGTGCTCCCAGGCGTCGAAGACGAGGACGGGGACCGAGCCCTGGCCCACGTTGCCCTGGTGGTCGTAGACCTGCTCGACGATCAGCTTGCCGCTGACCGGCTCGTACGCGAGGACGCCCCAGCCGGAGCCCTGCGTGGTGGCCGCGGCCTTCGTCAGCTGGGACTTGAAGCCCGCGAAGGAGCCGAAGGACTCGGTGATCGCGTCCGCGAGGCCGCCGACACCGTCCGCCGCGAGGGGCTCGCCGCCGCCGTCACCGGTCATGTTGTGCCAGTAGATCGAGTGCAGGATGTGGCCGGAGAGGTGGAACGCGAGGTTCTTCTGGAGCCCGTTGATCGCTCCCCAGGCCTCCTTGTCGCGCGCCTCCTCCAGCTGCTCCAGGGTGTCGTTGGCGCCCTTCACGTACGCGGCGTGGTGCTTGTCGTGGTGGAGCTCGATGATCTGCGGATTGATGACCGGTTCGAGCGCCGCGTAGTCGTACGGGAGTTCCGGGAGCGTGTACGTGGCCATGGTGCGAACCCTCCAGCTGCTGTCCTGTTGTTATTGCAACCTATATGCAAGAGCAGGCTAACAGCAGGAGTGGCTGAGGGTGGATCAGCCCTTCGGCGTAGGACTCCGGTCGCCCGAGGACCCTTCCGGGCATACGGAAGCGCCGGGCGGGCCGGAGTGATCCGGCCCGCCCGGCGCTTCGTGTACCGGGTTCCGTGCCTGGGCTTCGCGTACGGTTTACGTGCCCGGGTTACGCGTCCGTCGCCGCCGGGGGCGACGCCGCCGAGCGGCGCTGGCGTACGACGCCGATGACGATCAGGACCGCCGTCAGCGCGCCCGTCGCCAGCAGCTGGTCGCGGGTGTCGGGCTGGCGGAGCATCAGGACGAAGATGCCGGCCATGGCGAGCAGGGCCGCGATGGTGAGGCCGGGGAACAGCCACATCCGGACCACCAGCTTCTGCGGCTCCTCGCGCTCCAGCCGGGCGCGCAGGATCAGCTGGGAGGCGGCGATGAAGATCCAGACGACCAGGATCACCGCCCCGGTCATGTTGAGCAGCCAGGGGAAGACGTCGTCGGGCCGCCAGTAGCTCAGCAGCACGCACAGGAAGCCGAACACCGAGGAGACCAGCACCGCGCGGCGCGGCACACCGGACGAGATCCGGCCGAGCCGCTTCGGGCCCTGACCCCGGGCCACCAGTGAGCAGGCCATGCGCGAGGCGCCGTAGATGTTCGCGTTCATCGCGGAGAGCAGCGCCACCAGGATGACCACGTTCATGATCTCCGCCGCACCGCTGATGCCGAGGTGGTCCAGGGCCGCGTAGAAGGGGCCGACCGAGACGACCTTCGGATCGTCCCACGGGACCAGCGTGACGATGACCGCCATCGAGCCGACGTAGAAGAGCGCGATCCGCCACATCGCCGTCCGCACGGCCTTCGCGACGCCCCGCACCGGGTTCTCCGACTCGGCCGCGGCGATGGTGACGGTCTCCAGACCGCCGTACGCGAAGACGGAGGCGAGCAGCCCGATGACCAGCCCCTCTGAGCCGTTCGGCAGGAAGCCGCCCTCGCCGCTGAGGTTGGCCGTGCCCGGCGCGTCCGTGTCCGGAAGCACGCCCAGGATCGCCAGCACGCCGAGCACCAGGAACAGCGTGATCGCGACGACCTTGAGCGCGGCGAACCAGAACTCGAACTCGCCGAACTTCGTCACAGAGGCCAGGTTCGTCCCCAGGAACACCACCATGAACAGCGCCACCCACGCCCACTCCGGCGTTCCGGGCAGCCAGCCGGTGACGATCTTCGCCGCACCGATTCCTTCGAGGCCGACGGCGACGCAGAGCAGCACCCAGAACGCCCAGCCCGCCGTGAACCCCGCCCACGGGCCGATCGCCCGCTCGGCGTGCACGGAGAAGGAGCCGGACGCCGGATTGGCCGCCGACATCTCGCCGAGCATCCGCATCACGAGCATGACCAGCAGCCCGGAGCAGGCGTAGGCGATGACGATCGAGGGGCCGGCCGCGGCGATACCCGCGCCGGAGCCGACGAACAGCCCGGCGCCGATGACGCCGCCGAGGGCGATCATCGACAGATGTCGCTGCTTGAGCCCGTGGGTGAGGGCCGAGTCGGTTCCGTGGCCGGAAGAGGCGGCCGGGGTGCCGGTGGGGGGAGGCACGGTGGTCCGGGGCATGGACGAACTCTGTTCGGTCGGTGAGACGGGGGACGGGCAACCAGTCTGGACGCGTGCCCCGCCCAGGCGGAACGGATGTCCGCTATACGGTCACCATGCTCACACAGGGCGCGCACCGCACAGCGTGGAGCGGCCCGCTGCCGAGCTTGCGTCACGGGTCCGCTGTTTAGAGGGAGTCGACAGTCGGCTCCCGTCGCACCTCCCCGCCGACGAGCAGTTGATCCGCTCCGACCTCCGTGATGAGCATCACGTCCAGGGATGATTGTGTGCCGCGCTTTGTGTGAATCCCACCAACGCCCCAACCGCCGCTTTGTGGGCCGCTGATGGTGATCGAGCGTTGCTCCGTCGGATAGCGTCAGGCTCAGCCCTCCACCCACCTGCCCTCACCACGCGGAGTCCTGATGAGTACTGCTGCCGCCGCCCCCGTCCGTACCGGAGCGGTCCTCGCCGACCTGCTGCCCGCCGCCCGGCACCGCTACGCCGTGGACACCGCCCTGGTGCTCGGCGGCGCCGCGCTCACCGGCATAGCCGCGCAGATCGCCGTGCCGGTCCCCGGCTCGCCGGTCCCGGTCACCGGCCAGACCTTCGCCGCGCTCCTGGTCGGCACCGCGCTCGGGGCCCGCCGCGGCTTCCTCGCCCTCGCCGTGTACGCGCTCGTCGGCATGGCCGGCATGCCGTGGTTCTCGGCCGGCAGCTCCGGCCCTGGCGGCGCCTCGTTCGGCTACGTGCTCGGCATGCTGCTCGCCGCGACCGTGGTGGGCGGCCTGGCCCGCCGCGGCGGCGACCGCTCGGTGCTCCGCACGGCGGGCACCATGGTGCTCGGCTCGGCCATCATCTACTCGGTCGGCGTGCCCTACCTGGCGCTGTCCACCGGCATGTCGGCGAGCGCCGCGATCGCGGCCGGCCTGACGCCGTTCCTGCTCGGCGACGCGCTGAAGGCGGCGCTCGCGATGGGCGCGCTGCCCGCGTCCTGGAAGCTCATCGGCCGTCGCGGCTGACGCCGTAAGCACCACCGAAGAGGCTCGCCGGGTCGTAACGCGACACCAGACCGGCGAGCCTCTCGCGTGTCCGGGGGTCGTGGAACCCGTCCGTACGGTCCCCGCCGCCGAAGGAGAAGTTCAGCGAACGGCCCACGACGAGCGGTGCGAGGACCCCGGCCACCTCCTCGTACAGGGCCCGGACGGCGGCCACGTCCGTACCGTCCAGCGGCGACAGCAGCCGGAGCAGGAACCCGGCCCCCCGGTACGGCACCGCGTTCCCCGCCGCGGGGGCGGTGGCCAGGGCGCCGCCCAGGTGGTTGAGCTGGACCACGGTCATCATCGGGGCCCCGCGGCCGGTCAGCTCCAGCACCCGCACCGCGCGCTCCGGATCCAGTCCGCTCAGCATCAGCCCGTCCCCGTAGTACGCGTGCGGGAACGGCGGATCGTTGTGAATGCTCGGGCTCTCCGCGTACGGCATCTCCCGCAGCGAGTCCGCGAGCACGGGCCCGATCGCCCGCAGTGGCGCGACGAGGCGCTCACCCCCGGCCGCGCTCCCGGTGTACGCCACGCGTACGGAGACGACGTACCGGCCCCGCAGCGCCTCCGGCATCTGTGGCAGATCGGGGTACACGAGTGCGGCCACCGACGACGTCAGCGCGTCGGGCAGGGGCCGGGTCCACTCCTGATAGCGCCGGAGCACCTCGGCGCCCGCCCCGCCGTCCCCGTCGAAGGCGATCGAGCCGCCGTACAGCCGGTCCACCGGGACGAGCCCGGTCTCCAGGCCCGTCACCACGCCCAGCCGGTGCCCGCCGCCGCGCAGCCCCCAGAACAGCTCCGGCTCGTCCTCCGCGGTGACATGACGGAGCACCCCGTCGCCCGTCACCACGTCGAGCGAGCGCACCTGGTCGGCGGCGTACCCGAACTCCCGGCCCAGGATGCCCAGCCCGCCGCCCAGCGTGTAGGAGACGGCGCCCACGCCGGGCGCGGAGCCGTTCAGCGGGGCCAGCCCGTGCGGCGCGGCCGCCTCGACCACCTGCCCCCAGGTGGTGCCCGCCCCGACGGCGGCGGTGCGGCGCACCGGGTCGATCCGTACGGAGTCCATCCGGCGGGTGTCGATCAGGACCCCGCCCTCCACCGGGCCCGCCAGCCCGTGCCCGGTGGCGTGGACGGCGACCCGGAGGCCGCCGGACGCGGCGCCTGCCACGGCGTCGCGTACGTCATCCGCCCCGGCGGCCTCGACGACGAGGTCCGGACGGACGGGGAAACCGGTCTGGAAACCGGACGGGACGGCAGTCATGGCGGAGGCTCTCCACTCGCTCGCTCGATCGCTTGCGCACTCGATGGGCTTACGAAGGAGAGCCTCCCCGCTATACCTGACAGTTTCCGTCAGGTATGGACACTCATTCGGTGGACTTCCCGGCCGGGGTGCCGTTGCGGCGCCCGCGCGCCTCGCGCACCAGCGAGACGGCCACCACCAGGACCGCGACCAGCAGCGAGAGCAGCACTTGCTCGCGTCCCGCGTCATCGGTCAGCATGTAGACCAGCACGAACGAGATCATCGCGATGGTCGCCCAGGTCAGATACGGGAAGAGCCACATCCGTACGACCAGCTTCTCGGGCGACTCGCGCAGGATGATGCCGCGCATCCGCAGCTGGGTGAAGCAGATGACCAGCCAGACGAACAGGGCGACCGCGCCGGAGGAGTTCAGCAGGAACGCGAAGACGGTGTCCGGCCACTGGTAGTTGAAGAAGACGGCGACGAAGCCGAAGACGACGGAGGACAGGATGGCCGCCTGCGGCACGCCCCGCTTGTTGGTCCGGGCGAACGCCTTCGGGGCGTCACCTCGGCCGCCGAGCGAGAAGGCCATCCGGGAGGCCGTGTAGAGGCCGGAGTTGAGGCAGGACAGCACGGCCGTCAGCACGATGACGTCCATCACCTGTCCGGCGTGCGGGATGCCGATCGAGTCGAGCGCGGCGACGTAGCTGCCCTTCTCCATGATCGAGGCGTCGTTCCACGGCAGCAGGGTCAGCACGACGAAGATCGAGCCCAGGTAGAAGACCGCGATCCGCCAGATCACGCTGTTGGTGGCCTTCTGGACGGCACGCTGCGGATTCTCCGACTCACCGGCCGCCAGCGTCACGATCTCGCTTCCCATGAAGGAGAAGACCACCATCAGCACCCCGGTGAGGATGGCGCCGGGGCCCTTGGGGAAGAAGCCGCCGGTGTCGGTGAGGTGGGCCAGCCCCGAGCCGGCGTTGTCCGAGCCCGGCAGTACGCCGAAGACGGCGAGCAGTCCGACGATCACGAAGGCGCCGATCGCGACGACCTTGATCCCGGCGAACCAGAACTCGAACTCTCCGTACGAGCCGACCGATACCAGGTTCGTCGCGGTCAGCACCAGCATCACGATCAGCGCCCAGGCCCACTGCGGGACCCCCGGCACCCAGTTCTCCAGGATCTTGGCACCCGCCGTGGCCTCGACGGCGAGCACCACGACCCAGAAGAACCAGTAGAGCCAGCCGATCGAGAAACCGGCCCAGCGGCCCAGCGCCTGGTCGGCGTAGGCGGAGAAGGAGCCCGACGCCGGACGGGCGGCGGCCATCTCCCCGAGCATCCGCATCACGAAGACGACCATCAGGCCGACCAGCGCGTACGACAGCAGGATGGCCGGTCCGGCGGCTGCGATGCCCGCGCTGGACCCCACGAAGAGGCCGGCGCCGATCACGCCGCCGATGGCGATCATCGAGAGGTGACGGTTCTTGAGACCGGCCTGGAGCCCGTCCCCGGGGCCCGTCCGGCCCGGCCCCTCGGGCTGTTGGCCCGGTCCGGCCAGAGTCGTCTGCGACGTCATGGATCGAATCCTCACGTTTTCGGATCACTCGGTGCGTGCGCGCCGCGGCACGGTGGTGAGCGGCGAGCGTTGCATTGAAGCCCGGTGAACCCCGAAATCGGAACCCCCGCATCCGCATCGTTGACACGATCATCGCTTCAGCGGCTTCGCACGCACAGGGTCCGCACATCAGAGCCACACCGCACCCCGTCGTCGGTTACCCGGCGAAGCTCGTGCCACACTCCTCCCATGCGCGTGTACCTCGGATCCGACCATGCCGGTTACGAACTCAAGAACCACCTCGTCGAGTGGCTCAAGGCCCAGGGCCACGAGGCCGTCGACTGCGGTCCCCACATCTACGACGCCCAGGACGACTATCCGCCGTTCTGCCTGCGTGCCGCCGAGAAGACGGCCGCCGACCCCGACAGCCTCGGGATCGTCATCGGCGGCTCCGGCAACGGCGAGCAGATGGCCGCGAACAAGGTCAAGGGCGTCCGCGCCGCGCTCGCCTGGAGCGAGCAGACCGCCGCGCTGGGCCGCGAGCACAACGACGCCAACGTGATCTCCATCGGCGGCCGGATGCACACCGAGGAGGAGTGCACGAAGTTCGTCGAGATCTTCCTCGCCACTCCGTACTCGGGCGAGGAGCGGCACAGCCGCCGCATCGCGATGCTCACGGCGTACGAGAACACCGGCGAGCTCCCCCCGGTCCCGGCCCACCACCCGCAGCGGGGCTGACCGCCCCACCGCCTCCCGCTGTGCCGCCGGAGCCCCCGGCGGCACAGCCATGTCCGCACCACCGCCTCACCCAGGAGCGCCGCCGCCGTGCCCGAGGGCCACACGATCCACCGCCTCGCGGACGACCACCGGGACAGGTTCGCCGGCCTCCCGGTGCGGGTGAGCAGCCCGCAGGGCAAGTTCTCCGACAGCGCCGCGCTGCTCGACGGCCGGGTGCTCGAAGGCGCGGACGCGCACGGCAAACACCTCTTCCTCGGCTTCGAGGGAACCGGCTGGGTCCACATCCACCTCGGCCTGTTCGGCAAGCTCGGATTCGGTACGGCGCCGGCCCCGCCGCCCACGGACACCGTCCGGCTGCGCCTCCTGAACGACGAGCACCACGCGGACCTGCGCGGCCCCACCACGTGTGCGCTGATCACCGACGCCGAGAAGCAGGCGATACACGACCGGCTCGGCCCCGACCCGCTGCGCTCCGACGAGGACGGCGAGCGCGCCTGGCTTCGGATCTCCCGGAGCCGGATCACCGTGGCCGCCCTGCTGATGGACCAGAAGGTCATCGCGGGCGTCGGCAACGTCTACCGCGCGGAGGTGCTGTTCCGGCACGGCATCGACCCCTACCGGGCCGGCCGCGACCTCACCCGCCGTGAGTGGGACGCGATCTGGACGGACCTGGGCGAGCTGATGCGCGAGGGCGTGCGCAACAACCGCATCGACACGGTCCGCCCCGAGCACCTGCCGGAGGCGATGGGCCGCGCGCCGCGGGTGGACGACCACGGCGGCGAGGTGTACGTCTACCGGCGCGCGCGCCAGTCCTGCCACGTCTGCGGCACGGAGCTCCGGGCGGCGGAGCTGTCGGCCCGGAACCTGTTCTGGTGCCCGACCTGCCAGTCCCGCTGAGCGCGGGCCGCACAGGCCGCCCGGTTGTCCTCAATCGCCGGACGGGCTCGGTTTGTCCTCAAACGCCGGACAGGCTTGATTGCCCTCAATCGCCGGGCGGGCTTGATTGTCACGCCTGTCCGCGACAATCCAGCCCACCCGGGCAAAGCCAGCCCGCCCGGCCAATTCAAGCCCGTCCGGCCAAATCAAGCCCGTCCGGCGATTGAGGACAAGACGCCCGGAGGGCGCTGCGCGGCAGCCCGCGGCGCTCGGCGGAAACGCGCGCACCAGGGCAAATCAAGCCCGTCCGGCGATTGAGGACAGAGCGGGGCGCCGGACGCACCCGGCAGGCTAGAACCCCCGGGGCAGCCACGGCGCCACGTCGGACAGGAACGCCGACGACGCCTCCGCCAACGCCCCCGCCCGCACCTCCCGTACCCGCCCGGCCAGGGCCAACGCGCCCAGCGATTCGCCGCCCAGGTACGCCGTCCCCAACTCCCGCACCGAGAGCGCCAGATCCGCCGCGTCCTGCGTGCGCTTGCACGACGCGCCGCCCTTCACGTCGGCCGTCAGCCGCCAACGCCCCGCGTTCCAGGGGCAGAACGCGTCCTCGACCTCGAACACCACATCCACCGGCGCCCGGTAGCTCCGTGCCTCCAGTGCCGCGCCCACGTCCACCAGCCGCACATGGAGCGAGTCCCGGACCTGGATCCCGCACCGCCGCACGTCAGAGACCAGGTGCAGCACCGCGTCGTCCACCGGCCGGTTCCGTGCCTCGACGGTCGACGTCAGGTCGATCCCGAAGAGGAACCGCCACAGCGCCGCGTACGCCGCCGGATCCAGCGCCGCCAGATCGCTCACGACGACCCGGCCCTTGGGCCCACCCGTGTCCCAGTCCGGTTTGATGTGGTACGTGGTGTAACCCAGCACTTCGCCGTCCCGCTCGGCCAGGACACACTGCAACGCGGAGCCGCCCTCCCGTGAACTCACCGGATCGACGAGCGACTTGCGCTCCCAGCCCGGAGCGTGGGCCGGGGTGCCGGGGCGGCCCGGCACCAGGCGCGCGTACACACTCTCGCAGGCCGCGACCGCCTCGTCCTTCTTCGCGTGCCGCAGCCGGACCCCGTCCGTGCCCTCGGGGACGGTCAGCCGCACCCGGTCCGTGTCGATCGTCAGGGACATCTGGCGGCTCGCCGCCCCGTACCCGTACCGGCCGTAGATCGCCGGCTCCGACGCGGTGAGCACGGCGACCGGTTCACCCAGTGCCCGCACGTCGTCGAGCTGCCGGCGCATCATCGAGGTCAGCAGCCCGCGCCTGCGGTGGGTGGCCGCGACGCTGACCATCGTCACGCCCGCGGCCGGCACCAGCGCGCCGCCCGGAACGGCCAGCCGGAAGCTGAACGCCCCTGATGTGGCGACGACATCGGGGCCGTCCCAGATCCCGAGCGAGCGCTCGTGCTCGGTCAGTGACTCGTCCAGCTCGCGTTGCTCGGGCGGTTCGGCCACGCCTCCGAAGGCGAGCTCCAGGCACTCGAACCATTCGTTCCATTCGGACGGCTGCAACACGCGGAGCTCTGTAGTCATATGGCATGCCTACCAGGGGCTCGGCGGACAGGCGACCCGATTTCGAACGCATTGTCACAGGGGTCCCCCTGCACCGGAGGCCGTCGGGTGGATAAAGTCCCCGCAATGGCCCGACGCGCAGGAGCAGAGACCTACCCGGCCCGATTGCGGAAATCGGCGCACCGGGTACGCAGCACGCTGCGCAGATCCGGCGTCGACTACTTCCGCGGCGACGGCTCCGACTGGATCGCCCTGGCCGCCCTGTTGCTGATCATCCCGGCCATCACCTGCGGCACCCTGCTGAACCCGGTGTGGTGTTCACCGACCGCGCTCGTCCTGCCGATCGTCGCGGGCGGCCTGGTGCTGCGGCCCGCCAGCCTGCTCGGTCTGTACGCGGCCGCCGCCGCTGCCCTGATCGTCGAGTCGGTGCGGCTCGGCCCGTTCAAGGACGGCACGGTCGGGGTCACCCCCGGAACCGTGCTGACGGTGGCGGCCTGCGGCTTCTTCGGGCTGGTGCTCGCCCAGTTCCGGGCCAGGGTCGGCGTGCCGTGGCGGCGCGGCGGCACCATGCTCTTCGACCTGCGCGAACGCATCCGGGTGCAGAGCGCGCTGCCCCGGCTCCCGCAGGGCTGGCACCGGGAGATGTCGCTGCGCCCGGCGGGCGGGCAGTCCTTCTCCGGCGACTTCGTCGTCGCGGCCCGGACCAATGGCGGCCGCACCCTGGAGGCCGTACTCACCGACGTCTCCGGCAAGGGCATGGACGCGGGCTCCCGCGCGCTGCTGCTGTCCGGCGCGTTCGGCGGGCTCCTCGGATCGCTGCCGCCGCACGGCTTCCTGCCCGCGGCCAACGGCTACCTGCTGCGCCAGGACTGGGACGAGGGCTTCGCGACCTCGATCCATCTGGTCCTGGACCTCGAATCCGGCGACTACGAACTCCTCTCGGCCGGCCATCCCCCCGCCCTCCAACTGCACGCCGGCAGCGGCCGGTGGGAGGAGATGGCAGCGGAAGGCCCCCTGCTCGGGGTGTACGACGGGGCGCAGTTCGACGCCGTGAAGGGCTCGCTGGCCCCGGGGGACGTACTGATGCTGTTCACCGACGGACTGGTGGAGACATCCGAACGGGACATGGCGGAGGGCATCGACCGGCTGACCGGCGAGGCCGACCGCTATGTCTCGACGGGCTTCGAGGGTGCTGCCTGGCACCTCATCGAGGCGTGTGCCAAGGACGTCAATGACGACCGGGCACTGCTCCTGCTGTCACGCAAATCCTGAACCGTACGTAACCGGCCCGAACCGGGCGTACGTCAACGGCTTGCGGTCCGTCACCGGATCGGGGTGAGCGCGGTATCGCGTCCGCCCGGAAGGATTCTGGCCAGCCAGTGCGAGCGTCCGGCCACCAGCGGGGCCAGGACCGCGAGGACGAGCACGTATCCGGCGATGAACGGCGCGAGCCGCTCGTCGAGTCCGGCGCCCGCCGCCATCGTGGCGAGGATCAGCGCGAACTCGCCGCGCGCCACCAGGGTGGTGGAGATGTTCGCCGTGGCCTGCGGGCCGAACCCGTACAGCTTGGCGGTGGCGATTCCCGCGAGGACGTTCATGGCGAGGGTCACGGCGACGGCGGCCAGTACCGCCCACAGCACGACCGGCAGATCACCGGGGTTGATGGAGAGGCCGAAGGCGAAGAAGAAGATCGCGCCGAAGGCGTCCCGCAGCGGGTGGACCAGTTTGAGGATGCGCTCGCCGGAGGAGGTGCTGCCGAGCATCAGGCCCACCATGAAGGCGCCGATGGCGTCCGCGACCCCGAACCACTCCGAGATGCCGGCCACCAGGACCGCCGCGCCGAGGAAGGAGATGACGAGGAGCTCGTCGTCCTTGGTGTTGATCAGCTTGCTGATGAGCCTGGTGCCGAAGCGGGCGGCGAGGGCCAGCGCCAGCAGGAAGCCGAAGGCCTTTCCGCCGTCGACCGCCGCCGCCGCGAGGCTGTCGGCGCCCGAGAGGATGGGCTGGAGGGCGGCCAGGTACAGCGCGAGGAACACGTCCTCGACGACGATGATGCCGAGGATCGGCTTGGTCTCCGGATTGCCGATCCGGCCCAGGTCGACCAGGACCTTGGTGACGATGGCCGACGACGAGATGCCGAGCACCCCGGCCAGCACCAGCGCCTCCGAGGTGCCCCAGCCCAGCGCGAAGCCGAAGCCGAGCCCGGCGCCGACGTTCAGGACGAGATAGGCGCCGCCGGCGAGCGCCATCCTGCGCCCGCCCGCCTTGAGGTCGTCGAGGTGGAACTCCAGGCCGAGGTAGAAGAGCAGCAGCACCAGGCCGAGCGCGGAGAGCATCTCCAGGTCGTGCGGGTCCGCGACGAGGACGATGCCGGGGGTGTGCGGGCCGAGCAGGATCCCGGCCAGGATGAACAGGGGGATGGTCGGCAGTCCGATGCGGCTGCCGACGCGGGCGAGAACGGCGGCGGCCAGGAAGGCGCCGCCCATGGCGATGAGCGTCTCTGCGTGTCCGATGAGCCCAGTCCTTCGTTTGGTCAAGAGAGCGTCAAGGAATCGTCAGTAATTAGTTTACCGAATGATTGACGTTGCAAGTATCACCACCCCGACCGGGCCTCCGACGGGCCTCCAACCGGGCCTCCAACCCGGTCTCCCGACGGGTCTCCCTGGGGTTTTCCCCACCCCCGATCCGCCAGCCGCCGTCATGGCCCCGGACCAGGACGGATCCGTACGTTCGAAGGACCGATCACGGATGGCTACGGAAGGCGGACACCATGGGGCTTCGGCGCACCAGGCAGGGAGCGCGGGAGAGCGTGCGGGCAGTACGTGAGGCCCGTACGGCGCACGACCACGCGGGGCCCGTCCTCGCGGACCCGGCCGTCGAACTGCGCGGTGTCCGCAGGCAGTACGGCCGGGGCGGATCGGCCGTCCACGCCCTGCGCGGCATCGACCTCGCCCTGCCGAGGGGCAGCTTCACCGCGGTGATGGGCCCCTCCGGCTCCGGCAAGTCGACGTTCCTCCAGTGCGCGGCCGGACTCGACCGCCCCACCGCGGGATCGGTCAGCCTCGGCGGCACGGAGATCACCGGCATGAGCGAGAACAAGCTCACCGAACTGCGCCGCAGCCGGCTCGGCTTCGTCTTCCAGGCGTTCAACCTGCTCCCGTCCCTCACGGTCGAGCAGAACGTCGTCCTGCCCATGCGCCTGGCCGGACAGCGCACCGGCTCCGCCCGCAGCCGCCGCGAGGCAGCCGAGATGCTCGCCCGGGTCGGCCTCGGCGACAAGGGGAACCGGCGCCCAGGCCAGCTCTCCGGCGGCCAGCAGCAGCGCGTCGCCGTCGCCCGCGCCCTGGTCACCCGGCCCGACGTGATCTTCGCCGACGAGCCGACCGGCGCCCTCGACACCACCACCGCCGCCGAGATCCTCCAGCTGCTCCGCCACGCGGTCGACACCCTCGGCGCGACCGTCGTGATGGTCACGCACGACCCGGTGGCCGCCGCCTACGCGGACCACGTGCTCTTCCTCGCCGACGGCGAGATCGCGGACCGGCTGCCCCGCGCGGGCGCCGACCGGATCGCCGCACGGATGACCGCGCTGACCGCCCCCGAGCACGCAAGGGCCGCCGCCTGATGTTCACCCCGAACGGCCTGGCCCGCGCGGCCGTACGCTTCAAACCCGCGTCGTTCGCGGGCACCTTCGTCGCACTCCTGCTGGCCGCGGCCATCGTCTCCGCCTGCGGCATCCTGCTGGAGACCGGCGTGCGCGCGTCCGTACCGCCCGACCGCTACGCGAAGGCGCCGGTGATCGTCGCCGCGGACCAGCAGGCCCGGCTGACCGTCGGCAGCGGGGACGACCGGCACGAGGAGTCCAGCGCGCTCCCGGACACCGCCCGGCTGTCCGACGCCCTGGTCGCCAGGGCCGCCTCCGCCCCCGGCGCCACGGCCGCGATCGGCGACGTCGGCTACCCGGTGCACCGGGTAGCCGCGACCGACGGCGTCGGCTCCCCGGCGCACCAGGACTCCGCGCCCCTCACCGCGCACGGCTGGGGCTCCGCCGCGCTCACCGGCACCCGGCTCGCGTCCGGCGACGCGCCGCGCACCGGCGAGGTCGTCGTCCCGGCCGGCCACGGCGGGGCCCGGACCGGTGACCGCGTCACGCTGGACACCCCGGCGGGCCCGAAGGAGTTCCGGGTCTCCGGCACCACCGACGCCGACGCCACCGTCTGGTTCACCGACCGCGAGGCCGTGGCGCTCTCCGGCCACCCCGGCCGGGTCGACGCCATCGCCGTACTCGCCGCCGACGGCGCCGACCCGTCCGCCCTCGCCCGCCAGGTATCCGACGCCCTCGGCCACACCTCGGGCGTCAGGGTCAGCACCGGCGACGACCGCGGCGCGGTCGAGGACCCGGGCCTCGCGGACGCCAGGGAACTCCTCACCGGGCTCGGCGGCTCCTTCGGCGGCGTCGCCACCATGGTCGCCGTCTTCACCGCCGCCGGTACGGTCGCCCTCTCCGTCGGCCAGCGCAGCCGCGAATTCGCCCTGCTGCGTGCGATCGGGGCGACCCCGCGCCAGCTGCGCCGCAGCATCGCCACCGAGGCCCTGCTCGTCGCCCCGCTCGCCGGCGCACTCGGCTGCCTGCCCGGAATCGCCCTGGCCGCCTGGTGGTTCGGGCAGCTCAAGGCGAAGGGGGCCATCCCGGACGCCGTCGGGCTGCGGATCTCCTGGCTGCCACTGACGATCGCCGTCGCCGCCACGATGCTCACCGCGCTGGGCGCCGGCTACGCCGCCGCGCGCCGTCCGTCGAAGACGAAGCCGGGCCTCGCGCTCGCCCAGTCCGCCGTGGAACGCCCGCCGTTCGGCTGGATCCGCACACCCCTGGGTATCGCCGCGCTGGCCGGTGGCGGCGTCCTCGCGGGCGTCGCCGCCTCGCAGACCGGCGACGACGCGGCCAACGCCGCACTCGGTGTGGTCATGCTCTTCATGCTCGCGGTCGGACTGCTCGGCCCGCTGATCGCCCGCATCTGCGCCTCCGTCCTCGGCCTCCCGCTGCGGGCCGGCGGCCCCTCCGCCTCGCTGGCCGCGGCCAACTCCCGCGCCAACTCCCGGCGGATGGCCTCCGCGATCACGCCGATCGTGCTCGCCATGGCCTTCTCCTCGACGCTCGTCTTCATGCACACCAGCGAGGACCGGGCGATCGAGCACCAGCAGCGTGCCGCCGTCACCGCGGACCGCATCGTCTCCGCACCGGACGGCCTCGCCTCCGACGCCACCGAACGCGCCGCCACGACCCCCGGCGTCTCCACCGCCGTCGGACTGCTCCGCACCTCCGTGCTGGTCCCCGCCGGATCGGGCGGCGACACCTGGCTGGAGAACGCCCCGGCGCAGGGAGTCATCGGCTCCAGCCGTGAACTCGCCGCCGTCCAGGACCTCGACGTCCGCACCGGATCACTCGACGCGCTGGCCCCCGGCACCGTCGCCATCGACACCACGCTCGCCGGTTCGGCGAAGGTGCACACCGGCGACCGCCTCGCGCTGCGCCTGCCGGACGGCACCAAGGCGTCGCCGAAGATCGTCGCGGTCTACGGAAGAGGCCTGGGCACCGCCCTCGTCACCCTCCCTTCCGCCGACCTGCTGACCCACGTCACCTCGCCGTACGCCTCCGACGTACTCGTACGGGCGACCCCGGCGGGCGCGGAGCGGCTCGCCGCACTCGGCACCGTCACAGACCCCTCCGGCTACGCCACCGCGCAGAGCCGGGACCGCGAGCTGAACGCGTGGGCCAACACCGTCATGGCCTCGGTCCTCGGCGGATTCGCAGCCGTCGCGGCGGTCAACACACTGGTGATGACCGTCCTGGACCGCCGCGGGGAACTGACCATGCTCCGGCTCGTCGGCTCCACCCGCCGCCAGGTCATGGGCATGATCCGCTGGGAGGCCCTGCTGGTCACCGTGGCCGGGGCCGCGCTCGGCACGGCCATCGCGCTGGCCACGCTCATCCCGATGATGCGGGGCCTGACCGGCGAATCCCCGTACATCCCGCCCGCGTTGTACGGATCGTTCCTGGCCGCCACGGTGGGCCTCGGCCTCGCCGCCGCACTGGTGCCGGCCCACGCCGCCCTGGGCCGGGCCGCGGGCCGACCGTAGAGTCGGGCCATGACGGCACCCCGCATACACCTGACCCCGGCCGAAGTCGAGCGCATCGCCCGTGCGGCCCACGAGGGTCAGCGGGACAAGGCGGGACGCCCGTACGCCGAACACCTCGCGGCCGTCGCGGAGGGCGTACGGGCCAGGGGCGGCAGCGACGAGCAGATCGCAGCCGCCTGGCTGCACGACGCGGTCGAGGACGACGCGCTGTCGGAGCGCTGGCTGGCCGGGGCCGCGCTGCCGCAGCGGGTCAAGGACATGGTCCTGGCCGTCAGCAAGCGGGAGGGCGAGGAGCTGCCGGCGTACGCCCGCCGCATCCTGGCCACTCCGGGCGCACTGCTGATCAAGGAGTCCGACCTCGCGCACAACGCGGACCCGGTCCGCCTCGCGGTCCTGGACCCGGCGACCCGTACCCGGCTGGCCGCGAAGTATGCGCAGGTGCGGAGCCTGCTCGGACTCACCGCCCCGGAATCACCCACCGACCGTCGGGATTGAGCCAACACGGCGGAGCCGGACCCGACCGGGTCCGGCTCCGCCGTGTTGGCTCAATCCCGAAGTCTCAGATCTTGGCGGCGTCCCGCCGGAACGCCCAGTTCATGTCCGGTTCGGTCACACAGCGCATGACCCGTCGCACCGGCGGCGTGCACAGCAGCGTCACCCCGACCGAGGCGGCCACGGTGACGAGCACCAGCCCGGTGGGCGAGATCAGCCAGTCGTTGTGGTCGAAGAGGCCCGAGTAGTCGGCGCCCTTCACCAGGAACCCGTGCAGCAGATAGCCGCAGATCGTGCCGGCGCCCAGCACCGTGAACCACATGTGGCGGCGCGGCACCCACGCGAGGAACCCGACGGTGAGCAGCGTCGCGCAGCCGAACAGGGCGAGGGTCATCACCGCGCCCGACCACCACGGGGCGTCCATCTCCTGGGCGCTGGAGTCGCGCAGGAACCAGCCCAGCTGCATCCGGGGCGCCGCCCAGTAGGCGAAGACCAGCGCACCGGCGAACAGCGGCAGGGCCAGCAGCCGCACCTCGCGGCGCTTGACCAGCCGGAAGTGCTCGGGCTTGAGCTGGAGACCGAGCACGAAGAACGGCAGGAACTGCAGGACGCGCGGCAGGTCGAGGTCGTCGCCGATGCTGGGGGCGAGCGAGGCGAGGACCGCGATCACGAGCGACACCGCCAGCGGGTGGCGCAGGTTCTGCCAGATCGGCGTGGTGAGCCGCCAGATGAACAGCGCGGCCAGGAACCAGGTGAGGTACCAGGGCTCCAGCAGGCTGATCGCCCCGTCGGAGGAGCCGCTCGCGTACCGCCGGAACAGCGAGTAGGCCGTCTCGAACACGATGTACGGCACGGCGACCCCCGTCACCAGGCGCTTCACCTTGGCGGGGGTCAGGCTGAACGAACGTGAGAAATAGCCGGAGATGATGATGAAGGCCGGCATGTGGAAGGTGTACGTGACCATGTACGCCGCGCGGGCCGCCCTGCTGCCCTCCATGACCGGCACCCATGAGTGCGCCACCGCGACCAGCACGATGGCGAGGTACTTGGCGTTGTCGAAGTAGGCGTCACGCTTCTTCGCGGGCGGGGCCTGCACGGGCCGTTCCGCCACGGCCACCGCGGAGGGGGCGTCCGGTGCCCGGCCCGGCGCTTGGGGTCTGGGCTCCGACTCCCGGGTCGCTGGGGGGAGCGGTGCCCTCTGGAATACGTTCGGAGCGTGGAACATCTCAAGCACCCTAGACGTCTCGATTGCATTTCGTAAAACCGCCATCGGATATCGCGTGTGCCCGGCCGACCAAAAGGCAAACCCCTGTTTTTTGCCCGGTATGGGCTGGTTAATCCTCCTTAAATGGTGCATATCATCAGGCAGTTGGGGCAGTGAATTACGTCGCACCCGACTTCGGGAATTGCATGTGGATGAAGTGTGTGGGTAAGGAAACGATCACCGTTGCAGATCATTTCCGTTCATCGGATCATTACCGCGCGCACCGACCGCACCCGCCTTGCCGCCACTGGGCCGGCGGCACCGCGCTGACGCTGCGAACAGGTCCGCGACCGGCGCAAGATGGCGTGATACCGACTGGTCGCTTCGTCAGGCGGCAGCGACCACAGGGGAGTTGGTGGCACGATGGACGCAAACGGAGGTGTGCACGGCCGCACGCTTCCGGGCCGGCAAGGCGGACCGACCGAGGGTGTGATCAGTCGTGGCCATTTCACTGTCTGTGGTGCTTCTTTTGGCGATCATCCTGGTGGTCCTGATCCGAGGCGGCTCCATCAAGGCCGGACCCGCGGTCGTCGCGGTGCTCTTCGGCTTCTTCCTGGCATCGACCGGCATGGCGCCGTCGATCCAGAAGTTCATGGACTCGATAGCGCAGAGCATCAACCAGATCAACTTCTGACCCCGGACCGCGTCCCGGGCCGTACCCCGGCCCCGGGACGCGCGCGGGGGCACGCGCAGCGCGGGGAAACGCGAAGGGCCCGGTCCGGCAGCCATCCGAGAGGATGACGCCGGACCGGGCCCGAGCCATGGAGCGGGCGACGGGAATCGAACCCGCGTAGCTAGTTTGGAAGACCCCGTATGCGGATGGGGTCTGACCTGCGCATACTCTGACCTGCGGTCGAGTCGGCAAGGTCCTGTCTGCTCCTGTGGTTCCCCGCTGCTTCCCCCTGTGTCGGGCACGCAGCGGGCACGCCTACAGCAGCTTGGTCATCAGCGGGGCAACGGCCGCAATCGCGCTGGCTAGTGAGGTGACCAGCTTGATGATGTCGGTGACGACTTGACGCCGGCTGGCCTTGTTTGTGGCGCAGGGGTTGATTCGAGACGTTCCTTGCGTGTAGCGTCCCACCCATAACCCATTGTGTAGACAATGGGTTATGGGTGACTGACCTTCGGGGTTCATCTGGAGTCCTTGTCACTTGAAGCCGTGGGGCATTGAATCTCTTGCCGGAGATGCCGCACGGCTGCTTGTCGTTCAAGCAGGCTAAACATTAACGCACTTGGGTCCCGAGCGGCGGGCACTCCGCGATACGGTCGCGCGTTGGCGGTGCTGGACACACTTCAACCCACCACTCGCCCAGCTCCCATCCCGTCCGCCTTCGCCCCACACGTCGTGGAGCGGTCGTGGTTCAGGGCATCAAGATGCGACCGCACGCCTGCCATTGGGGCCGACGTTGCTGAGCAACATCAAGCCATGGGGGGCGAATGCAGTGGTCGGCGATCGTAGCGACAGCAGTGGGCACGGTTCTTGGCGTCGGCAGCACTCTTGTCGCTGATCGCATCCGGTGGCGACGTGACACGTCAGAGCGGGATCGAGACGCGCTCCGCTCAGCGTTCATGGAGTATCTTTCAGCACTTGCTCAGGCCCGGGATGCGTTCTCTCGGGGCGAGCCTTCCCCGGAACGGATTGGCAAGGGGCACGTTGCGATCGGCGAGCACGGAGTCTACGCAGCGCAGCAACAACTGGAGTTGGTAGCCCAGAGGCCGGTTGTCGAACTGGCCGGCCGCGCCACTCTGAGTGTGCTCGATTTCCATGATGCGGTGGTCGCCGGCCATGAGTCGGACTCCGTTGAGTACCTCCATGCTTGGCGGCTTGCTCGTGAGACCCGCATGACCCTGATTGAGGGGATGAAGGCCGCTCTGCGGCGAGCCTGAGGGAGCAGAGTCCGGTGTGGTTGGAGCCCGCGACCGCATCGTCCCGAAGTAACTTGGGCGGGGGAGTAGCCTCGCACTGTTGTGGCTCTCACCTGCGCTCATCGTCCGCGGGCGTCCACGCTTGTCTGCTGTTGTACGTCGCCGTTGTCACGCAGTTAGACGCTCACCACGGACACTTCTGCTCCGTAGCTCTAGCCAGAGCAGTCGGCAGCGGGCTATCCGCTGAGCGCTTCCATGACGTAGAGGAAGAACTTCAGGCCGAAGACGGCGACGACTCCAAGTGCGATGACTCCCAGCGAGCAGACCAATGCGATCACGGTCACGAACCGGGCCCAACCTTGAGCCCTGGTGTAGTCGGTTTCGTCGTTCCAACCCTGATCAGACATGATGCCCCCTTGCCGGTCACTGTACTCAGCGAGGGATCAGGTGGGGCTCTGCTGCTCGGCAAGGCAGGAGTCAGCCTGTGGCCTCATCCTTATCAGGTCGACCACACCAACTTCACGACGTGGGATCCCCTGAGATGGACCTGCGTTGTCCGTCCGGCGAGATCCGCCGTTGATCGCGCATGTACGTGGCCGTTGGTGTCAGAGACTGATGTCAGATCTCCGGGTGCCGCTTGACAGAACACCCCGCCAGACCTCTAGGGCGTGACCCAATTCGCCCAGCCAAACACGAACTTGTACGCGGCGCGCACGGCGCCCCATCGTCGCCTGCCCAGGAGCAGGAATACGACCAAGGCGACAACGAA
The DNA here is from genome assembly GCF_041435055.1 of Streptomyces sp. NBC_00341. Lineage (NCBI taxonomy): Bacteria > Bacillati > Actinomycetota > Actinomycetes > Kitasatosporales > Streptomycetaceae > Streptomyces > Streptomyces sp. NBC_00341. The sequence goes on along the minus strand of NZ_CP108002.1, from coordinate 2,786,385 downwards.
CAGCGCTGCGAAGCCTCCAGCGATGAGTGCACCCGCGGGCGGGGACCAGACTACGGATACCAAGACGCTCGCCATCACGACGAGCGCCAGGCCCATGTGTGCGACGGAGAGTTCCACCCGGAACAACTCCCACATCGCGGCTCGTGATGCGTTCATGTCCGTTCTGTAGCGCTCTCTCGCCGCATCAGGGTCTGCGTTCGGCCCTTCCGGCCACTGCTGCTCCACCAAAGTCCCCCCTGCTCACCGATTCCGGAGAGCCTAGGCCCCACCTCAACCCACCACCTACCCCAGCTCCCATCCCGTCCGCCTTCGACCCACACTCCGTGGAGCGGGCGTGGTTCAGGGCGTCAAGGTGGAGCGCGCCACTGTACGAACGACCTTGACGCCCTGGGCCGCGACTGCTCGGCTTTGCCTGGGTCGAAGGTGGTCGGGATGGGAGCTCCACGACGCTCACCACGAATTCGCCGGCAGCCGCGAACGGCGCCCCTCCCATCCCGGAGTCTGAGCGCCCCCGCCGGAGGCATGTCTTTGGCCCGCGGATCGGTCTCGACTCATGCCCTCGGGCCTATCCACTGCGGGCGCGCGTCGGCGGCGGCAGCGACGAGCGGGCCGAAGGCAGGAGCGCGGGAGCGGCCAGAGCCGGGAAGCGCGCCCGGCGGAGCGGAGCGCAGCCGGGTGCCTTGATGAGGTAGAGAAACCTGTAACAGCTCAGGTGCCAAAGGGCTTGGGGCCAGGCGTCTGGTCCTCGAACCCGTGCTGGGCGGGGGAAGCAGGGCGCTGGGCAAGCCAGCCTGAGACGCGTGGGCCGCCGTTGATGGCGCCGCCTTCCCGGACAGTCCGAACGTGCTCGAAGCCATGCTGTAGGTAGTAGCGCTGAAGTGCGGCGTTGTTGGTCCATGCGTCAAGGCGGAGCCACTTGGCCGACGATTGGTAGGCGCGATCTCCCGCCCAATCGAGGAGCCTGCCTCCAAGATCCTTCCCCGCGTAATCGCGGGACACTGTCAGCTTGTTGACGAAGATGGATGCCTCCCCCAACTCCTCGGGCGTCCACAACCCCTCTTCCGCCTCTGGCGTGAGAGTGATGGTCCCAGCGGTCCGGCTGCCGTCGCGGAGCATGAAGACTGTGCCAGCCTCGATGGTCAGCAACAGGCGATCGGCAGGGTATGGCCGGCTCCACTGGTCGCTGCCCAGTTCGCTGATCCAGGATGCGGCTTCTTCCCGGAACGCCAGAAGCTGGTCCAAGTCGCCCGGTACTGCGGTTGTGATCTTCACTGGGGGTCGTTCTCGTTTCGGGCGGACAGGTCGCCGATCTCGTAGTTCATCCGGTTCAGGTCGCCGCGGAACGTCGTGATCGTGCAGCGAATGGGCCGCTCAGGGGAGTAGCCGGTTCGGGTCCAGAGCAGGACCGGGATTCCCGCTCCTATGTCCAGAAGTCGGGCCTCCTCTGGCGTCGGCATCCGGGTGGCGATCTCGTCGGCGTATCCGACCTGCTCGATGCCGAGACCCGTGAGGTAGCGGGTCGTTCCTTCGGCGATATCCCCCGGTTCAGTCAGCCGGGGGGCTGCCTCTACCAGCCAATCGGGGTAGTGAGTGGCCTGGGTGGACCATGGGACATCGTCAACGAACCGATGGCAGAACCTGAGGACGGCTCGGGATCCGGCGTCGACTTGCAGACGCTGGGCCACGTACTCGGGGGCGGTGGTGAGCTCGACACGAAACGTTTGGTGCGGCCTGCGGCCGGCGTTCGTCACGTCCGTCGAGTAGGCGTCGCCAGTCTGCGGGAAGCTCAGGTTCTCGAAGCGGGAAGCGTTGAGCTCAAAGAGCTCGTGCTCACGGACCTCGTAGCCAAGCCCTTGGCTTGACGTGATCAAACCCTCGCTGACCAGCAGACTCAGGCCCGATCGGACAGTGTTTCTCGACGCGTCGAACCGTGTCGAAAGTTCGCTCTCTGAAGGGAGCCGCGCGCCGGGACCGTAGGCGCCGCTGTCGATCTCACGACGCAGTGCGTCGGCCACCTGTCGGTACTTCGGCTGCTTGCTCATGACCCCATCATGACGCACTCGGTCAACTTGTTGGTACATGTGCTCCGAAGTGCTTGACGCCTCACCCTCGGTGATGCAATCTCTAGGTATCAGCTTGTACCAACAAGTTGAGCAAGCGGTTCAAGAGGCTTGGGCCGTACGACCGAGGAGACAGCTATGCCGTCGTTCAAGATCGATGTTTCGACCGCTGTCGTGTTCGTTGCGACGCCTCCGACTCCGAAGCTCGTGAGTAAGCAGACCGGTGAGATCGCGATGGACCGGGAGACCGGTGCCCCGCTCGCGACCGTGGGCCTGCTGATCTCGGACGACGGGGAGGGGAACCTCTACCAGGTGACGGTCCCGAGCACGGGTGTTCCGGAGAGCCTGACTCCGGGTACGCCGGTCACGGTGATCGGCCTCAAGGCCCGCGACTGGGAGAACACCTTCAATGGCCAGACCCGGCACGGGATCAGCTTCCGCGCGGTAGCGATCACGGCGGGTGCCTGATCATGCCGGACCTGACCCTGATGATCGAGGCGGCCGGGGTCTTATCGGCTGCCGGCGGCCTCGGTTACGCGAAGGCTCGCGCACCGCGGGTGTTCTGGTCGCTGGTGGGTCTGCCGATTGCCCGGGTCCGGTTCGCGGCCACGTATCGCTCGACGATGGATGTGTGTGGGCTGACGGTTCAGCCGTCCAGGCTGCGGGCGTTCATGGTCCGCAACGTGGCCCGCCGCCAGGACGTACAGCCGGTTCCCCCGAGTGTCCGCCGGGTCCGCGCTTCCTCGACCGGGATGCGGGCGATACTCCGCCTTCCGGCCGGCTTGGAGCCTGCGGACGTGGCTGCGGCCTCGGAACGGTTGCGGCACGCCTGGGGCGTCCATTCCGTGCACGTTGTGGAGGTCAAGCCCGGCTTCGTCGAACTGCGCATGACCGGGTACGACGTCCTGCGCCGGGTGAAGATGCCGCGCCGACTGCCCCGCAAACTGGCCGGCCCGCTCGTGGTGCCTGTCGCTCTGCGGGAGGACGGTACGGCGTTCGTCCGGGACTACAAGAAGGTCCCGCACGGCCTGACGGTGGGTGCGAATCAGTCGGGCAAGTCGATGTATCAGCGCAACCTGATCACCGGTCTCGCGAAACTCCCGGTCGGATTGATCGGCATCGACTGCAAACGCGGGGTGGAACAGCGTGGGTTCGCACCCCGGCTCTCCGCCCTCGCCACCACCCCGGACGAAGCCGACAGCCTGCTGGAAGTCCTCGTGCGGGAGATGGAGGAGCGCTTCGACATCCTGAGCGCCCACGGAGTCTCCGACCTGTGGGACCTGCCCGCCAAGGTCCGTCCCGTACCCCTGATCGTCCTGGTCGACGAAGTCGCGGAACTCTTCCTGACCGCGGTGAAGAAGGACGAGGAACGCAGAGACCGGATGGTGATGCGCCTGGTCCGCCTCGCCCAGATGGCCCGCGCGATCGGCATCTACCTGGAGGTCTGCGGGCAGCGCTTCGGCTCCGATCTCGGCAAGGGCGCCACCATGCTCCGGGCCCAGCTCACCGGCCGTGTGGTGCACCGCGTCAACGACAAGCAGACCGCCGAAATGGGCCTGGCCGACATCGCCCCGGACGCGGTCTTCGCCGCCACGACCATTGCCCCGGACCGCCCCGGTGTGGCGGTGGCCGGCGACTCCTCCGGGGGCTGGTCCCGCATCCGCACTCCGGAAATGACCGCTACGGAAGCGGTCGCGATCTGCCGCGAGTACGCGCACATGACCCCGGACATCGCCGCGCTGGCCCCGTTCCGCCCGATCGTCCGCGCCACCCCGGCCCCGGCTGCGCCGCTGGCCAAGCCCCGCCCGGTCACCGAGTAACACCCGCACCTTCCCCGGTTGGCGCGACCTCTCGCGCCAGGTCCCTACCCCGCCCATGCCCGGAACCGAAAGGAACCACCGCCATGGCCACCACGAAACGGACCACCAAGCCCAAGCCCCCGGCCGAGCCGGCGCCCTGCAAGCCGTGCAACGGGACCGGATGCGTCGCGATCACAGTGCGGGTCGGTCGCAAGCATCGCCCGGTCGGCAAGCAGGACGGCTTCTGCCTGAACTGCTTCGGCACCGGCACTGACCCCGACTCCTGACCTCCGGGTGCTGGGCGGTGACCACCGAATCCCGCCCGGCCCCGGCACCACCACAGATTGGAGGTGAACCCTGATGTCCCGAACCATCCGACTGGATGCCGTGCTGGTGCAGGCCGTGATCGCCGGTGCGCTGTCGTTCTCGCACCTTCATGACCTGGCCGAAGCGGCTGGACAGGACGGCTGGAAGGCCTGGGCCTACCCGATCAGCGTGGACCTGCTCCTGGTCGCCGCCTGGCGCCGGATGCGCACCCACGCCGACAACCGCCCGGCCTGGGTCTGGTTCGTCATCGCCCTGACCGCATCCCTCGGCGCGAACATCGCGACCGCCGGAATGCTCGACCTCGGCGACGTCCCGCCCTGGCTCCGCATCCTCGTCGCCGGCTGGCCCGCCCTCGCCTTCCTCGGCGGAACACTCCTCGCCCACACCCCCACGGCACCCGCCGAGACCGAACCGGCCCCATCCACTGCACCGCTGACCGCCCCGGACCCCGACCCGGCCCCGGACGTCACGGTCCAGCGGGCTCCCGAACCGGCCCCGGACCCTGCGCCCGAACTCCCGCCGGCCCCTGCCCCAACCCCGGCTGTCGCTGTTCCTCCGGCGCTGCTCGATCACGCCCGGAAGGTCGCCGACACCCACCACGCCACGACCGGCTCCCGCATCGACACGGCGACCCTCCGCGCTCGCCTCGGTGTCCCCGCCCCGCTGGCTGACGCCATCACGGCCCAACTCGCCTGACAGGAAGGAAGCCCACGTCATGCCGCGTCCGAACCGCTTCACCAACGTGATCCGCATCGGCCCCGTCCAGATCGGCACCCACTACGACGGCCGCGGCCGGACCAAGCACACCGCCGCCTGCACCGCCCCCGGTTGCAACTTCTCCGCCGACTACCACGGCCGTGCCGCCGCCGAACTCGCCGCCAAAACCCACCGCTGCACGGCCTGAGAGGAGGTGACCTCATGCGCTACCCCGAGGACCAGTACAACGCCGGTCACATCCCGGCTGACCTGCTCCGGCAGCTCCCGCACGGCACCGACCCGAAGCAGATCGTCATCGTCCGGGCCGCGCCCCGCAACTACACCGGCCCCGTCGTGCTGGCCATCACGATCACCGGCGGAATCGCCCTGATCATCCTGATGATCGCCGTGACCCTCCACGTTGCCGCTGCCGCGGCGGTCGCCGTTCTCTCCGCCACCGGCGGCGTGAGCCTCACGATCAAGCGCTCCACCCGCACCAAGTAGCCCCCGGGGCGGCCTCAACCGCCAAGTTTCCGCCGCCCCGGGCGCCCAACCCATTCCAGATCCAAGGACCCGAAAGGGAGATCCCATCATGCCCGAGAACACCCTGCCCCGGCCGATCTGCGGCCACTGCGACGGCTTCCCTCAGGTCGCCGTCACCACCGGCCAGACGACCCCGACCGGCGACCGGCACACCATCACCGCGCACTGCCCCGCCTGCCGCGGCACCGGCCACACCACCCCCGTCCGCGCCTACGCCCGCGCCGGGAGGTGACTGCCATGTCTGACCTGACCCCGACCGCGGACCGCCCGGGCCTGCACGTCAGCAAGCCGTCCCCCAACACCCCCGCCACCGGATCGGCCGTGTGCCACTGCGGGGCCTCGGCCACCGCGACTGGTGACGCACAGGTCCGGGCCCTGGTGGAGGGCTACACCGCCAACCACGGACCCGCTCACAACCGCAAGGAACGTGGCTGATGAATACGACCGCCACCGCGGCGGGCCTGGACCCGGCCACCCTCGCCGACGTGCTGAGGGTGGCCGGGTCCACCGGCTTCGACCGCTGGGAAGAACAGATCCGCCGCACCGGAGGATGCGCCCAACCCATCCACCTCACCGGCGCCACCAAGACCACCGACCGAGCAACCGGCACCCTCCTGCACCACTACACGACCGACACCGAGCCCGGCGGCCGGTTACGCATCGCCTGCGGCAACCGCCGCGCCTCCCGCTGCCCCGCCTGCGCCTGGACCTACGCCGGCGACACCTACCACCTCATCCGCGCCGGCCTCACCGGCGACCCGGACAAGGGCACCCCGCACACCATCCGCGACCACCCGCGGGTCTTCGCGACCCTCACCGCTCCGTCGTTCGGTGCGGTCCACAACCGGCCCGGGAACCGGCCCTGCCGCTGCGGCACCCACCACCCCGACAACGCCACCGAACTCGGCACCCCCATCAACCCCGCGACGTACGACTACGCCGGGGCCGTGCTCTGGAACAACCACGCATCCGACCTCTGGCGCTACTTCACGATCTACCTCCGCCGCGAAATCGCCCGTCGCGCCGGCCTCACCCAGAAGGCTGCCCGCGAACAGTCCCGGCTGTCCTTCGGGAAGGTCGCGGAGTACCAGAAGCGCGGAGCGGTCCACTTCCACGCCGTGATCCGCTTCGACGGACCCGACGGCCCGGACTCACCCCCGCCGGCCTGGGCGACCCTCGACCTGCTCGACGGCGCCATCCGTGCCGCGGCGGCTCGCGTGGAAGTCGTCGTGCCCCCGAACGAGGAGGCTGGCTTCCCCACGGCCTGGGTGCTGCGCTGGGGCACGCAGCTCGACGTCCAGCCCATCGGCGCGTTCGGGAACGGCGAAGACCTCACAGAGCAGGCGGTGGCCTCCTACGTCGCCAAGTACGCCACCAAGGCGGCGGAGACGACCGGCACCGTGGACCACCGCGTGGGCAACAAGGAAGCGCTGATCCTCCTCGACGTCCCCGAGCACCCCCGCCGGCTCATCGAAGCGTGCCTCGACCTCCACCATGCCTACCCGGACCGCAAGCTTCGGGACTGGGCTCACATGCTCGGCTTCCGCGGCCACTTCTCCACGAAGTCGCGCATGTACTCCACCACCCTTGGAGCTCTGCGTCAGGTACGCGCCGACTACCGCGCCGCCCAACAACGCACCGCGCTCGGCCTCCCGGATCCGGACGACCACCCCGAGGCAACGACGCTCACGCTCGCGCACTGGACCTACGCCGGCCACGGCCACACCCCCGGCGAATCCTGGCTCGCCGCCAACATCCACCGCGACATCCAGCACAACCGCGACACCGCCCGTGAAGCACGTGCCGAACTCGAAGCAACCACCGAAGGGGAGTGGTGAGCATGGCCGACCGCCTGCTGACCGTGGAACAAGTCGCTGAGCGTCTGGGCACGACCGTGCGCTTCCCGCGGCGGCTCATCGAGGAACGGCGCATCACCTTCGTCAAGGTCGGCCGCCACGTCCGCATCCCCGAAAGTGCGGTCTCCGGCTTCGTCGCAGCCCACACGGTGGAGCCTGTGGCCGTTCGGCGCGGCATGCTGAGGAGGGCCGCCTGATGGCGAGCAAGAAGCGAACATTCGGGCGCGTGCGGAAGCTCCCTTCCGGCCGGTATCAGGCTCGCTACCTGGGGGCTGATGGCATCGATCGCCCTGCCCCCGAGACGTTCCGAACCAAGCGGGACGCGGATGACTGGCTGGCTGAGCGGCAAGCGGAACTCCGGTCCGGGGACTGGTCCGATCCCGACGCGGGGCAGGTCGAGTTCGGCTCGTACGCGGCCACTTGGATCGCTGAGCGCGGCATCGGCGCGTCCACCGCAGACCTCTACCGCTCGCTCCTGCGCAACCACCTGGACCCCACCTTCGGCAAGGTCGCCGTAGCCGACATCACCTCGGCCATGGTCCGCGCCTGGCGAGTCGCCCGACTGGAGAACGGCGTCGGCCCGTCAACCGTGGCGAAGTCGTACGCACTCCTGCGGGCAGTGCTCATGACGGCCGTGGACGACCGGCTGATCCGCCGCAATCCCTGCCGGGTCAAGGGCGCGAGTACGGCCCCCACCCCTGAGCGGCCTACAGCGACCGTTCAGGAGGTCTACGCGCTCGCTGGGGCAATCCAGCCCCGATACCGCGCGCTCGTCCTCCTGGCGGCCTTCTCCGGCCTTCGCTGGGGCGAGCTGGTCGGCCTCCGTCGGCGGGACCTCGACCTGACGGCCGGCACCTTGCGCGTTCGCCGGAACATCGCTGAACTCCACAGCGGGGAGCGCCTGGTGAAGGAGCCCAAGAGTGCGGCCGGCAAGCGCACCGTGGCGATCCCTGCCGTGATCCATGACGAACTGGCCACTCACCTCGCGGTGTACTCCGAGCACGGAGCGGATGGCCGCGTCTTCGTCGGGGCCAAGGGCGCGACCCCTCGCCGGAACCACTTCAACCGGCTGTGGCGCAAGGCGTGCGGACAGACCGGGATCAAGGGCCTGCACTTTCATGATCTTCGGCACACCGGCAACACGCTGGCCGCGGCGACCGGCGCCAGTACCCGTGAGCTGATGACGAGAATGGGCCACAGTACGGCCCGTGCCGCGCTGATCTACCAGCACGCCACGGCTGAACGGGAACGGCTGATCGGCAACGCCGTGAGCGCTGCCGTCGAGCAGGCCCGAAAGCAAGATCCAGACCCAAACGGGCACGCAGCGGGCACGCGGGACTGAACGAAGATCAGAAACACATCAGGGCCAGGCCGGAGGATGATCCTCTGACCTGGCCCTGAGTGATTGGAGCGGGCGACGGGAATCGAACCCGCGTAGCTAGTTTGGAAGACTAGGGCTCTACCATTGAGCTACGCCCGCATGCACCGCACCGCAGGTCACCGGGACCGCGGCACGAGAAGCATCGTAGCGGGTCGCGGGCGCTGCCCGCACACCCGATCCCGCACCGGTGTCGCGTCGGGCGACGCTTCCGGAAAAGCGGCCGATGCACTGCCGGTCTGCATGTACCCTACGTGTCGCACCGACGGGGTGTGGCGCAGCTTGGTAGCGCGTCCGCTTTGGGAGCGGAAGGTCGTCGGTTCGAATCCGGCCACCCCGACCACCGGCAAGATCGCATTGTGGGAGTTCTCCACCTTGCCGTTACTATGCAAAATGCGTGCCCGTGTGTCTGATGTACCGGGCTCGGTCCGCGAAGCCGCCTCGTGTGCGGTGGAGCAGAACCCCAAGAAGTCAGCCACAAGGAGACCGAACCGTGAAGAGCGCCGTGGAGACCCTGAACCCGACCCGGGTTCGGCTCAGCATTGAGGTGCCCTTCGAGGAGCTCAAGGACAGCCTCGACGCGGCGTACAAGAAGATCAACCAGCAGGTCACGGTGAAGGGGTTCCGCAAGGGCAAGATCCCCAACCGGGTCATCGACCAGCGGTTCGGCCGTGGTGCTGTGCTGGAGGAGGCCGTCAACGACGCCCTCCCGAAGTTCTACACCGAGGCCGTCAACGAGGGAGAGCTCAACGTCCTCGGCCAGCCGGAGGTCGACATCACGGAGCTGAAGGACGGCGAACTGCTGGCCTTCACCGCCGAGGTTGACGTACGCCCCGAGATCGAGATTCCGGACTACTCCGGCATCGAGGTCACCGTCGACGCCCTTGAGGTCAGCGACGAGGACGTCGAGAAGGCCGTGGAGCAGCTCCGTGAGCGCTTCGCCTCGACCAGCCCGGTCGAGCGCGCCGCCGCCGACGGCGACGTCGTGACCATCGACCTGACCGCCAAGGTCGAGGGCGAGGTCCTGGAGGACGGCGTGGCCGAGGGTGTCTCGTACACCATCGGTTCCGGCGAGCTCCTCGAAGGCATCGACGACGCCGTGACCGGCCTGGAGGCGGGTGGCGAGGCCACCTTCGCCTCCGAGCTGAAGGGCGGCTCCGCCGAGGGCAAGGAGGCCGAGGTCACCGTCAAGGTCACCGCGGTCGCCGCCCGTGAGCTTCCCGAGCTGGACGACGAGTTCGCCCAGATGGCGAGCGAGTTCGACACGCTCGACGAGCTCAAGGCCGACAGCCGCAAGCGGCTGGAGAGCACCAAGCAGTACGACCAGGCCACCCAGGCCCAGGAGCGGGTCCTGGAGGAGCTCCTGAAGCTCGCCGAGGTCCCGATCCCCGAGAAGCTGCTCGCGGACGAGGTCCAGACCCGCAAGCACAACCTGGAGCACCACCAGCTCGGCCAGATGGGTCTCGACCTCGAGAAGTACCTGGAGATCCAGGGCAAGACCCTCGAGGAGTTCGAGGCCGAGACGTCCGAGCAGGCCGTCAAGGGCATCAAGACCCAGTTCATCCTTGACGAGCTCGTCAACAAGGAGAAGCTGAACGTCAACCAGGAGGAGCTCACCGAGCACCTCATGCGGCGCGCGCAGTCCTCCGGCATGAGCCCCGACCAGTTCGCCCAGGCCGTCGTCGAGGGTGGCCAGGTGCCGATGCTCGTCGGCGAGGTCGCCCGCGGCAAGGCGCTGGCCGTGGTCGTCGAGGCCGCCAAGGTCGTCGACACCAACGGTGAGCCCGTCGAGCTCGAGGACGACGAGGACGAGGCGGAGGAGGCCACCGAGGCGGTCGAGGCCGCCGAGGGCACCGCCGACGCCCCGGCCGAGGAGAAGACCGAGGCCTGAGCCTCGCGCTGAACCCGCAGACGGGCTCCGGACGCAATCGCGTCCGGAGCCCGTCGTCGTACCGGTGGACGTTCCCCACAACCCGTGTGCGGACTGCGGACCTTGCGCTCCCAGCGAACAGTTGCGGAAGCGGGATGGCGTTGTCCCACCTGCGCGTTAGGGTCCATGAATAGGAAGGGTCGGGGAGTCCCGGCCCACCCGGTACGAAGACGCTGAGACGGCCGGAGCCGTCAGAGACGAGCAGGTGGATACGTGACGAATCTGATGCCCTACGCCGCCGGAGAGCCGTCCCTCGGTGGAGGCCTCGGTGACCAGGTCTACAGCCGACTGCTCGGCGAGCGCATCATCTTCCTCGGTCAGCAGGTCGACGATGACATCGCCAACAAGATCACCGCGCAGCTGCTCCTCCTTGCCGCAGACCCGGACAAGGACATCTACCTCTACATCAACAGCCCCGGCGGTTCGGTGACGGCCGGCATGGCGGTGTACGACACCATTCAGTACATCCCCAACGACGTGGTCACCATCGGCATGGGCATGGCGGCCTCAATGGGCCAGTTCCTGCTCACCGGCGGCACCGCCGGCAAGCGCTTCGCGCTCCCGAACACCGACATCCTCATGCACCAGGGTTCGGCCGGTATCGGCGGTACGGCCTCGGACATCAAGATCCAGGCCCAGTACCTGCTGCGCACCAAGCAGCGGATGGCGGAGATCACCGCCCGCCACTCGGGCCAGACCGTGGAGACGATCATCCGCGACGGCGACCGCGACCGCTGGTACACCGCGGAGGAGGCCAAGGACTACGGCCTCATCGACGAGATCATCACGATCGCGTCGGGCGTTCCGGGCGGCGGCGGCACCGGCGCCTGATCCGGTTCCCCGGATCGCGCCACCGCACCGCATCTCTCGTACGCCGAGACACCCAGCCCACAGAACGCCACCAGGATGGTGAACACCCACATGAACAACTTCTCCGGCGCCTCCGCGAGCGGCCTCTACACCGGCCCGCAGGTGGACAACCGCTACATCGTCCCGCGCTTCGTGGAGCGCACCTCGCAGGGCGTGCGTGAGTACGACCCGTACGCGAAGCTCTTCGAGGAGCGCGTGATCTTCCTCGGGGTACAGATCGACGACGCCTCCGCCAACGACGTCATGGCGCAGCTGCTGTGCCTGGAGTCGATGGACCCGGACCGGGACATCTCGATCTACATCAACAGCCCCGGCGGCTCGTTCACCGCGCTCACCGCGATCTACGACACGATGCAGTTCGTGAAGCCGGACATCCAGACGGTCTGCATGGGCCAGGCGGCCTCCGCCGCGGCCGTGCTGCTCGCCGCCGGTACCCCGGGCAAGCGCCTGGCGCTGCCGAACGCGCGTATCCTGATCCACCAGCCGTCCTCGCAGACCGGCCGCGAGCAGCTCTCCGACCTGGAGATCGCGGCCAACGAGATCCTGCGGATGCGGACCCAGCTGGAGGAGCTGCTGGCCAAGCACTCCACCACGCCGATCGAGAAGATCCGTGACGACATCGAGCGGGACAAGATCCTGACCGCCGATGACGCCCTGGCCTACGGCCTGGTCGACCAGATCGTCGCGACCCGCAAGAGCGCGGCCGGAGCGGCCGCCTGACGTCGGCCTTTACCCCTTGGTACGGCAGGGTCACCCGGCCCCGGCCGTGTGAACCGTGCCAAGGGGGGCCCGAACGGGGGGCCAGGCAAGGTACCGTCGGATAGAGGCACCAGGAGGCGCTGAACCAGGCGTCTCCCAGGCGAAGGGGAAGCACCTCGTGGCACGCATCGGTGATGGCGGCGACCTGCTCAAGTGCTCGTTCTGCGGAAAGAGCCAGAAGCAGGTGAAGAAGCTCATCGCGGGACCCGGTGTGTACATCTGCGACGAGTGCATTGATCTCTGCAACGAGATCATCGAGGAGGAGCTCGCGGAGACCTCCGAGGTGCGGTGGGAGGAACTTCCCAAGCCGCGCGAGATCTACGAGTTCCTCGAGGGGTACGTCGTAGGCCAGGAGCCCGCGAAGAAGGCTCTCTCGGTCGCTGTGTACAACCACTACAAGCGGGTCCAGGCGGGCGAGAACGGCGGCGGGGCGAGCCGTGACGACGCGATCGAGCTCGCCAAGTCCAACATCCTGCTGCTGGGCCCCACGGGCTCGGGCAAGACCCTCCTCGCGCAGACACTGGCCCGGATGCTCAACGTCCCGTTCGCCATCGCGGACGCGACGGCGCTGACGGAGGCCGGCTATGTCGGTGAGGACGTCGAGAACATCCTGCTGAAGCTGATCCAGGCGGCCGACTACGACGTCAAGAAGGCCGAGACCGGGATCATCTACATCGACGAGATCGACAAGGTCGCCCGCAAGAGCGAGAACCCGTCGATCACCCGCGATGTCTCCGGCGAGGGCGTCCAGCAGGCCCTGCTGAAGATCCTGGAGGGCACCACCGCCTCCGTACCGCCGCAGGGCGGCCGGAAGCACCCGCACCAGGAGTTCATCCAGATCGACACGACGAACGTGCTGTTCATCGTGGGCGGCGCGTTCTCCGGTCTGGAGAAGATCATCGAGTCCCGGGCCGGCGCCAAGGGCATCGGCTTCGGCGCCACGATCCGCTCCAAGCTGGAGATCCAGGCGAGCGACCAGTTCCAGGAGGTCATGCCGGAGGACCTGGTGAAGTTCGGGATGATCCCCGAGTTCATCGGCCGCCTCCCGGTCCTGACCTCGGTCCACAACCTGGACCGCGAGGCCCTGCTCCAGATCCTCATCGAGCCGCGCAACGCCCTGGTGAAGCAGTACCAGCGGCTGTTCGAACTCGACGGCGTGGAGCTGGACTTCGAGCGCGAGGCCCTGGAGGCCATCGCGGACCAGGCGATCCTGCGCCAGACCGGCGCCCGAGGCCTGCGCGCGATCATGGAGGAGGTCCTCCAGTCGGTGATGTACGAGGTGCCGTCCCGCAAGGACGTCGCCCGGGTCGTCATCACGTCGGACGTGGTCCGCAACAACGTCAACCCGACCCTGGTCCCGCGCGAGCCGCGGACGATCGGGAAGAACGACGACGGCAGGCACGAGAAGTCGGCGTAGCCGTGGCGTAGACACGTACGCGAAGGGGCGCCCGGCCGGATCAAACCGGCTGGGCGCCCCTTCGCGTTGCCGGGATCAGACCTTGGTGCGGGAGGTGTTGTAGAGCTTGGCGGCGAGGCCAGCCACCTCGTCCTGAGACATGGGCTTGTTGGTCATGGCCCCACCGACGTCGAAACCGACGACCGCACCGACAGTGCTGTAGTCGGCCCAGATGCAGGCGGGCATGATCATTTCCTTCGGGCCGCCCGCTGCGGTGCCGTCGGCCTTGTCATTGGGAATCTTCATGTTCTGGCACTTCATCAGTGCGCCCTTGAAGCCTGCCGGTGTGACGGTCTCGGGGCTGCCGACGAGAGAGGCCTTGCCCTCCTCGTCCTCGGCCATCCCTTTCTGGGCCTGCGCGAACATGCCGTCGAGGGCCTTCGCCGGGTCGGACACCTCACCCCAGTTGCCGTACACCATGAGCAGCTTGGACGTGAGCGGGTTCTTCTCAAGGTCGCCGCTCGTGTACTGGGCCTGGGCCTTGTGGGCATCCTTGATGCCCAGGTCCTTGGCTTCGGACTTGTCCTCTGCCGACATCTCGTCCGAGGACGAGTCTTTGACGCCCTTCTTGTAGTCGTCCACCGAGGCGGGCAGTGTCAGCTTGTACCCCTTGGTGGAGTCGGCGACATCGCTGTTACCGCCGCCGCCCGACGTCAGGAAGTACACGCCGCCGCCGATGACCGCGAGCGCCACGATCACGCCGCCGATGATCAGGCCGGTCTTCTTCTTCGGCTGCTGGGCCGGGGGGAATCCGGGCTGCTGGCCGTAGACCGGCTGGCCGCCGTACGGGGGAGTGGGGGGCTGCTGGCCGTACGGGCCGGGCTGCTGGGCCTGCGGGTAGCCGTAGCCCGGCTGCGGGGGCTGCTGCTGCGGCGGCACGCCCTGGGGGGCCTGCTGCGGGTACCCGTAACCGGGCTGCCCCTGCGGCTGGCCCTGCGGCGGCGGGCCGCCGTAGGGGCCAGGCTGCTGGCCGTACGGTCCGGGCTGGCCCTGGGGCTGCTGTCCGTCGTACGGGCCCGGCTGGTTGAAGCTCATCTGCGGATTCCCCTGTTCGTGAAGCTCATGCGTTCTTATGCGTTCCGAACATCCTGACGGACGTACCACGTACGTGGGGCACCGGGAGGCACACCGTTACCGAACAAACCGGTTTCGGCGCATGACTGTGACGGCCCTAAACTGTGTCGCGTGACCGAGAACGCAGCGCAGCAGCCAGCCAGCCACCCCGAACTGCCGACCCAGTACACGCCGGCCGAGGTAGAGGGGAAGCTGTACGAGCGCTGGGTGGAGCGCGGCTACTTCGAGGCCGACGAGCACAGCGAGAAGCCGCCGTACTCCATCGTCATCCCGCCGCCCAACGTCACCGGCTCCCTGCACCTGGGGCACGCCTTCGAGCACACGCTGATCGACGCGCTCGTCCGCCGCAAGCGGATGCAGGGCTTCGAGGCGCTCTACCAGCCCGGTATGGACCACGCGGGCATCGCCACCCAGAACGTCGTCGAGCGCGAGCTCGCCAAGGAGGGCAAGTCCCGCCACGACCTGGGCCGCGAGGCGTTCGTCGAGCGCGTCTGGAAGTGGAAGAACGAGTCCGGTGGCCAGATCTCCGGCCAGATGCGCCGCCTGGGCGAGGGCGTCGCCTGGTCCCGTGAGCGGTTCACCATGGACGAGGGCCTGTCGAAGGCCGTCCAGACCGTCTTCAAGAAGATGTACGACGACGGGCTGATCTACCGGGCCGAGCGCATCATCAACTGGTGCCCGCGCTGTCTCACCGCGATCTCGGACATCGAGGTCGAGTACCAGGAGGACGACGGCGAGCTCGTCTCCATGAAGTACGGCGAGGGCGACGAGACCATCGTCGTCGCCACCACCCGCGCCGAGACGATGCTCGGTGACACCGCCGTCGCCGTCCACCCCGACGACGAGCGCTACAGGCACCTGGTCGGCCGGCAGATCAAGCTGCCGCTGACCGACCGTACGATCCCGGTCGTCGCCGACCACCACGTCGACCCGGAGTTCGGCACCGGCGCCGTCAAGGTGACCCCGGCGCACGACCCGAACGACTTCGAGATCGGCAAGCGCCACGACCTGCCCTTCCTCACCGTCCTGGACGAGCGCGCCGTCATCACCGTCCCCGGCCCGTTCCAGGGCCTGGACCGGCTGGAGGCCCGCTCCGCCATCGTCGCCGCCCTGCGCGCCGAGGGCCGGATCGTGGCCGAGAAGCGCCCCTACGTCCACTCCGTCGGGCACTGCTCGCGCTGCAAGACGACCATCGAGCCGCGGCTGTCCCTCCAGTGGTGGGTCAAGGTCGAACCGCTCGCCAAGGCGGCCGGTGACGCCGTCCGCGACGGCAAGGTCAAGATCCACCCGCAGGAGATGGAGAAGCGGTACTTCGACTGGGTCGACAACCTCCACGACTGGACGATCTCGCGTCAGCTCTGGTGGGGCCACCGCATCCCCGTCTGGTACGGCCCGAACGGCGAGGTCGTCTGCGTCGGACCGGACGACGAGGCCCCGACGGGCGAGGGCTGGACGCAGGACAGCGATGTCCTGGACACCTGGTTCTCCTCCGGCCTGTGGCCCTTCTCCACGCTCGGCTGGCCCGAACAGACCGACAGCCTCGCGAAGTTCTACCCGAACTCCGTCCTGGTCACCGGCTACGACATCCTCTTCTTCTGGGTCGCCCGGATGATGATGTTCGGCCTGTACGTCAACGACGGCGTCCCGCCGTTCGGGACGATCGTGCTGCACGGCATGGTCCGCGACGAGCACGGCAAGAAGATGTCGAAGTCCTTCGGCAACGTGGTCAACCCGCTGGACTGGATGGACAAGTACGGCTCCGACGCGCTCCGTTTCACGCTGGCGCGCGGCGCCAACCCCGGCACCGACGTCCCGATCGGTGAGGAGTGGGTCCAGGGTTCCGCCAAGTTCTCCAACAAGATCTGGAACGCCACCCGCTTCGCCCTGATGAACGGCGCCACCATCGAGGGCGAGCTGCCGGACGCCGCCGAGATGTCGGTGACCGACCGCTGGATCCTGTCCCGCCTCAACAAGACCGTCGCGGAAGTCGACGCGTACTACGACGACTTCCAGTTCTCCAAGCTCAGCGAGGCGCTCCGGCACTTCGCCTGGGACGAGGTCTTCGACTGGTACGTCGAGCTGTCCAAGACCACGTTCTTCGGCGGCGGCCGGGCGGCCGAGGTCTCCGGCCGGGTCCTGGGCGAGGTCCTCGATGTGATGCTGCGCCTCCTTCACCCGGTCGTCCCCTTCGTCACGGAGACGCTCTGGACCGCGCTCACCGGCCGCGAGTCCGTCGTCATCGCGGACTGGCCCGGGGACAGCGGCTTCCGGGACGACGCCGCGGAGAAGGAGATCGAGCTCGTCCAGCAGGTCGTCACCGAGGTCCGCCGCTTCCGCTCCGACCAGGGTCTCCAGCCCGGCCAGAAGGTCCCGGCCGACCTGAACCTCACCGGCACCCCGCTCGCCGCGCACGAGGCGGCCATCCGGCAGCTGCTGCGCCTCCAGCCCGCCGGGGACGGCTTCCAGGCCACCGCGTCGCTGCCCGTCGCGGGCGCGACCGTCGCGCTCGACCTGTCCGGCACGATCGACGTCGAGGCCGAGCGCAAGCGGCTGACGAAGGACCTGGAGGCGGCCCGGAAGGAGAAGGCACAGGCCACCGGGAAGCTCGGCAACGAGGCGTTCCTGGCCAAGGCCCCGGACAACGTGGTCGACAAGATCCGCGGCCGGCTCAGCAAGGCCGAGGCCGACATCGAGCGGATCGCCGGCCAGCTCGCGACCCTGCCCACCGGCTGACGGCTCGCGTACGGAGCCCCCGCGAACCCGGCCCGCCCGGGAGCGCGGGGGCTCCGCCGTCCCCGCGCCGCCGGGCGCTGCGCGCGATGTCCGTGCCCATCCGTAGACTGGTCCTGTGAGTGAGCCCCGCCCTTCCGACCGGCACGACGCGTCCGACTCCGACGACACCTTCGCGGAGATCGTCGACGAAGCGACCCAGCGCGACCCCGACCTGGCGGTGATCGAGGCCGGGAGCCGGACGCTGCGCGCCGCCTCCGGCCCGCCACAGGGCGATGAGGTCCCCGCCCGCCCCACCGATCCGGAGGTGGACAGGGCGCTGCGCGCGGTGGAGCAGGAGCTCGCCGGGCGCTGGGGCGAGACCAAGCTGGAGCCCTCCGTGGCGCGCATCGCCGCGCTGATGGACACGCTCGGTGACCCGCAGCGCGCGTACCCCTCCATCCACATCACCGGTACCAACGGCAAGACGAGCACGGCCCGCATGATCGAGGGCCTCCTCGGCGCCTTCGAGCTGCGCACCGGCCGCTACACCTCGCCGCACGTCCAGTCGATCACCGAACGGATCAGCCTGGACGGCGCCCCGATGGACGCCGAGCGGTTCGTCGAGGCGTACCAGGACATCAAGCCGTACGTCGAGATGGTCGACGCCCAGCAGCCCTACCGGCTGTCCTTCTTCGAGGTGCTCACCGGCATGGCGTACGCGGCGTTCGCCGACGCGCCGGTCGATGTCGCCGTCGTCGAGGTCGGCATGGGCGGCAGCTGGGACGCGACCAACGTGATCGACTCCACCGTCGCGGTCGTCACCCCGATCTCCCTGGACCACACCGACCGGCTGGGCTCCACGCCCGGCGAGATCGCGGTGGAGAAGTCCGGGATCATCAAGCAGGGTGCGACGGTCATCCTGGCCCAGCAGCCGGTCGACGCGGCCCAGGTGATGCTGAAGAAGGCCGTCGCGGCCGACGCCACGGTGGCCCGCGAGGGCATGGAGTTCGGCGTCGTCTCCCGGGAGGTCGCGGTCGGCGGACAGCTGCTGACGCTGCGCGGCCTGGGCGGCGAGTACGACAACATCTTCCTTCCGCTGTACGGCGCCCACCAGGCGCACAACGCCGTGGTGGCGCTCTGCGCCGTCGAGGCGTTCTTCGGGATCGGCGCGGAGCAGGCCGGATCGCTCGACGCCGACATCGTCCGCAAGGCCTTCGCCGCGGTGATCTCGCCCGGCCGTCTCGAAGTCGTGCGCTCCAGCCCGACCGTCATCCTGGACGCCGCCCACAACCCGGCCGGCGCCCTCGCCACCGCGGCGGGGATCTCCGAGGCGTTCGGCTTCTCCCGGCTGATCGGGGTGGTCGGAGCCAGCGGCGACAAGGACGTCCGGGGGCTCCTGGAGGCCTTCGAGCCGATCTTCGCCGAGGTCGTCATCACCCAGAACTCCAGCGGCCGGGCGATGGACGCCGACGAGCTGGCCGGTATCGCCGTCGAGGTCTTCGGCAACGAGCGGGTCCAGGTCGAACCCCGCCTCGACGACGCGCTGGAGGCGGCGATCACCCTCGCCGAGGAAGAGGACGAGTACGCGGGCGCCGGGGTGCTGGTGACCGGATCCGTGATCACGGTCGGCGAGGCCCGGCTGCTTCTGGGAAGGCACTGACCCACGTGCGTACGCTCTGTGCATCGACGCTGCTCGGTGAGTTCTTCGTGATCGGCTTCGCGGGACTCGTCGCGATGAAGTCCGACGACCTGTCGTCCACGACGGTGTGGACGGTCTGCGGTATCGGCATGCTGCTCTCCGTGCTGCTCTGCGGGGTGATCACCCGTCCCGGTGGCGTGCAGCTCGGCTGGGCGCTCCAGATCGCGCTGGTCGCCAGCGGCTTCGTGGTGCCGATGATGTTCATCCTCGGAGTGGTCTTCGGCGGCCTGTGGTGGGCCTCGGTGCACTACGGCCGCAAGATCGACGAGGTGAAGGCGCGCTGGGCCGCGCAGGAGGCGGCGCAGGCCCCGGCCGGCACCTGAGAGGCTGTCGGGTGACCTCCGGCCGGGCGGCCACGCCCCGGCACGCGCGCTTCCGGCGTTGTCGTCGGTCACCAACGCTCCGCGTTGACTCCTTCCTCCGCCTTGGAATCGCACGCACCGGACCGCGTCCGCTTTCCGACCGGAGGTCACCCGACAGCCTCTGAGCCGAGCGGCTGTCGCCCCGCGGTCAAACCCGGCCGCGGGGTCTTGACCGTGCCCCTGTAATCTCGCCTCACCGCACCCGTATGCCTCACCCGTACGCCTGACCCGGATTTCTGCAAGGAGCCGCACATGACCCAGCGCACCCTCGTTCTTCTGAAGCCCGACGCCGTCCGTCGCGGTCTGGTCGGCGAGATCGTCGGCCGCATCGAGCGCAAGGCCGGCTGGAAGATCACCGCGCTGGAGCTGCGTACCCTCGACCGGGCCACGCTGGAGCAGCACTACGCCGAACACGTCGGCCGCCCGTTCTACGAGCCGCTCGTCGAGTTCATGCAGTCCGGCCCCGTCGTCGCTCTGGTGGCCGAAGGCGAGCGGGTGATCGAGGGCGTCCGCGCGCTGGCCGGTCCGACCGACCCGATCGCCGCCGCGCCCGGATCGATCCGTGGCGACTTCGGCACGATCACCCGGGAGAACCTCATCCACGCCTCGGACTCCGAGGAGTCCGCAGAGCGAGAAATGAAGCTGTTCTTTCCGGGACTTTCCTGACCTTCGCTCCGCCAAACAGCGCTCATGACCTGGGGCGACCGAAGTAATTCGGTCGCCCTTCGGCTTAGGGTCACCGATCGCGGGAACGCATCCCTCCGACGTAACGTCACCATGAGTGGGACGGCCACCCGTTCTGCTCAACAAGGCGAAGGACCCTCGCGCTGTGTCGGTGTATCCGGCACTACGATGGAAGCTTCCACGCCCGCAGCGCTCATCTCGCCTACCAAAACAAGCCATCATCGCTTTCACTTGGGAAGGCCCGACGCATCCTCATGGGGAACAAGGGGAACTCAATGTCGTTCATCGGCCGTGACATGGCTATCGACCTCGGGACTGCCAACACGCTGGTGTACGTCAGGGGGCGCGGCATCGTTCTGAACGAGCCGTCCGTCGTGGCCATCAACACCAACACCGGCGGCATCCTGGCGGTCGGCGCCGAGGCAAAGAAGATGATCGGCCGTACACCGGGCAACATCGTTGCCGTACGGCCACTGAAGGACGGCGTGATCGCCGACTTCGAGATCACGGAGCGGATGCTCCGCTACTTCATCCTGAAGATCCACAAGCGCCGCTACCTGGCCCGCCCGCGGGTCGTCGTCTGCGTGCCCTCCGGCATCACAGGGGTCGAGCGACGCGCCGTCATCGAAGCGTCGACGCAGGCCGGCGCCCGCCAGGTGCACATCATCGAGGAGCCCATGGCGGCGGCCATCGGCTCCGGCCTGCCGGTCCACGAGGCCACCGGCAACATGGTCGTCGACATCGGTGGCGGCACCACGGAGGTCGCGGTCATCTCGCTCGGCGGGATCGTCACCGCCCAGTCGATCCGGGTCGCCGGTGACGAGCTGGACAACGCGATCATCCAGCACATCAAGAAGGAGTACTCGCTCCTCCTCGGTGAGCGCACCGCCGAACAGATCAAGATCACCATCGGCTCCGCGTTCGAGCTGGAGAAGGACGAGCACACTGAGATCCGCGGCCGTGACCTCGTCTCCGGCCTGCCCAAGACCGTGGTCATCTCCGCGACCGAGGTCCGCAAGGCGATTGAGGAGCCGGTCAACGCGATCGTCGACGCGGTCAAGACGACGCTCGACAAGTGCCCGCCGGAGCTCTCCGGCGACGTCATGGACCGGGGCATCGTCCTCACCGGCGGCGGCGCGCTGCTGCGCGGCCTCGACGAGCGGCTCCGGCACGAGACGGGCATGCCGATCCACATCGCGGAAGACCCGCTGGACTCCGTCGCGCTCGGATCCGGCAAGTGCGTCGAGGAGTTCGAGGCGCTCCAGCAGGTGCTGGACGCCCAGCCCCGACGGTAGAACTCACACGAACCTCCGCGCGGACGCTGCCGCTCCGCGCGGAGGATCGTTGATATACAGGCACGAACATTCCTACGAGGAAGGCACGGCCGCCGCACGTGAGGGACACACGAGAGAGCCGGCTGCTCCTGGTGCTGCTGATCGCCATCGCGTTCGCACTGATCACGGTGGACATCCGCGGTGGCGAGGCGTCGCCGGTGGACGGCGCCCGGCAGGCCGCCTCCACGGTCTTCGGACCGGTCGAGAACGGGGTCGCGGCAGCCGTCGACCCCGTGGGCAACGCCATAGGGGCGGTACGCGCCTCCGGCGCACGGCACGACAAGATCTCCGCACTGGAGCAGCAGAACGCCGCGCTGAAGGCCAAGCTCGGCAGCGACGACCAGAACCGCAGCAGGGTCCGTGAACTCGACAAGATGCTCAAGAAGTCGGGCGCCGGACAGTACGGCATCAAGGCCGCAGAGGTCATCGCCATAGGAGCGGCCCAGGGCTTCTCCTGGACGGTCACCATCGACGCCGGCTCCAAGGACGGTCTCAAGCGCGACATGACCGTCCTCAACGGCGACGGACTCGTCGGCAGGGTCACCACCGTCGGCCCGGACACCGCGACGGTGCTCCTCGCCAACGACCCCGACTTCACCGTCGGCACCCGGATGGAGGCCACCGACGAACTCGGCTTCGCCACCGGCCAGGGCTCGCGCCCGATGGCCGTCCAGTTCCTGAACGGCAAGGCGAAGGTCAGGAAGGGCGACCGGCTCGTCACGTTCGGGTCCAGCAAGGACAAGCCGTTCGTGCCCGGTGTACCCGTCGGCGAGGTCGTCCGGGTCGACCCGTCCGGCGGCGACCTGACCCGCACGGTCTACGTCCGCCCGTACGTCGGATTCACCAAGCTCGACATCGTCGGCATCGTCGTCCAGGCCCCGCGCGAGGACCCCCGCGACGCGGTCCTGCCGAAGAAGCCGGCCAAGCCCGCCAAGCCGAAGCCCACCCCGACCGTCACCGTCACCATCTCGCCCAACGGCGACATCGTGGACACCGGCGGCAACGTCGTCGGGAACATCCACGAGAGCGCGGACCCCAGCGGCAACCCGGACCCCAGCCCCAGCGGGAACGCCACCCCGAACGCCGACAACGCGGTAAACGAACAGAGGTAGAGCTGATCCCCATGCACGTCAACCGGACTCTGCTCTCCATCGCCCTGGTCGTGCTCGCGCTCGTCGTCCAGGTCTCCGTACTCGCCCGGCTCCAACTGCCCGGCGCGGTGCCCGATCTGCTCCTCATGGTCGTTCTCGGACTGGCCTTCGTCTACGGCCACGTCAGCGGCGCCCTCATCGGCTTCGGTGCGGGGCTGCTCGCCGACCTGGCGCCCCCGGCCGACCACGCGGCCGGCCGGTACGCCCTGGTCCTCTGCGTCATCGGCTACCTCGCCGGACTGGTCAAGCCGGAGAACGGGCAGCTCAAGTCGGCCGTGATGCCGATGGCCGTGGTCGTCGCGGCGGCGATCGGATCGACCCTGCTGTACGCCGGTGTCGGCGCGCTCGTCGGGGACACGGCGGCCCGCCATGTGGGGCTCGGCAGCCTGCTGTTCACCGCGGCCGTCTACGACCTGCTGCTCGCGCCGTTCACCGTGCCCCTGATCATGGCGATGGCCAGACGCACGGTGAACGACCCGCTCACCGAGTCCTCCTCCGGCGGCAAGGACGCCACGGCGGGCTGGCTCGCCGCGGGCACCGGCCTGCGCATCGGCAGCCAGCGCGGCGGACTGCGCGTCAAGGCAGCCCGGAACCGGGCGGCGCGCGCCGGACGGATCAAGGGAGTCAAGCGACTGTGAGCCCGCAATCCCCGGGGACCGCCCACCGCGCCCCCCGCCCGACCACCACCGGGGGCGCCCCGTGACCAACATCCCGGAGACGGGCCGGACCCAGCGGGTCCAGATCCGCCTCGTCGTCATCCAGGTCCTCGTCTTCTCCCTGCTGCTCACCCTCGGCGGCCGCCTCTGGTACCTCCAGATCCGCAACGGCCAGGAGTACTCGGACGAGGCGAAGAACAACCACGTACAGCAGGTCGTCCAGCCCGCCGCCCGCGGCTCCATCCTCGACGCCCGCGGCGTGCCGCTGGCCGACAACGAGACCCGGCTCGTCGTCTCTGCCAGCCGCACCGAGCTGCTGAAGACGGACGACGACGGCAAGGGCGTGCTGACCCGGCTGGCCGGCGTCCTGGACATGAAGCCCAAGGACGTCATCGACAAGGTCCGGCTCTGCGACGCGAAGACCCCGCAGCCCTGCTGGAACGGTTCGCCCTACCAGCCGATCCCGGTCACCGACGAGGCCACCACCCAGCAGGCCCTGACGATCCGCGAGCGCGCCGAGGACTTCCCCGGCATCACCGCGGAGCCCACCGCCGTACGGCGCTACGCCGCACCCGGCAAGGCCAACACCGCGCAGGTCCTCGGCTACCTCTCGCCCGTCACGGACGGGGAGATCACCAAGGCCCAGGACAGCGACTCGCCCTACCTGCGTTCCGACCAGGTCGGCCGCTCCGGCCTGGAGCGCACGTACGACAAGGAGCTGCGCGGCAAGGCGGGCGTCACCCGCTACGAGGTCGACAACCTCGGCCGGGTCATCGGCCAGGCGAAGAACGACAAGGCGGAGGCCGGCTCCACTGTCGTCACCTCGATCGACGCCCGGGTCCAGGCCGTCGCGGAGTACGAGCTGAACCAGGCCATGAAGACGGCCCGCACCGAGTTCGACACCAACACCGGCGAGAACTACAAGGCCGACTCCGGCGCCGTCGTCGTCATGGAGGCCAAGACCGGCCGCGTCGTCTCGATGGCCTCGCTGCCCAACTACGACCCCAACGCCTGGGTCGGCGGCATCTCCGGCAAGGACTACGCCAAGCTCACCGGCAAGAGCTCCAACTTCCCGCTGCTGAACCGGGCCATCCAGGGCCAGGCCGCCCCCGGCTCGATCTTCAAGGTGATCTCCTCGACCGCCGCGGTCAACGCCGGATACCCCTTCGACGGCAACTACCCCTGCCCCAGCTCGTACTCCATCGGTGGCCAGACCTTCAAGAACTTCGAGTCCCAGGGCTACGGCGACATCACCATCGGCCGCGCCCTGGAGGTCTCCTGCGACACCGTGTACTACGGCATCGCGCACAAGGAGTGGCAGAAGGACGGCGGGAACAACCCGAAGAAGAAGCCCAACGACTGGTTCTACAAGACCGCCCACCAGTTCGGCCTCGGCAAGGAGACCGGCATCGACCTCCCCAACGAGGTCAGCGGCCGGGTCCCGGACCGCGAGTGGAAGAAGAACTTCGCCAAGGCCAACCACGACTCCTGGTGCAAGCAGGGCAAGAAGGACGGCACGTACGTCGAGAAGATCGCCTACGAGAACTGCCTCGAAGGCGACAAGATGCGTGCCGGTGACTCCGTCAACTACTCGATCGGCCAGGGCGACACCCTCGTCACCCCGATACAGATGGCGACCATCTACTCCGCGATCTCCAACGGCGGCACCCTCTACAACCCCACCGTCGGCAAGGCGATCGTCAGCGGCGACGGCAAGAGCGTCCAGGAGATCGAGCCCAAGTCGCACGGCAAGCTGCCCTTCACCCAGAAGACCCGCAACGAGATCGACGGAGCCCTCGCGGGTGTCGCGACCCGCGGCTCCGCCGCCTGGCGGTTCGGCGGCTGGCCGCAGGACAAGATCCCGATGCACGCCAAGACGGGTACGGCCGAGGTCTACGGCAAGCAGACGACCTCGTGGTTCGCCACCTACACCAAGGACTACACGGTCGTCATGACGATCTCCCAGGGCGGTACGGGCTCCGGCGCCTCCGGGCCCGCCGTGCGCAACATCTACAACGCGATCTACGGCCTCGACGCCACGGGCAAGCAGGACCTCAAGAAGGCCCTGCTGCCGGCCCCGCAGAAGTCCCTGCCGAAGATCCAGCAGGACGGCACCATCGAGACCCCGAAGATCAAGCCGTACGACCCGAACTCCGGCAAGCCGCCGGCCGAGCAGACGCTCGCCGCGATCGTCGGGAGGCGCGACTGATGGCCGGTTTCTCCGTCCAGCGGTACGCCCCCGAGCGCTCGGCCTGGGGCCGGTTCACCGCCCGGGACTCCGTGGTCCGCCGGCTCGACTGGCCGCTGCTCGGGTCCGCGGTCGCGCTCTCGCTCATCGGCTCGATACTGGTCTACTCGGCCACCAGGGGGCGGGATTCGCTCACCCACGGCGACCCGTACTACTTCCTCTTCCGGCACGCCCTCAACACCGGCATCGGCTTCGCCCTGATGGTCGGCACGATCTGGCTCGGCCACCGCACCCTGCGCGGCGCGGTGCCGGTCCTGTACGGCCTGTCCGTACTCCTCGTGATGGCGGTCCTCACCCCGCTCGGCGCCACCGTCAACGGCGCCCACGCCTGGATCCTGCTGCCCGGCGGCTTCTCGCTCCAGCCCTCCGAGTTCACCAAGATCACGATCATCCTCGGCATGGCGATGCTGCTCGCCGCCCGGGTCGACGCGGGCGACCAGCCGCACCCCGACCACCGGACCGTCGCCAAGGCCCTCGGCCTGGCGGCGCTCCCGATGATCGTCGTCATGGGCATGCCGGACCTCGGTTCCGTGATGGTCATGGTCGTGATCGTGCTCGGCGTGCTGCTCGCCTCCGGGGCGTCCAACCGCTGGATCTTCGGACTCCTCGGCGCGGGCACCGCGGGCGCCGTCGCCATCTGGCAGCTCGGGCTCCTCGACGACTACCAGATCGCCCGGTTCGCGGCCTTCGCCAACCCGGCGCTCGACCCGGCCGGCGTGGGCTACAACACCAACCAGGCCCGCATCGCGATCGGCTCCGGCGGACTCTCCGGCACCGGCCTCTTCCAGGGCACCCAGACCACCGGCCAGTTCGTCCCCGAGCAGCAGACCGACTTCGTCTTCACCGTCGCGGGCGAGGAGCTCGGCTTCCTCGGCGCCGGACTGATCCTGGTCCTGCTCGGCGTCATCCTGTGGCGCGCCTGCCGCATCGCCCGGGAGACCACCGAGCTGTACGGCACGATCGTCGCCGCCGGAATCATCGCCTGGTTCGCCTTCCAGGCCTTCGAGAACATCGGCATGACGCTCGGCATCATGCCGGTCGCCGGACTGCCACTGCCGTTCGTCTCCTACGGAGGGTCCTCGATGTTCGCCATCTGGGTGGCCATCGGACTGCTCCAGTCGATCAGGGTGCA
Organism: Streptomyces sp. NBC_00341; assembly: GCF_041435055.1. NCBI lineage: Bacteria > Bacillati > Actinomycetota > Actinomycetes > Kitasatosporales > Streptomycetaceae > Streptomyces > Streptomyces sp. NBC_00341. Next base: position 2,759,659 of record NZ_CP108002.1, on the reverse strand, counting down.
ACGGCCGATAACGGCCTGAGCCGTTACGGGTCCCCTGCCCAAGTACGGACATCGCGTTTAGGGCCTCTCGTTTGGATCAGGCTGGGCTCGCGTGCCCTGGCACCGCACCTCGCGGCGTTGTCGTCAATCAACAACGCTCCGCGTTGCCTCAATCCTCCGCCTTGCGATGCACGGCACCAGGCCCCGCTCCCTGATCCAGCCTGATCCAAACGAAAGACCCTCTAGATTCGACTCATGGCGGACTCGAAGCGCGAGATCGAGCGGAAGTACGAAGCCACAGAGGCCACCCGGCTGCCCGACCTGAGCCGGGTGGCCGGCGTCTCGGCCGTCGACCACCTGGGCGTCAGCGAACTCGACGCCGTCTACTACGACACCGAGGACCTGCGGCTCGCGGCGGACTCCCTCACCCTGCGCCGCCGCACCGGTGGGGGAGACCCCGGCTGGCACCTCAAACTCCCGGTCGCCACCGGCATCCGCGACGAGATCAGGGCCCCGCTCTCCGACACCCTGCCGCCCGAACTCGCCGCACTGATCCGCTCCCGGGTCCGTAACGCCCCGGTCGTCCCCGTCGTCCGGCTCCGCTCCGCGCGCGACGTCCACCACCTGACCGGCCCTGATGGCGTGCTGCTCGCCGAGGTCAGCGTGGACCGGGTCCGGGCCGAGCGGCTGCACGGCGGCGGGGCCCGCACCGCTCGCGCCGCCCGCACCGCCTGGACCGAGATCGAGGCCGAACTCGCCGACGACGGCGACCCGGCGTTCCTCGACGCCGTCGAACGGCGGCTCCGCAAGGCCGGGGTGCGGCCCTCCGCGTCGCCGTCCAAACTGGCGCGGGCACTGGCCGAGACCGGCCCGAAGCGGAAACCGGCCGGCAGAAGGTCCCGGCCGCACACCGCGGGCGACCACGTCCTCGCCTACGTACGGCACCAGATCACCGCGATCGTCGCCCTCGACCCGGCCGTGCGCCGCGGGCTGCCCGACTCGGTGCACCGGATGCGGGTCGCCACCCGCAGACTGCGCAGCGCCTTCAGGACGTACCGGAAGATCCTCGACCGCACCGTCACCGGCCCGGTGGCCGACGAGCTGAAGTGGCTCGCGGCGGAGCTCGGCATCGACCGCGACCAGGAGGTCCTGGACGAACGGCTGCGCACCCGGCTCGACGGGCTGCCCCGCACCCTGGTCCTCGGACCGGTCCGGGGACGGCTGCGGATCTGGTCGGTGGCCCGCCGCACCGGCTCCCGCCGCCGCACCGTCGCCGTACTCGACGGCAGCCGCTACCTGACGTTGCTGGAGACCCTGGACGCGCTCCTGGCGGACCCGCCCCTGCTGCCCGCCGCGGCGAAGCCGCCCGGCAAGGCGCTGCCGCGCGCCCTGCACAAGGACCACCGGCGCCTCGCGCACCGCATCGCCCACGCCCTGGAGCTGCCACCGGGACCGGAGCGCGATGTCGCCCTGCACGAGGCGCGCAAGGCGGCGAAACGCGCGCGCTACGCGGCCGAGGCCGCCCGCCCCGCGCTCGGGAAACCTGCCCGGAAGTCCGCCAAGCGGCTGAAGGCCGTCCAGGGTGTCCTGGGCGACCACCAGGACAGCGTGGTGGCCCGCGAGGCCCTGCGCGCCCTCGCCGTCCAGGCACAGCTGTCCGGCGAGCCCTCGTTCACCTGGGGGCTGCTGTACGGGCAGGAGGAGCGGACGGCGGCGGCACGCGAACGGGAGCTGCCCGGGGTCTGGGCCGCGGCAGCCGGGGCGGAGATCCGGGCGGCACGGGAAAGCTGAGCGTCGCGGTACGCTGGATGGTCATCCTTGCCGGCTCTCGAAAGTTCGCGATGTCTGTCGATTCGGTCTTCCCACAGCTCGAAGCTCTGCTCCCGCATGTGCAGAAGCCCATCCAGTACGTCGGCGGTGAGCTCAACTCCACCGTCAAGCCGTGGGACGAGTGCGACGTCCGCTGGGCGCTGATGTACCCGGACGCGTACGAGGTCGGACTCCCCAACCAGGGCGTCATGATCCTCTACGAGGTGCTCAACGAGCGCCAGGGCGTCCTCGCGGAGCGCACCTACAGCGTCTGGCCGGACCTTGAGGAGCTGATGCGCGAGCACAAGGTGCCCCAGTTCACGGTGGACGGACACCGCCCGGTCAAGGCGTTCGACGTCTTCGGGCTGAGCTTCTCCACCGAGCTCGGCTACACCAACATGCTCACCGCCCTGGACCTGGCCGGCATTCCGCTGGCCGCCAAGGACCGCGGCCTCGACGACCCGATCGTGCTCGCGGGCGGCCACGCCGCGTTCAACCCCGAGCCGATCGCGGAGTTCATCGACTGCGCGGTCATCGGCGACGGCGAGCAGGCCGTCCTGGAGATCACCGAGATCGTCCGCGCCTGGAAGGCCGAGGGCCGCCCCGGCGGCCGCGAGGAGGTGCTCTTCCGCCTCGCGAAGACCGGCGGCGTGTACGTCCCCGGCTTCTACGACGTGGAGTACCTCCCGGACGGCCGCATCGGCCGCGTCGTGCCGAACAAGTCGGGCGTGCCGTGGCGCGTTTCGAAGCACACGGTCATGGACCTCGACGAGTGGCCCTACCCCAAGCAGCCGCTCGTCCCGCTCGCCGAGACCGTCCACGAGCGGATGTCCGTGGAGATCTTCCGCGGCTGCACCCGCGGCTGCCGTTTCTGCCAGGCCGGCATGATCACGCGCCCCGTGCGGGAGCGAAGCATCACCGGCATCGGCGAGATGGTGGAGAAGGGCCTCAAGGCGACCGGTTTCGAGGAGGTCGGCCTGCTCTCGCTCTCCTCCGCGGACCACAGCGAGATCGGTGACATCGCCAAGGGCCTGGCCGACCGCTACACGGACGACAAGATCGGGCTCTCGCTGCCCTCCACCCGCGTCGACGCGTTCAACGTGGACCTGGCCAACGAGCTGACCCGCAACGGCCGCCGCTCCGGTCTCACCTTCGCCCCCGAGGGCGGCTCCGAGCGGATGCGCAAGGTCATCAACAAGATGGTCTCGGAGGAGGACCTGATCCGGACCGTCTCCACCGCGTACGGCAACGGCTGGCGGCAGGTGAAGCTGTACTTCATGTGCGGTCTGCCCACCGAGACCGACGAGGACGTCCTGCAGATCGGCGACATGGCGGTCAACGTCATCGCCAAGGGCCGCGAGGTCTCCGGGCAGAACGACATCCGCTGCACCGTCTCCATCGGCGGTTTCGTACCCAAGCCGCACACCCCGTTCCAGTGGGCCCCGCAGCTCGGCGTCGAGGAGACCGACGCCCGGCTGGCCAAGCTCCGGGACAAGATCCGCGGCGACAAGAAGTACGGCCGCTCGATCGGCTTCCGGTACCACGACGGCAAGCCCGGCATCGTCGAGGGCCTGCTCTCCCGCGGCGACCGCCGGGTCGGTTCCGTCATCCGCGCCGTCTACGAGGCGGGCGGCCGCTTCGACGGATGGCGCGAGCACTTCAGCTACGACCTGTGGATGAAGAGCGCGCAGAAGACGCTGCCCGGCTTCGGTGTCGACGTCGACTGGTACACCACCCGCGAGCGGACGTACGAGGAGGTCCTGCCCTGGGACCACCTGGACTCCGGCCTCGACAAGGACTGGCTGTGGGAGGACTGGCAGGACTCGCTCGACGAGACCGAGGTCGAGGACTGCCGCTGGACCCCGTGCTTCGACTGCGGCGTGTGCCCGCAGCTGGACCTCGACATCCAGATCGGCCCGACGGGCAAGAAGCTCCTCCCGCTGACGGTCAAGAAGCCCTAGCGACCAGGGGAGACGACATCCGGCGGACGCCTGAGGCGTCCGTCGGCACGACCGACGCCGAGCGTGCCGAGATCCTTCGCCGGGCTCGGGGCCGAGGAGCGTGAGCAGCTTCCTCCAGCCTCCCCCCATGCTCACTGCCGTCCTTGTGTTCGCCGGTGTCGCCGCCCTCGTCAACATCACCCCCGGTCTCGACACGTTGTTGGTGCTGCGGGCCTCCCTCGCGCACGGCCGGAAGGCGGGACGCGCCGCCGCGCTGGGCATCCTGCTGGGGTGCCTCGTGTGGGGTCTGGCTGCCGCAGTCGGGCTGACGGCCCTGCTGACCGCGTCCCACATCGCCTACGACGGAGTGCGGATTGCCGGTGCCTGCTACTTGGCCTGGCTGGGCGCCTCGGCATTGTGGCGGACCAGACGCCGCCCCTGTGACGGGGACGGGGACAGCACGGCCCCGGACGAGATCCCGGACGGGCGGATGGCCGCCTTCCGCTCCGGCCTCGGGACGAACCTGCTCAACCCCAAGGCCGGGGTCTTCTATATGAGCCTCGTCCCCCAGTTCCTTCCGCACGGGTCACCCGTGTTCGGCTCCACGCTGCTGTTCACCGCGATCGACGTCATGGAACTGGCCGTGTGGTACTGGGTGGTCAGCGGCGCAGCCGCCGCGCTGGGCGAGCGGCTCCGGAGGCCGTCCTTCCGGCGCCGTACGGAACAGGCGAGCGGCCTCGCGCTGCTCGGATTCGCTGCGGGCCTGGCTGTGGAGAGCACCTGACGAGGAGACGGGAGTGACACCGTCCGGCTCCGGCCGGGTGACAGCTCGATGACGAAGGCCCGGCCCGGGAAACCCCGGACGCTGTTGGTTAATTCGGGCCTGGCAGCACTTCGCCCCGTCGTTATGCGGCGGGGCGAAGTGCTGCCAGGGGGCTGGTGCGGGTGCGTGCGTGGGGTGTGCCGGTGAGCCATGCATTGATGCGGATGAGGTTGACCGCGGCGCCGGTCAGCTGGTGCTGGAGGCTGGTCTTCGGTAGGCCGCGGTAGCGGGATCGGCGCAGGCCGCAGGCTTGCACTGCTTGGGAGATGGTCCCTTCGACTCCGGCACGGATCTTGTAGCGGTCCTTCCACTCGTCGGTTTCCTGGAGTCTCCGGGCCTGCTGAAGTGCTTCGTATTCGTCGTGGGGCCTGAGGTTGATCTCGCGGCGCTGGGCGTTCGGGGAGTTGACGCATTGCCGCAGTTGGGGACATGTGCGGCAGTCCGCGGGGGAGAACCGGACCCGAATGGTGGGCAGCCGGGTTTCCGAACGGCGTTGGTGCCACTGGGTGCTGGTGATGCCGTTCGGGCAGGTCACATGCTGGTTGTCCCAGTCGATGGTGAACGCGTCCTGCCCGAAGGTGGCCTCGCCACGGGCGTGCGGAACGGTCACGGACTTCAGCGGACCGTGCAGCGCGACCCGGTATTCACGGCGGGCGGCGACCAGCGCGCCGCCGTTGGCATAGCCGGTGTCGACCCAGTGTTCGTCGGGCAGCAGATCCCGCTCCGCGAGGCCGGCATGGACCACAGCGGCCATCCGGTCGTCGGGGACCGTGGCGACGGTGGTGGCCACGTTCGTGATCAGGTGCACCGTCTCCGGCTCGCACGTCTCGGTGAGATGGACCTTGAAGCCGTCCCAGAAAGTGTCACGCTTCACACTGCCCCTGGCCTCGGGGTCATAGGGGGTGACCAGGCGTTTCGCGCCCGGCGGCCGGTCTTTTGGGTCCCGCCGTTCCACCTCGCCCTCCACCAGGTGGAAGTGCTGGACCCACAGGTGCCGCAGGAAATCCACCTCCGGCAATGCCCGAAGCGTCAAGGGTGTGCTGTCCGTCCAGACCATCTCCAGCAGACGCATGCCGTCCGCGCCGATCCGGCGCCCCACCTCGACCCGCTTGGCCTGGGACTTAGGGAAACGCGAGTCCTCGATCCGGGTCGCGTAGTGCGTGAACCAGTCCGGCAGCACATGCGCGCACAGCCAGTCCGGTTCGGCGCGGGCCACCGCGTTCAGCGCCGCCCGCAGACTCTCGCCAACCAGCTCCAGCCAGTTCAGCTCACGCGCCGCGGACAACACATGCGTGGAGTCCGTCCGGGCCTTGCCACCCTTGCTGAGCAGTCCCTTCTTCTGGGCAGCGGTCAAGATCCCGTCCAACACCGACCGACCGCCATCCGCGCCGACCAGGCGGTCTCTGAACTCCGACAGCACGGAGAAGTCGAAGCCCGGATCAGTTAGCTCCAGCCCCAGCGCGAACTTCCAGTCAATACGGGCCCGCACCGCCTCCGCGGCCTGCCGGTCGGTCAGGCCCTCGGCGAACTGCAAGAGCACCACCAACGCCAGCCGCCCCGGCGACCAGGCCGCCCTTCCCCGCGCCGGGAACAAATCCGCGAACTGCTCGTCGGTGAACAACGGCCCCAGCTCGTCCCGGACCCGGATCGCCAGACTCCCCCTCGGGAACGCGGCCCGCGCGACCCGCACCGTCTCCGGCGGGATCTCCCCCGGCTCCTTCGGCTGCATCGACACCCGTACCCACCCCATTACGACAACGTCGGCCCTCAAGACCACAACCGGGTCTTGAGGGCCGACGTCACGCACAGGCCCGAATTAACCAACAGCGTCGGGAAACCCCGGGGCCGGGCCTTCGCGTCATGGGGTGCATGGACTACGGAGAGCACCAGGCCCCCGCGCGGTACGAGAGCGGCGACGGCTGTCTGACCACCCTCGTCCGGATTCCGGTGCGGATCGTGGTCCTCGTGCTCGTCCTGCCGGTCCGGATGGTGTGGGACGCGCTCGTCGCCTGCGCCCGCGCCGCGGAGCGGGCGCTGCTCCGGCCGCTGGGGCGGGCGCTGTCCTGGCTGTTCCACGTCCTGGTGGCCGTTCCGGCCGGATGGCTGTGGGCGTGGGTGCTGACGCCACTGGGCCACGGGCTCCGGTGGCTGGCCTGGGCGGTGTTCGTGTGGCCGTGGACCGCGCTCTGGCGGTACGTCGTGGTGCCCGGGGTGCGGTACGGGATCGTCGTCCCGCTCGGTTGGCTCTACGCGGCGGTCCTCACCCCGCTCGGACACGGGCTGCGCTGGGTGTGCCTGGCGCTGCTCGCTCCCGCCGGGCGCGGCGTCCTCACGGGGATCGGATGGCTGCTCAGGGCCGTCCTCGTCCTGCCGGCCGTGGGCGCGTGGCGATACGTCCTGGTGCCCCTCGGGCTGGCCGCCGCCTGGATGGTCCGCCACCTGGTCGTCGTGCCCGCCCGGTGGGTGTACCGCGAACTGCTCACCCCGCTGGGCCACGGCACCGCCTGGCTCCTCGATCTGCTGGCCCGTGGCGTCGCCGCCGGATTCCGGGGGGTGTGGGCCGGTCTCCGGCTCCTGGTGCTGGTGCCTCTCGTCACCCCGCTGGTCTGGGGGTACCAACGGGTGCTCGCCCCCGTGGGCCGGGAGGTCGTGGCCGCGTTCCGGTTCGCCTGGCGCGCCGCCGGATTCGTCTCGCGGGCCGTCGGCCGGGCACTGGCCCGGCTGGCGTGGTACCTGGTCGGGGCGCCGGTGGCCTGGGCCTACCGCACGGTGTGCGCCCCCGTCGGGCATCTCGTGCGGCGAGCCGTGTGGGTCCCGGTCCGGCGGGCAGCCGTCGCGGCGGGCCGGACGGCCCGGGACACGCTGCGCACCGCCCGCGAAACCGTGCGCCAGGCGCGCCGCGACGCGTGGCGGGCACTGGTCGGCGGGCAGCCCGTGCACGAGCCCCGGGAACCGGACAGGCGTGTTGCGCGTACTCTGGGTAGTACAACGACTGTGCCCAGCGCGGCGCCCGAACCAGAGATCTCCCTGCACGGCGGGAAAGCCGCCCAGCGGGGGTGAGCCGGAGCGGACACCCCGGGCCACCCGTATCTCGAGGGCGGTGCGCCACCGCGTCCGCCCCGCACCGAGGAGAAGAACCACTGGGCAAGCGACAGCCCGAAGGCCCGCCGCCCGCACCGGCAGTGCAGCGCGTTCGTCTGCGCTACACCAAGCGCGGCCGCCTCCGGTTCACCAGTCACCGTGACTTCCAGCGTGCCTTCGAGCGGGCGTTGCGCCGCTCAGAGGTGCCCATGGCCTACTCGGCGGGCTTCACCCCGCATCCCAAGGTGTCCTACGCCAATGCCGCCCCCACCGGCACGGGTAGTGAGGCCGAGTTCCTGGAGATCGCCCTCACAGAGGCGCGTGACCCAGATATCCTGCGCGAACTGCTGAACGACTCGCTGCCGGACGGGCTCGACATCACGGACGCCGTGGAGGCCCGCACCTCGGGCCTCGCCGACCGGCTGACCGCCTCCGTCTGGGAGATGCGGCTGGACGGGGTCTCCCACGAGGAGGCCGAGAAGGCCGTGGCCGCCTTCAACGGGGCCGAGACCGTCGAGGTCCAGCGCCGTACGAAGAACGGCGTGCGCAGCTTCGACGCCCGTTCCGCCGTGGTGGAGCTGCGGGCCCTTGATCAACAGGCTGATAGGCCCGAGGTCAAGGCCTGTGCGATACTGCGGCTGGTTGTTCGGCACGTGACACCTGCCGTACGGCCTGACGACGTCCTGTCCGGTCTCCGCGTTGTGGCCGACCTGGCGCCGCCTGTCCCCGCTGCGGTGACCAGGCTGGCGCAGGGGCTCTTCGACGAGGAGTCCGGCACGGTGACCGACCCGCTCGCGCCTGACCGCGAGGCAGCCCCGGCCGTGCTACCCACGGCCACCGGGACCGCCGTCGCGACGGCGCCGGAAGGTGCGGGCACCGCGTAAGGCGGTCGTTGTAGCGCAGCCCTCGGACTGGGTAGCCACCTGGTCCGGGCCGCGCGCAGACCCATAAGACTTTCGCCAGGCCGTGCGCACACCGTGTACGGAACCGGCGAGCCAGACATTCAGCCCCCGTGCGGCGCCCGCGCCCCGGACGGCGGTACCGCTTACACATGCGGACCGTGCCGGACCGGAATCAGACGCGGCGCCCGGGAGCGCGACGGGAGAACCGCCCGCATGCAAGAGCCCACCGAACCCGGCACGACCGGGAACGCAGAAGACAGCAACACCCCCGGGGACAAGCTGCCGCCGCGCCGCAGGCGCCGTGCGGCGTCCCGCCCGGCCGGCCCGCCCTCGGGCGGCGCACCGGGTGTGGCCGGCGCGTCGGCCATACCGGCCGTTGACGCCGGAGAGTCGGACCCCAGCACCGAGAACGCGACCGAGACCGAGGCAGCCCCGCCCGTCCGGGCCCGCCGCCGCGCGGTCCGCAAGGCGACCGCTCCGGCGGGTGCTCCGCAGGCCGCTGAGGCTGTGGAGATCGTCGAGGAGCCCGCTGTGGCCGCTGAGCCGGTCGCGGCTGAGCCGGCCGAGCCGGTCGAGGCGCCGCGTGCGCGTCGTCGTGCGTCCCGTAAGGCGACCGCTCCGGCGGGTGCTCCGCAGGCCGCTGAGGCTGTGGAGATCGTCGAGGAGCCCGCCGCCGTGGCCGCAGAGCCCGTCGCGGCTGAGCCGGTCGAGGCGCCGCGTGCGCGTCGTCGTGCGTCCCGTAAGGCCACCGCCCCGGCGGGTGCTCCGCAGGCTGCTGAGGCTGTGGAGATCGTCGAGGAGCCCGCCGCGGAGGCGAGCCCCGAGCCCGTCGCGGAGGCGCCGCGCGGCCGTGCCCGCCGCAGGGCCTCCGCCCCGGCCGGTGCGCCGCAGGCCACCCGTACCGAGACCGCCGAGCCCGTCGCCGCTGCCGAGCCGGAGGAGGCCGCCCCGGCTGCCGAACCGGCCGAGCCGGCCGAGGCCCCGCGCGGCCGGCGCCGTGCCGTCCGCAAGGCCACCTCCCCGGCCGGTGCCCCGCAGGCCGCGGAGGAGCGCACCGAGGTCCAGACCGGCGAGAGCCTGCCCGAGACCGCCGTCGAGGAGCTGGCAGCCGAGACCGCGGAGGTCGAGGAGGCCGCCCCGCGCGGCCGCCAGCGCCGCCGCGCCACCGCCGCCGCGGGCCGCCCCGAGTTCACCGGCAAGGTCGAGGAGCCCGTGCGCAGGAGCCGCGGCGCCGCCCGCCCCGCCGTCGCCGTGTTCCAGGCCCCGGTCTTCTCCGAGCCGATGTTCCAGACCCCGGAGACCGCTGCCGCGGCCGCCGCCGCTGGGACCGGCACGCACGAAGAGGAGCCCGAGGAAGAGATCGGGACGACCGAGGAGCAGACCCCGGTCGCCGAGGCAGCCGCCCCCGTGGAGGCCCCGCAGGGCGGTTCGCGCCGCCGTCGCCGCCGTCGCGGTGAGGCCGCGGAGGCCGAGCCCGCCGCCGCACCCGCTCCGGCCGCCGCCCCGGTGGAGGAGCAGGCCGCGCAGGAGGACGAGCCTTCGGGCGAGCACGACGCGGAGCACGACGGCGAGGACACCGACGAGTACGGTGACCGGCCCTCGCGCCGCCGCCGTCGCGGTGGCCGTCGCCGCCGTCGCGGTGAGTCCGCGGAGGACGAGAGCACGGAGCAGCAGCAGCCCACCGAAGACACCTTCACCTCGGACCACCGTTCGGACCGCTCGGAGGACGAGCAGGAGCGCGCCCACGAGTCCGAGGACGAGGGCGACCACGACGACCACGACCACGACGACGACAACGACTCCGGCGCCGCCGGTTCGAGCAGCAGCCGTCGCCGCCGTCGCCGTCGCCGTCGCAGCGGTGACTCCTCGTCCGACGCCGAGAACGGCACGGACGACCCGGAGCGCACGGTCGTCAAGGTCCGCGAGCCCCGTAAGAAGGAAGCCGAGCGCGAGCCCGGCACCGGCTTCGACGAGGTCCAGTCCATCAAGGGCTCGACGCGTATGGAGGCCAAGAAGCAGCGCCGCCGCGAGGGCCGCGAGCAGGGCCGCCGCCGGGTCCCGATCATCACGGAGGCCGAGTTCCTGGCCCGCCGCGAGGCCGTCGAGCGCGTCATGGTCGTCCGCCAGAGCGGCGAGCGCACCCAGATCGGCGTCCTCGAGGACAACGTGCTCGTCGAGCACTACGTCAACAAGGAGCAGGCCACCAGCTACGTCGGCAACGTCTACCTGGGCAAGGTCCAGAACGTCCTGCCGTCCATGGAGGCCGCCTTCGTCGACATCGGCAAGGGCCGCAACGCCGTCCTGTACGCCGGTGAGGTCAACTTCGAGGCGCTCGGCATGGCCCACGGGCCGCGCCGCATCGAGACCGCGCTCAAGTCCGGCCAGTCCGTCCTCGTCCAGGTGACGAAGGACCCGATCGGCCACAAGGGCGCCCGCCTCACCAGCCAGGTCTCGCTGCCCGGCCGTTACCTGGTCTACGTGCCCGAGGGCTCGATGACCGGGATCAGCCGCAAGCTGCCCGACACCGAGCGCGCCCGGCTCAAGACCATCCTCAAGAAGATCGTCCCCGAGGACGCGGGCGTCATCGTCCGCACCGCCGCGGAGGGCGCCAGCGAGGACGAGCTGCGCCGCGACGTCGAGCGGCTCCAGGGACAGTGGGAGGACATCCAGAAGAAGTCGAAGAGCAGCGGCAGCTCCAACGCGCCGACGCTGCTCTACGGCGAGCCGGACATGACCGTCCGGGTCGTCCGCGACATCTTCAACGAGGACTTCTCCAAGGTCATCGTCAGCGGCAACGAGGCGTGGGACACCATCCACGGCTACGTCTCGCACGTGGCGCCCGACCTGACGGACCGGCTGTCGCGGTGGACCTCAGAGGTCGACATCTTCGCGACCTACCGGATCGACGAGCAGCTCATGAAGGCGCTGGACCGCAAGGTCTACCTGCCGAGCGGTGGCTCGCTGGTGATCGACAAGACCGAGGCGATGGTCGTCGTCGACGTCAACACCGGCAAGTTCACCGGTCAGGGCGGCAACCTCGAGGAGACCGTCACCAAGAACAACCTGGAGGCGGCCGAGGAGATCGTGCGCCAGCTGCGGCTGCGCGACCTCGGCGGCATCGTCGTCGTCGACTTCATCGACATGGTGCTGGAGTCCAACCGGGACCTGGTGCTGCGGCGCCTCCTGGAGTGCCTGGGACGCGACCGTACGAAGCACCAGGTCGCGGAGGTCACCTCGCTGGGCCTGGTCCAGATGACCCGTAAGCGGGTCGGACAGGGTCTGCTGGAGTCCTTCTCCGAGACCTGCGTCCACTGCAACGGGCGCGGCGTGATCGTGCACATGGAGCAGCCCACCTCGGTGGGCGGTGGCGGCGGCAACGGCAAGCGGTCCAAGAAGCGCCGGGGCGGTTCCGGCCAGGACCACGAGCACGAGCACGGCCACGAGCACGAGCAGGATCACGACGACGAGACCGAGACCGAGGCCGAGGTGGCGGCCGAGGTCGCCGCCCCGCTGGCGCTGCCCGAGCCGGAGTTCGTCGCGGACGAGGAGCTGTACAGCAGTCCGGCAGAGGCCGAGGCGGCAGCAGGGCGCGGCCGTGGCCGTCGCCGGGCGACCCGCAAGGCGACCGCCCCTGCCGGTGCACCGAAGCAGGCGTCCGCGCCCGCTCAGGCGGCCGAGCCGGTCGCGGAGCCGGAGCCCGTCGTGGCGCCCGAGCCGCAGCCAGAGGCCGTCCCGGAGCCGGTTGCCGAGGAGGCCCCGGCCGCCGAGGCGCCCCAGGGCCGCACGCGCCGTCGTGCGACCCGCAAGGCGACCGCCCCGGCGGGTTCGCCTGCTCCGGCGGAGCCGGTGGCCGAGCCGGCCGCGGCCGTCCAGGCGCCGGTCTCCGACGCCGACCCGGTCGCCGCGGAGGACCCGGTCGCCGAGGCTCCGCACGTGGAGGTCCCGGCAGAGGAGCCGGCCGCACCGCCGCGGGCCCGTCGCCGGGCGACCCGCAAGGCCACCGCGCCCGCAGGCTCTCCGGCAGGCACCGAAGAGGCCGCGACCGTCGTGGTGACGGCCTCCACCGAGGCCGAGCCCAAGGCCGAGCCCGAGGCCGAGGCGGCGCCCGCGGGCGACGCCGACGCCGAGTCCGACGCCGCACCGGCCAAGAAGGCGGCCCGCAAGACCGCCAAGAAGGCCACGGCCAAGAAGGCGGCCACGAAGAAGGCGACCACCACGAAGACGGCCGCCAAGAAGACCGCCGCGAAGAAGACGACGGCCAAGAAGGCGGCAGCGAAGAAGACGGTGGCGGCGGAGCAGCAGGCGCCGTCCTCCGTCACCGCTTCGGCGGACGAGGTCTGACCGGCCTCGCACCGTGTGCCCGTACGCAGCCGGACCGGTTCCCCACAGGAACCGGCCCGGCTGCGTACTGCCGCCCCCGGCGCACCACAACCGCCCCGTGGACACGGAAGTCTGAGTACATGCGCAAGATCCAGAAGGCAGTCATACCGGCCGCCGGGCTCGGTACCCGGTTCCTGCCGGCGACGAAGGCGACTCCCAAGGAGATGCTGCCGGTGGTCGACAAGCCGGCGATCCAGTACGTCGTGGAGGAGGCCGCCGCCGCGGGACTGAGCGACGTGCTGATGATCACCGGGCGCAACAAGCGCGCCCTGGAGGACCACTTCGACCGGAACTACGAGCTGGAGTCGGCGCTGACCCGCAAGGGCGACGACGAGCGGCTGGTCCGGGTCCAGGAGTCCAGCGACCTGGCGACCATGCACTACGTCCGCCAGGGCGACCCGCGCGGCCTCGGCCACGCCGTCCTGTGCGCGGAGCCCCATGTGGGCGACGAGCCGTTCGCGGTGCTCCTGGGCGACGACCTGATCGACCCGCGCGACCCGCTGCTGGCGCGGATGACCGAGATCCAGGAGCGCGAGGGCGGCAGCGTCGTCGCGCTGATGGAGGTGGCGCCCGAGCAGATCCACCTGTACGGCTGCGCCGCGGTCGAGGCCACCGCGCAGGACGACGTGGTCCGGGTCACCGGCCTGGTCGAGAAGCCGGACCCGGGCGAGGCGCCCAGCAACCTCGCCGTCATCGGACGCTACGTCCTGGACCCCGCGGTCTTCGGCGTGCTGCGCGAGACGGAGCCGGGCCGGGGCGGCGAGATCCAGCTGACGGACGCGCTCCAGCAACTGGCCGTCGACGAGCGGCTCGGCGGCCCCGTCCACGGCGTCGTCTTCCGCGGCCGCCGCTACGACACCGGCGACCGGGGCGACTATCTGCGGGCCATCGTCAGACTCGCCTGCGAGCGCGAGGACCTGGGCCCCGACTTCCGTAGCTGGCTGCGTGGTTACGTGGCGGCCGAGCTCTGAGAGGCTGTCGGGGCCGTTCCCGTACAGCACCCGGACCCATCACCCGGGACACCCGCACCAAGGCCCACCAAGGCCCACCAAGGAACAAGGAGAACCCCCATGATCGGCATGATTCTCGCGGCCGGCGCAGGCCGTCGTCTGCGCCCCTACACCGACACGCTGCCCAAGGCCCTGGTGCCGGTCGGCCCCGAGGGGAACGAGGAGAGCCTGACCGTCGTCGACCTGACCCTGGGCAACTTCGCCGAGGTCGGTCTGACCGAGGTCGCGATCATCGTGGGCTACCGCAAGGAGGCCCTGTACGAGCGCAAGGCCGCCCTGGAGGCCAAGTACGGCGTCACCCTCACGCTGATCGACAACGACAAGGCCGAGGAGTGGAACAACGCCTACTCCCTCTGGTGCGGCCGTGACGCCCTCAAGGACGGCGTGATCCTCGCCAACGGCGACACCGTGCACCCCGTCTCCGTGGAGAAGACGCTGCTGGCCGCCCGCGGCGACGGCAAGAAGATCATCCTCGCCCTCGACACGGTGAAGAAGCTCGCCGACGAGGAGATGAAGGTCGTCGTCGAGGAGGGCAAGGGCGTCCAGCGGATCACCAAGCTGATGGACCCGGCCGAGGCCACCGGCGAGTACATCGGTGTCACCCTCATCGAGGGCGAGGCGGCCGCGGAGCTGGCCGACGTGCTGAAGACCACCTTCGAGCGGGACCCGGACCTCTACTACGAGGACGGCTACCAGGAGCTCGTCAACCGCGGCTTCAAGGTCGACGTGGAGCCGATCGGCGACATCAAGTGGGTGGAGATCGACAACCACGAGGACCTGGCCAAGGGCAGGACCATCGCGTGCCAGTACTGACCCGGCTGATCCCCGCGCCGGTCGTCGTCGACATCCGGGCCGGCGCGCTGGCGGATCTGGCGGGTGTCCTGGCCGATCAGCGGATCTCGGGTTCCGGGAAGCTGGCGATAGCGATCAGCGGGGGCTCCGGCCTGGCGCTGCGGGAGCGGCTGTCGGCCAGCCTGCCCGGCGCCTCCTGGTTCGAGGTCGGCGGCGGCACGCTGAACGATGCCGTCAAGCTGGCGGAGCAGATGAAGTCAGGTCGGTACGACGCCGTGGTCGGCCTCGGCGGCGGCAAGATCATCGACTGTGCCAAGTTCGCCGCGGCGCGCATCGGGCTGCCGCTGGTCGCCGTGGCGACGAACCTGTCCCACGACGGTCTGTGCTCCCCGGTGGCCACGCTGGACAACGACGCGGGCCGGGGCTCCTACGGGGTCCCGAATCCGATCGCCGTCGTCATCGACCTCGACATCATCCGTGAGGCCCCGGTCCGCTTCGTGCGGTCCGGGATCGGGGACGCGCTCTCGAACATCTCCGCCGTGGCGGACTGGGAGCTCGCACACCGGGTCAACGGCGAGGACATCGACGGACTGGCCGCGGCGATGGCCCGGCAGGCCGGCGAGGCCGTGCTGCGCCACCCCGGGTCCCTGGACGAGGACCGGTTCCTCCAGGTGCTGGCGGAGGGGCTGGTGCTCACAGGGATCTCGATGTCGGTGGCGGGCGACAGCCGGCCCGCCTCCGGTGCCTGCCACGAGATCAACCACGCCTTCGACCTGCTGTTCCCCCGGCGGGCGGCCAGTCACGGGGAGCAGTGCGGACTGGGCGCGGCTTTCGCCATGTATCTGCGCGGCGCCCACCAGGAGTCCGCGCGGATGGCCGCGACGCTGCGGCGCCACGGCCTGCCGGTCACCGCGCAGGAGATCGGGTTCAGCGTGGACGAGTTCGTCTCCGTGGTCGAGTTCGCGCCCCGGACCAGGCCGGGCCGGTACACGATCCTGGAACACCTGAACCTGTCCCCGGACGGGATCAGGGAGGCCTACGCCGGCTACGTCGCAGCGGCCGGGGCCTGAAACGGGGCCCGGTTTGACCGGGGTGTCCCGGGCCCCGTAATCTTGACCGTCGGCGTTTGTTTCGCCACACCTCTGAGCACTGACCTCCCGCTCGTACGGGAGAGGCCGCTCGTCCAATCCGGATCGTCTCGGGTCCCCGGACCCGTGTGAGCGGCTGGCTTCAGGGGTTTCCGCTTCGAGTGAGAGTGAGATCCGCGTGTACGCCATCGTGCGCAGCGGTGGTCGCCAGCACAAGGTTGCTGTCGGCGACATCGTTGAGGTTGACAAGATTCCCACCGCCAGTGTTGGCGACACGGTAGAGCTCTCTACCCTGCTCGTTGTCGACGGCGACGCCGTGACCAGCGACCCGTGGGTGCTTGACGGCATCAAGGTCCAGGCCGAGATCGTGGACCACCACAAGGGCGCGAAGATCGACATCCTTCGCTACAAGAACAAGACCGGCTACCGCCGTCGCCAGGGTCACCGCCAGCAGTACACGGCGATCAAGGTCACCGGTATCCCCGCGGCTGCGAAGTAAGGGACTGAGGAGACATGGCACATAAGAAGGGCGCATCGTCCACTCGGAACGGGCGCGATTCCAATGCTCAGCGGCTCGGCGTGAAGCGCTTCGGCGGTCAGGCCGTCAACGCCGGTGAGATCCTGGTCCGCCAGCGCGGCACCCACTTCCACCCGGGCACGGGCGTCGGCCGTGGCGGCGACGACACGCTGTTCGCCCTCGCCGCCGGTGCGGTCGAGTTCGGCACGCACCGTGGCCGCAAGGTCGTGAACATCGTTCCGATCGCCGGCTGATTTTCGGCGCTCGTCGAGCGGTTTGACGTGGAGGCGGACCTCACTTCCTGTTCGGGAAGTGGGTCCGCCTTTCGCGTGTTGCCCCTGAGAGGGCACGAGCGAGACTTTTCTGCACGTATGTAACTGGAGGTTCCAACCATGACCACCTTCGTGGACCGCGTCGAGCTGCATGCCGCCGCGGGTAACGGGGGCCACGGCTGCGCCTCCGTTCACCGTGAGAAGTTCAAGCCGCTCGGCGGCCCGGACGGCGGCAACGGCGGCCGCGGCGGCGATGTGACCCTGATCGTCGACCAGGCCGTCACCACGCTGCTCGACTACCACCACCACCCCCACCGCAAGGCCACCAACGGCCAGCCCGGTGCCGGTGACAACCGCACCGGCAAGGAGGGCCAGGACCTGATCCTGCCCGTGCCGGACGGCACCGTCGTGCTCGACACGGACGGCAACGTCCTCGCGGACCTGGTCGGCCAGGGCACCATGTTCGTCGCCGGCCAGGGCGGCCGAGGCGGCCTCGGCAACGGCGCGCTGGCCTCCGCCCGGCGCAAGGCCCCCGGCTTCGCGCTGCTCGGTGAGCCCGGCGAGAGCCGGGACATCGTCCTGGAGCTCAAGACCGTCGCCGACGTGGCCCTGGTGGGCTACCCGAGCGCGGGCAAGTCCTCGCTGATCTCGGTCCTGTCGGCCGCCAAGCCGAAGATCGCCGACTACCCGTTCACGACGCTGGTCCCGAACCTCGGCGTCGTCACCGCGGGCTCCACCGTCTACACCATCGCGGACGTCCCCGGCCTGATCCCGGGAGCCAGCCAGGGCAAGGGCCTCGGCCTGGAGTTCCTGCGCCACGTCGAGCGCTGCTCGGTCCTCGTGCACGTACTGGACACGGCGACGCTGGAGTCCGACCGTGACCCGCTCTCCGACCTCGACATGATCGAGGAGGAGCTGAAGCTGTACGGCGGTCTGGAGGACCGGCCCCGCATCGTCGTCCTCAACAAGATCGACATCCCGGACGGCCAGGACCTCGCGGAGATGATCCGCCCGGATCTGGAGGCCCGCGGCTACCGCGTCTTCGAGGTGTCCGCCGTCGCCCGCACCGGGCTCAAGGAGCTCTCCTTCGCGCTGGCCGGCGTCATCGCCGAGGCGCGCGCCGCGAAGCCGGTGGAGGAGGCGACCCGCATCGTCATCCGGCCCAAGGCCGTGGACGACGCCGGTTTCACCGTGAAGCTGGAGGACGACGGCATCTACCGGGTGCGCGGCGAGAAGCCGGAGCGCTGGGTGCGCCAGACCGACTTCAACAACGACGAGGCCGTCGGCTACCTCGCGGACCGGCTGAACCGGCTCGGTGTCGAGGACGCGCTCCGCAAGGCCGGCGCCCGCGCGGGCGACGGAGTGGCCATCGGCGCCGAGGACAACGCCGTCGTCTTCGACTGGGAGCCGACCGTGACGGCCGGCGCCGAGATGCTCGGCCGCCGAGGCGAGGACCACCGCCTGGAGGAGCCGCGTCCGGCCGCGCAGCGCCGTCGCGACCGCGAGGACGAGCGCGACGACGTCAGCAAGGAGTACCAGGAGTTCGACCCGTTCGCGTAAGCGACGAGAAGCCTCCGCAGGTCCCGGTTCCCCTTGGGGAGCCGGGACCGCGTGCTTTCCGGGAGGCCGGGGCCGTCAGGACCGGCCGGCCTGCTCCAGGGCCTCGGCGGGGGAGGGCGCCGGGGTGCGCTCGTCGAGCGGGAGGTAGGGCAGCATCGTCTCCTCGCCCAGGAACACCCGGCGCACGACGCGTTCGGCGGCGCGCCCGTCGTCGTAGTCGCAGAAGCGTTCCCGGAACGCCTTGCGCAGCCCGGCCGACTCCTCGCTCCGCCACTCCCGGGAGCCCAGCACGGAGGCGAGCTGCGCCTGGCTGGTCGCCACGGCGCCCGGGGGCTCGGCCATCAGGTCGAAGTAGGTGCCGCGCACGGCCCGGTAGGTCTCCCAGTCGTCGGCGTAGATCACGATCGGCCGGTCCAGGTTGGCGTAGTCGAACATCGCCGAGGAGTAGTCCGTGATCAGGGCGTCCGCCGCGAGGTAGAGCTGCTCGACGTTCCCGTGCGCGGAGACGTCGATGATCCGGCCGCTGGCCTGGAGGTCGGCGAGCCGGCCGGTCGGCTTGTAGAAGTAGTGGCCGCGCACCAGCAGGGTGACGTCGGGGCCCAGCTCCTCCGCCAGCCTCGGCAGGTCGAGCCGCGGGGCGAAGGACTTCTCGTACTCGCGGTGGGTCGGCGCGTAGAGGAAGGCCGTCGATCCGTCCGCCAGGCCGAGCTCGCTCCGGGCCCGTGAGACGTCCGCCGCGGTGGCGTTGAGGAGTACGTCGTTGCGCGGGTAGCCGGTCTCCAGCGAGGTGTACCGGCAGGGGTACACCCGCTCCCACACGGTGGTGGAGAAGCGGTTGGCGGACAGGCTGTAGTCCCAGCGGTCGCACCGGCGGAGCAGCTTCTCCATGTCCATGCTGGTGGACGCGGGGTACTGGGCCTGGTCGAGGCCCATCGTCTTCAGCGGGGTGCCGTGGTGGGTCTGCAGATGGATCTGGCCGTCGCGCTTGATCACGGTGTCGCCGAAGTTCACGTTGTTCGTGAGGTACTTCGCGCGGGCCATCACCGACCAGTACTCGCGGGACCCGACCACCACGGCCTCGACGCCCTTGGGCACCCGGTCGCGGTGCTCGGACCTGACCGCCCAGACCCGGCGCATGTCCGGGGCCAGCCGGCCCAGCTCCGCCTCGATGGCCGCGGGGTTGCAGGAGTAGCCGCGGCCCCAGTACGCGGAGAACACCGCGAGCTTGTCGTCCAGCGGCATGCGCAGCTGGGACTTGTAGAACATGCCGAGCGCGGCGCGCTTGGCCCGGCCGACCCGGGCCCGGCCGCCCAGCTTGGCCCGGTTGCGCACGTTGTTGACCCGGGTGACGCCGACCAGCGCCGGGTAGGAGTCGAGGCCGAGCAGGGCGTACTTGTAGCCCTTGCCGCCCAGCGGCCGCTGGAAGTCCTCCGGGAGGCGGCTGCGGTAGTCCTTGGCCGCGCGGTGGAAGAACTCGGCGCGGGCGCTCTGCGGCAGCCGGCCGGGCTTCTCCAGGACGGTCAGGAAGTGGTCGGTCATCTTCCTGAAGAGCGCCGGGCGCCAGGAATCCAGCTCCGGCCGCGCGTCCAGATAGGCGAAGACGCGGTCGTACTGGTCGAAGACGTCGAAGTGCTTGCGGCTGACCGTGCGGAGGATGTTCCCGCCCTCACGCCGCTGCCGGTACAGCACGCAGGAGCGGTCCAGGACGGCGATGGTCTCCGCCGAGATCAGCGAGGAGAACGTCCACGGAGCGTCCTCGTAGTAGCCGGGCGGGAAGCGGAAACCGTGCCCGGTGACGAACGCGCGGCGGTAGGCCTTGTTCCACACGATCTGCAGCAGGTCCAGCAGCTGCGGCCGGTCCGCCAGCGCGAAGACGGCGGGACCGCTCTCGTCCAGCAGCTCCGCGCGCTTGTTGCGCAGCAGCCGCCCGTCCCAGTAGGTGCGGGTGTAGTCGAAGACCAGGACGTCCGGGTCGTCCGTCGCGTCGAGGCGCGCCGCGATGGCCGCCAGCGAACCAGGGGCGAGGGTGTCGTCGCTGTCGAGGAACAGCAGATAGTCACCGGTCGCCTCGTCCATCCCCGCGTTGCGGGCGTGTCCCAGACCCACGTTCTCGGTGAGGTGGAGCACACGCACGCGGGCGTCGCGTTCCGCGTATGTGTCGAGGATCGCGCCGGAGCCGTCCGGAGAGCAGTCGTCGACGCCGATGACCTCGAAGTCGGTGAAGTCCTGCTGGAGCACGGAGTCGAGACACTCCCCGATGTACCCCTGCACGTTGTACGCAGGCACGATGAGTGTCAGTCGGGGCATCGTCCACCAGTCCAGAGAGCTGCCGAGGGTGTGTGCGAGGTGCGCGGTGCGCACCGCCGAACAGTGCGGCGGAGTCCAGCACCCGGACAGCGTAATTGATTGCTGTCAGCCACCTTTGAGCGGCAAGGGCGGGCCCGGCGGTCCGGCTTTCCGGGCACGTAGGGTGAACGGGACGGGTTTGGCCTCTGACAGGGAGACGCACGACATGACCTGGATGGTTACGGGCGGAGCGGGATACATCGGCGCACACGTCGTGCGTGCGATGGTCGCGGGCGGTCAGCGGGTCGTCGTGTACGACGACCTGTCGACCGGGAGCGCCGAGAAGGTGCCCGCCGGGGTGCCCCTGGTGACCGGCAGCGTCCTGGACCGCCCGGCCCTGGACGCGGCGATCCGCGAGCACGGGGTGACCGGTGTGGTGCACATCGCGGGCAAGAAGCAGGTGGGCGAGTCCGTCGAGCGGCCCCTGCACTACTACCGCGAGAACGTGACGGGCCTTGAGGTGCTGCTGGAGAGCATGGTCGACGCGGGCGTCGACCGGCTGGTGTTCTCCTCCTCCGCCGCCGTCTACGGCATGCCCGATGTCACCCTCGTCACAGAGGAGACCCCGTGCGCGCCGATGAGCCCGTACGGCGAGACCAAGCTCGTCGGGGAGTGGCTGATCCACGCCGCCGCCCGCGCCCACGGGCTGCGCTGCGCCTCGCTCCGCTACTTCAACGTGGCCGGTGCGGCGTCGCCGGAGCTGGCCGACGCCGGGGTGTTCAACCTGATCCCGATGGTCTTCGAGCGCCTGGAGGCCGGCGAGGCCCCCCGGATCTTCGGCGACGACTACGCGACGCCGGACGGCACCTGCGTCCGCGACTACATCCACGTCGAGGACATCGCCTCCGCCCACCTCGCGGCCGCGCGCCGACTCGAAGAGGCGGAGCGCGGTACGGATCTCACGCTCAACATCGGACGCGGTGAGGGCAGTTCCGTACGGGAGATGGTCGACCGGATCCTCAAGGTGACGGACAACGGGGACATCGCCCCCGAGGTGACCGCCCGCCGCCCCGGCGACCCGGCGCGGGTGGTCGCGGCCGCCGACCGGATCCGGGCGGAACTGGGCTGGTCGGCCCGGTACGGCGTGGACGAGATGATCGACTCCGCCTGGCAGGGCTGGCGGCTGCGCCACCCGTAGACCGGGCACACGGGCGGCGCAGGCGCGTTGCCCGTGGGTTTGGTCCCACGGGCCCTCGCGGCTATCCCTCCGGTGCGGGCTCCAGCGCTTCCTCGCCCGCCGCGTCGGCCTCCGCCGGCGCGCCCCGCTGTGCCGGTATCCCCGGGAGCAGCCGGCGCGCCATCCGTACGCGGTGCTCGTCCGCGATCTCGCACAGCCCGAGGGCGGCCTCGTTGAAGCGTGCGTGGGAGGGCGGGTCGCAGCGGCCCAGGAGATGGAGCTTCAGACCGGCGCGGGCGGCGGCAAGCCCGTCGCCGGCGGGGTGGCGTACCGAGTCGAGGAGGGCGGCGACACCGGCCGCGTCCGGCGTCAGGATCGTCGCCGCCCGGACCGTCGGGAACGCCTCGCGGAACTGCTCCTGGGACAGCTCGCCGGTGTTCGCGACGGCGTACGGCTTCTCGGCCGCCAGGTAGTCCGTGACCACGCTCGACACATCGCTGATCAGCAGGTCCGCCTCGTTGAAGCAGGAGTACAGCGCGGGCTGCGAGGCCGTGATGACCTGGTGCTCCGCCGGCGGGAGCGACGCCCAGTGGGCCGCTTCCCAGGCCGCCGTCGCGGCGGCGACCGCCTCGGCCCGGCCGGGCTCCGGCGTGCTCTGCACCAGCATGCGTTCCGCGTCGTCCGCGTCGTCCCGGAACGAGGCGGTGGTCAGCGCCTTCAGCTCCGCGGCCCGGCGGGCCGGCTCGGCGGCGGCCTGCGGACCGGGGCGCGGGCCGGTGCGGGCGCGGTTGGCCTCGTGGATCAGGGCCTGGACGCGGGCGTCGGCGGCGGCGGCCCGGGGGTCGACGGAGCCGGTCATCGGGTGCGGCTTGTAGAGGAGCCGGACGGCCGGGTCGCGCAGCAGCGCCCGGACGATGTTCTCGCCGGCCAGGACGATCGAGGTGTTTCCCGGATTGCCGTCCCAGCCCTCCCAGGTGGGGGCGTAGAGCACGGTCGTGTACGGACCGGCGGGCGGGCCCGCGTACGGGGCGATCGGGGCGAGCTGGGGGCGGCCGATCTCCACCACGTCGCGGTCCTCGATGCCGACGTCGGCCAGCGCGTAGCGTTCGCGCGCCGCCGGTCCGGCGACCCACACCTCGTCGTACGCCTTCGCGTACGGGTTGCAGCTGGAGAGCTTGTCGCTCTCGCCGTGGTTGACGAAGGCGTGTTTGATCGACGGGATCCGCAGGACCTGCGAGGTCTTGCCGGAGTTGGCGGGGTGGATCAGCAGCTTCAGGGTGGAGTGCTCCAGACGGAGCAGCTGGGCGACCTTGGGGATGCACACGATGGGGATGTCCGTGGCGCCGATGCGCTGCATCATGAAGCGCTCGCGCAGCACGATCACCGGGCGGCCGTCGAGTCCGGACAGCGCGTCGAGCCACATGTTGGCCTGGTACGCGGACGAGACGCCGCCGGAGAAGTACATGCCGACGGTCGGCCGGTACTCCGCGAGCCAGCCGTCGAACCAGTCCAGCACCTCCTGGGGCGACGCGGGGCGGCGCCGGACCAGGCACCGCACCAGCCGGGCCAGCGCGAGGGCGGCGAGGACGGCCGACAGCGCGATGCCCGCCGCGCCGAACTCCGGCTCGTCGCTCGCGGCCGTCACCAGCAGGCCCGCGGTCGCGGGCAGCCCGAACAGCAGCAGCCGCGGCCCGTGCCGGCGCATCAGCAGGGCCGGGGGCGCCGGGGTGATGCCCAGGGCGGAGGCGTCGATATTGCGGGTGAGCAGCGGCAGGGTCCGCGCACCGCGCACCCGGATCGCCGCCGCGTGGCCGGCGAAGTGGAGCGCGTAGAAGAGGAGCAGGCCGAGGACGAGCGGAAGGTAGACCGTTTCGCGGTGGTCGCCGCCGAGCCGGAGCAGCCCCACGATCAGCAGGAAATCGCAGGTCAGCCGACGCACCATGACATCGGCCCTGACCTTGGCGAGCAACGAGACCTGGCCGGGCCGCCACCGGTGCAGGGCTGCCTCGGCCAGCAGGTTGGCGGCCGTCGCGGTGGCCAGCAGCGCGAGGTGCGGGACGGCGGCCGCGGCAGCCTGGGCGGCGAAGGACGCGGCCAGTACGGCGAGGGGGAGGGCGTGCGCGGCGTACCGCAGGAGCGGGGGGAGTGGTTGCACTGGGGGACTCCAATGAGCGCGAGCGCTCGCGTGCGCCGTGGGCCGCTCCGACGTATCGGTGCGGCCCACCGGGCGGGCCGGTCCAGGACCGGTGCGCCCGGTGGGCAGGGGTGGTGTGGGGGTTCAGGCGCCCCACCATATGGAGGGCGGCTCGTCCGTTCATGAGACGAGCGTGAAGGATTCGTGAGAGTAGAGCGGATGGGCACAACCCGTTCCAGGGTTCAGGAATTGGTGTGATGTGTCCTCGGAAGTGCGGATCACGCCTGGCCGGCGGCCGGGGCGCCGCGGCCGATCGCGGGAACCGATGCAGTCGTCATCCAGTTCGACGCAGTGAAATGCGTTTCCGCACCCGAGAGCCGGGCGGACGTGGAAAGGTGACCCACGGTTACGGATTTCCGTCGCTTTTCGTCCGGATGTGTCGGTAATGGGCCATGAGGGCTGTTTTGCCGTAGATAGGGCAGCGAATCTAAGTAAGGTCGCCCGACAGGTCGCAGCCGCGACAGGACCGCCATCTCATCGTGGGGGCAGAAACAGTGAAGGCTCTCGTACTTTCCGGTGGGGCAGGCACCCGGCTTCGTCCCATCACCCACACCTCGGCCAAACAGCTGGTCCCGGTGGCGAACAAACCTGTGCTGTTCTACGGCCTGGAGGCCATCGCGGAAGCGGGCATCACAGAGGTCGGCATCATCGTGGGCGACACAGAGGAGGAGATCCGCGCGGCGGTCGGGGACGGCTCCCGGTTCGGTATCGACGTCACCTACATCCCGCAGTCCGAACCGCTCGGCCTCGCCCACGCGGTCCTGATCGCGCAGCGCTTCCTCGGTGACGAGGACTTCGTCATGTACCTCGGGGACAACTTCATCATCGGCGGGATCACCGGCCTGGTCGAGGAATTCCGGGCGGACCGGCCCGATGCCCAGATCCTGCTGACCCAGGTGCCCGACCCGACCTCGTTCGGCGTCGCGGAGCTGGACGGGGACGGCAGGGTGGTGGCCCTGGAGGAGAAGCCCAGGGAGCCCAAGAGCGATCTGGCGCTCGTCGGCGTCTACCTCTTCACCCGGGCCATCCACGAGGCGGTCCGCTCCATCCGCCCGTCCTGGCGCGGCGAACTGGAGATCACCCACGCCATCCAGTGGCTGATCGACCAGGAGCGCGACGTCCGTTCCACCATGATCCGCGGGTACTGGAAGGACACCGGCAACGTCACCGACATGCTGGAGGTCAACCGGACCGTCCTGGAGAGCGTCGAACCCTCCACCGAGGGCGCCCACGTCGACGACGAGAGCGAGATCATCGGCCGGGTACGGATCGAACCGGGCGCCCGGGTCACCCGCAGCCGGATCGTCGGCCCCGCCATCATCGGCGCCCGCTCGGTGATCAGCGACGCCTACGTCGGACCGTTCACCTCGGTCGCCCAGGAGTGCCGGATCGAGGACAGCGAGATCGAGTACTCCATCGTGCTTCGGGGCGCCTCGATCGACGGCGTCCGCCGCGTGGAGGCCTCCCTCATCGGCCACGAGGTCGAGGTGACCCCCGCCCCCCGGAGCCCCTCCGCCCACCGTCTCGTCCTCGGCGACCACAGCAAGGTGCAGATCTCCTCATGACGACCCACATCCTGGTGACCGGCGGCGCCGGCTTCATCGGCTCGCACTACGTCCGCACGCTCCTGGGCCCGGACGGACCCGGTGACGTGGCCGTCACGGTCCTCGACAAGCTCACCTACGCGGGCAACCCGGCCAACCTCGACGACGTCCGCGACCACCCGGGCTTCTCGTTCGTGCGGGGCGACATCTGCGACGCGGAGCTGGTAGGCGGCCTGATGGCAGGACACGACCAGGTGGTGCACTTCGCCGCCGAATCGCATGTGGACCGCTCCATCGACGGCGGCGCCGCCTTCGTCCGCACCAACGTCGTGGGAACCCACACCCTCGTCCACGCCGCACACCTGGTGGGCGTCTCGACCTTCGTGCACATCTCCACCGACGAGGTCTACGGATCGATCGACGAGGGCTCCTGGACCGAGAGCGAACCCCTCGCCCCCAACTCCCCGTACTCCGCCTCCAAGGCGTCCAGCGACCTGATCGCGCTCTCGTACCACCGCACCCACGGGCTCGACGTGCGGGTGACCCGCTGCTCCAACAACTACGGGCACCACCACTTCCCCGAGAAGGTCATCCCGCTCTTCGTCACCAACCTCCTGGAGGGCCGCCCGGTACCGCTGTACGGCGACGGCGCCCACGTCCGCGACTGGCTGCACATCGACGACCACGTCCAGGGCATCGAACTCGTCCGCACCCGGGGCCGGGCGGGCGAGGTCTACAACATCGGCGGCGGCACCGAGCTGTCCAACAAGGAGCTCACCGGACTGCTGCTGGAGGCCTGCGGCGCCGACTGGGACGCGGACGTCACCCACGTCGAGGACCGCAAGGGCCACGACCGGCGCTACTCGGTGGACTGCACCAAGATCCGCGAGGAGCTGGGATACGAACCGGGCAAGGACTTCCGCAGAGGCCTCGCGGAGACCGTGCGCTGGTACCGCGAGAACAGCGCCTGGTGGGAGCCGCTCAAGGAGAGGGCGGCGCTGTGAGCCCGGTCTGGCTGGTCACCGGGGCGGCCGGAATGCTCGCGCAGGACCTGCTGGCGGCCCTCGCCCACGAGGACGTCACCGCCGTCGCGACGGACCGCGAGGCCCTGGACATCGCGGACCCGGACCGCGTCCGCGAGGCGTTCGCCGCCCACCGCCCCTCGGTCGTGGTGAACTGCGCCGCCTGGACCGCCGTCGACGACGCCGAGAGCCAGGAGGACGCCGCGCTGCGGGTCAACGGCACCGGACCCGCGGTCCTCGCGCGGGCCTGCCGCGAGCACGGCGCCGTCCTGCTCCACGTCTCCACGGACTACGTGTTCGC
The DNA here is from genome assembly GCF_041435055.1 of Streptomyces sp. NBC_00341. Lineage (NCBI taxonomy): Bacteria > Bacillati > Actinomycetota > Actinomycetes > Kitasatosporales > Streptomycetaceae > Streptomyces > Streptomyces sp. NBC_00341. The sequence continues at coordinate 2,732,982 of NZ_CP108002.1, read as the reverse complement.
CGGGGACGGCGCCCGGCCGTACGGGGAGGACGCCCCCACCGGCCCGCGCAGCGCCTACGGACGCACCAAACTCGCGGGCGAACGCGCCGTCCTGGAGACCCTCCCCGAGACCGGCTACGTGATCCGCACCGCCTGGCTCTACGGGGCCGGCGGCGGCAACTTCGTCCGGACGATGATCAGGCTGGAGGGCGCCAAGGAGACCCTCGACGTGGTGGACGACCAGCGCGGCCAGCCCACCTGGACAGTCGACCTGGCGGCCCGGCTGGTCCGGCTCGGCCGGGCCGCGCTGGCGGGCACCGCCCCGGCGGGCGTCTACCACGGCACCAGCGGCGGCGAGACGACCTGGTTCGGCTTCACCCAGGAGATCTTCCGGCTGCTCGGCGCCGACCCCGCCCGGGTCCGCCCGGCCACCAGCGAGGCCTTCGTCCGGCCCGCCCCCCGCCCCGCGTTCAGCGTGCTCGCGCAGAGCCGCTTCGAGGCGGCCGGCATCGAGCCGATCCGGGACTGGCGCACCGCCCTGGGCGAGGCGTTCCCGGCGCTGCTCGCCGCGGAACGCCCCTGATTCTGCTCAGCGGCCCGGCCCGGCCCCGCTGAGCACCGGTCCGCTCCCCGCCCGCAGTCCGGCGGGCGGCGGACCGGCCGTCCGCAGCCGCGCGTAGTACGCCTCGCACTCCGCGTACGAGGGCAGCAGCCCCTGCTCCTCGGCCTCTGCCAGCGAGGGAGCCGCCGCGTCCTTCCCGGACAGCAACGGGGCGACGTCCAGCGGCCAGTCGATGGCCAGCTCCGGATCGAGCGGATCGATGCCGTGCTCACGCGCCGGCGCGTAACCCTCCGAGCAGAGGTACAGGACGCACGCGTCGTCCGTCAGCGCCATGAAGGCGTGGCCGAGCCCCTCCGCGAGGTAGACCGCCCGGTGACCGCTGTCGTCGAGGCGCACCCCCTCCCACCGCTTGTACGTGGGAGAGCCGGCCCGGATGTCCACGATCACGTCGAGCACCGCGCCACGCACGCACTTCACGTACTTCGCCTGGCCCGGCGGCACATCGGCGAAGTGGATCCCGCGCAGCGTGCCCCGGGCGGAACTGGAGAAGTTGGCCTGCGCGAGCCCCAGCGGGTGTCCCTGCGCCGCGTCGAGATCCGAGGCCCTGAACCACTCGTGGAAGCTGCCTCGGCCGTCCGTGAGGACCTCGGGCTCGTGCACCCAGGCCCCTGGAATGGAGAGCTGGCGCATGCGATCACGTCCTTGTTCCTGAAGTTGCTGAAGTCTCTGGAGCTGGTGGAGCTGCTGAAGTTGCTGGAGTCGCTGGAGTCGCTGGAGTTGTCGGGATTGCCTGGGTTTCTCGAATCCGTCGGCAGTACTGCCGACAACTGCTGCAACGAGAAGCGGGGCATTCCGGACACGGAGCGGCACGGATCAGGATGAACCGGGGTCCACCGTGCGGAACGCCCACGCGCCGATTCCGGCGCTCGCGTAGATTGCGGATTCCGATCGAGGGCGAACCACGGGGGATACGCGTGTCAGGGGCAAGGCAGGGCGTCACGGAGGCCCGCAGGATCGTCGTCAAGGTCGGTTCCTCCTCCCTCACCACCGCAGCGGGCGGCCTCGACGCCGACCGCGTCGACGCCCTCGTCGACGTGCTCGCCAAGGTGCGCGGCGGCGGTGAGCGGGAGGTCGTGCTGGTCTCCAGCGGCGCCATCGCGGCCGGACTCGCCCCGCTCGGCCTGCACCGCAGGCCCAAGGACCTGGCCAGGCAGCAGGCCGCCGCCAGCGTCGGCCAGGGACTGCTCGTCGCCCGCTACACCGCCTCCTTCGCCCGCTACGGCGTACGCGTCGGCCAGGTCCTGCTCACCAGCAACGACACCAGCCGCCGCGCCCACTACCGCAACGCCTACCGCACCCTGGACCAGCTCCTGGACATGGGCGCGCTGCCGATCGTCAACGAGAACGACACCGTTGCCACCGACGAGATCCGGTTCGGTGACAACGACCGGCTCGCCGCGCTCGTCGCCCACCTGGTCCGCGCCGACCTGCTGATCCTCCTCTCGGACGTGGACGGCCTGTACGACGGCGACCCGAGCATCCCCGGCACCACCCGCATCGCGGAGATCACCGGCCCCGCCGATCTGGCCGGGGTCAGCATCGGCAGCGCGGGGCGGGCGGGCGTCGGGACCGGCGGCATGGTCACCAAGGTCGAGGCCGCCAGGATCGCCACCGCCGCGGGCATCCCGGTCGTGCTGACCTCGGCCAGCCACGCGGCGGACGCGCTGGCCGGCCGCGACACCGGTACGTACTTCCACCGCACCGGACGCCGCAGCGCGGACCGGCTGCTGTGGCTGGCCCACGCCTCCACCCCGCAGGGTGCGCTGACCCTGGACGACGGTGCCGTGCAGGCGGTCGTCGAGCGCCACAGCTCGCTGCTGCCGGCCGGGATCGCCTCGGTGGAGGGCGAGTTCGCCGCGGGCGACCCGGTGGAGCTGCGCGATCTGCGCGGCCGGCCGGTGGCCCGGGGACTCGTCAACTTCGACGCGAAGGAGATCCCGCAGCTCCTCGGCCGCTCCACCCGCGATCTGGCACGCGAACTGGGGCCCGCCTACGAGCGCGAGGTCGTACACAGGGACGATCTTGTAGTTCTGCACGGCTGACGGGCCCCTGAAACGGCTGAAAGTCCAGCCTTCGGGCAGAGACCTTCACGAAAACCGCCCCACGCCGGGCCGAGGACTGGTCCACTTTGTAGCAGGGACACTGCGGGGTACACCGCTCAGCAACACATTCACAGGAGGCCGCCGGTGAGACGAGCGCGCCCGGGGGCGCCGCCCCGAGGAACGGGTGGCCGCGCCCTGACCAGCGTCGGAGCGGGTGCCGACTTCGACGGGAGAAGGTCCGCGGAGCGGAGGGAGGAGCGGCCGGCCGGGGCCGAACAGACGGCGGTGGGTCATGAGCTCACCCAGTCGAAGCTGTGGCACATCACGCTCTGCGTCTCAGGTACTGAGATTCCGCTGAAGGAGGTCAGACGCGGCCTCGAACAGCTCGCGCACGACCACCCCTTCCTGCTGACCAGCAGATACGCCAACGACCACGCGGAGATCCGGTACTGGGAAGAGGCGCGCGATCTGCACGACGCGGCGGCGGTCGCCCTGAGGCTGTGGGGTGAGCACCGTTCCAGCGCCGGACTGCCTCCGTGGGAGATCGTCGGTCTGGAGGTCATCGACCGCGAGACGTACCACCAGCGCATCGCCGAGGGATACGGGCCGCCCCCGGCGGCCCCGGTCGGTGTGCACCCCTACTGACCCGGCAGCCGCGGCGGGCGGCGGCCGTCTCGCATCACGGGATACGCGACGGATGCCCGCAGTGTGCGCACTACTCTGCGGGCATGACCACGCTTTCGCCGTACGACAACATGTCCCCGGTCGCCCAGGCCGCCTACCGTGCACGCTCCGCCGCCGCCGATATCGCGCCGCTTCCGCGCGCGGCGAAGGACGACGCGCTGCTGGCGATCGCGGACGCGCTCGAGGTACGGACGAGCGACATCATCGCGGCCAACGCCGAGGACGTGACGCGCGCCCGTGAGGCCGGCACCAGCGAGTCGGTCGTCGACCGGCTGACCCTCACCCCCGAGCGGATCCGCGCCATCGCCGCCGACGTGCGGGACGTGGCTGCACTGCCCGATCCGGTCGGTGAGGTGGTGCGCGGCTCGACGCTGCCCAACGGCATCGACCTGCGCCAGGTCCGGGTGCCGCTCGGCGTCGTCGGGATCATCTACGAGGCCCGGCCCAATGTGACGGTGGACGCCGCGGCGCTCTGTCTGAAGTCGGGCAACGCGGTCCTGCTGCGCGGTTCGTCCTCCGCCCACGCGTCCAACAAGGCGCTGGTCCGGGTCCTGCGTGACGCGGTCGGCGGCTCCGGACTGCCGGCCGACGCCATCCAGCTGGTGCCGGGCGAGAACCGCGATTCGGTACGCGAACTGATGCGGGCGCGCGGCCTGGTCGACGTCCTCATCCCGCGCGGCGGCGCCTCCCTGATCCGCACCGTCGTCGAGGAATCCACCGTCCCGGTGATCGAGACCGGTACCGGCAACTGCCATGTGTACGTGGACGCGCAGACCGACCTCGACATGGCCGTCGACATCCTGGTCAACTCCAAGGCGCAGCGCCCGAGCGTCTGCAACGCCGCCGAGACGCTCCTGGTCCACAAGGACATCGCCGGGGCCTTCCTGCCGAGGGCCCTGGACGCCCTGGCCGAGGCCGGTGTGACCGTGCACGGTGACGAGCGGGTCATGGAGTACGCCGAGGGGTCCAAGGCCACCATGGTGACGGCGACGCCGGAGGACTGGGAGACCGAGTACCTCTCGTACGACATCGCGGCCGCCGTCGTGGAGTCGCTGGACGCGGCCGTGGCACACATCCGGCTCTGGTCGTCCGGCCACACCGAGGCGATCGTGACCACCTCACAGGCCGCGGCCCGCCGTTTCACCCAGTTGGTGGATTCGACGACGGTGACCGTGAACGCCTCGACGCGCTTCACCGACGGCGGCCAGTTCGGCTTCGGCGCCGAGATCGGAATCTCCACCCAGAAGCTGCACGCCAGGGGCCCGATGGGGCTGCCGGAGCTGACCTCGACGAAGTACATCGTGACCGGCGACGGCCATGTGAGGTGAGCTCGGGATGCGCCGGATGTGCGGTCTCCCTGCACAGAACGACCCGCCGGGGCTAGGCTGAAGCCGTGCCGGACGACGTGGGGGGCAGGCCGTTCCCGAACGGCTGGGAGCCCGACGACGACCGCGGGGGCGCGGACGAGAACTTCGCCTCCGTGGTGTTCGACGAGGACTTCGTACAGGCCGCCGCCTTCCATGAACCGACCGCTGTCGAGCGGATGTCGGCGGCCGCAGAGGCACGCGCCGACGCGGAGGCCTTCCGGGCCCGCTCCGGCGGCGGGCCGCTGGACGACGAGCTGTACGACGAGGGCTACGGGCCGGGCGCCGGTTACGGCCGAGGCAGCGCCTACGACGACCGCCCCGGCGTGGACGACGACTACTACGACGGCGGCCCCTACGGGCGCCACGGCGGTGCTCTGCGTCCCTACCGGGGAGCGGCCCGCTGGCACCGTCCGGTGGCCTGGCTGCTCGCCCTGGTAATGGGCATCGGCATGATCGCGCTGGCCTTCAGCGCCGTCTACCGCAACACCTCGGGCGACCGGCAGGACCAGGTCCCGCCACCGGCCACGACCGGGGTGGACAGTGCCCCGGCGCCCTCCGCGGTCCCCTCTGTGGTTCCGTCCATGGTCCCGCCCGCGCCAGGCAGCTACCTCCGTCCGGTGGTCTCCATGGCCCCGCGCACGCCCTGACGAAACCCCTGACGGCACGCCCTGGCGAAGCCCTGAAGCACCCTTGGCGAAGCCCTGGGAAGCCCCTGGCGGACCCCCGTCCCCTCGGCCCCACAACCCCGGCCCGCCCCGCCTGCCCGGGTATCCCCGCGGTGGTTCTCCGCCCGCCTCCGCGTTTACGTTCGCCGTAATCGACCTACTCTCAAGGTATGACCCCTCACCTGCTCGAAGAGGGGGCTCCTCACCTGCCCGCGCATGCTCCCGCATCACGGGCAGGACCCGCCCAGGCCGTCCGGCCGGGGCGGGGGCGCACCGCACCGGCCTCCGGTCGGCGACGTGGGAGTCGGGAGACGGCATGGCAGACCACGGAGATCCCCCCGAAGGCCCGGCGGAGAACAGCGCGAGCGGCGGCGAGGACGAGTACCGGTCGCTCGTCTTCGACGAGTCCTTCGTCCGGGCCGCCCGGCTCCAGGAGTTCTCCGCGCAGGAGCGGATGGGGGAGCACGCCCGTGCCGTACGGAGCCTGCCCGGCCGGGCCGTGCGCACCGGCTCCCGGGCAGCGCTCGCCCTGGTCATCCTGATAGCCCTGGCCTTCGGTACGGCCGTCTTCATGGGTTTCCGCCACCCCTACCAGGCCCCCCTCGGCAGACGGGCGGAGCCGCTGCGGATGATCTTCGTTCCGCTGGCGCCGCGCGGCGTCGTGCCCCCCGGCACACCGGCCGGCCTGTTCGAGAGCAGCCCCGCCGCCGACTACCCGAAGGGCGCCCAGGGCATCAGCCCGCCGGTTGCCCGGCGGACGGACAACTTCTCGGAGAGCCAGGTGGTCGCCGCCCTGGCCACCGTCAAGAACTACCTGGTCGCCTCCTCGCTCGACCCGGACGTCCTCGGCGGGAACACGGTCCGGCCGGTGGAATCACTGCTCGACCCCGACCAGACGGCCCAGTTCGAGCGGAGCATGACCGAGCCGTACGACGACGGGCAGCATGCCGCGACGGGCTGGCTCGTGCGGTTCGACCCGGCCGAGGTCACCCCTGCCTCCGAGGTCCGCGTCCGGGGCACGCTGCGGTACGCCGAGGTGGGGACCGACGCACTGGAGGTGGCGTCCGACCACACCTTCACCTACGCGCTCCGCCCGACCGTGTCGGGGCCCCAGCAGGCCGATGGCGCGTCGCTTTTCACCGTGCGGCGGGAGCTGCGCTTCCGGCTCGACCGGGAGGACCTGCGGCTGGGCCGGCTGGAGGTGCGGACCAGCTACGTCCAGGCCGGACCGCAGTCCTGCACGGCCGACACCAGCGGTGCGCTGCGGCCGCTGCTGGCCGGCCGGCGAGCGGTCTCCCGGGGCCCGGCGGGCACCGACCCGTACGACACGGGCCGGCCCACCGCGGGGCTGTGCGGGACGCTGGAGGTCAGCTCCCCGCCGCCCCGGGCTCCTGGGGCCCCTGCTCAGGGTCGTCGGGGCTCGTCGACTCCTGCGAGCCGTCCGTAGCGCCGCCCTTGCCGCCCCCGCTGCCTCCCTGGCCGGTGAACTTGTCCCGCAGCTTGCCGCCCAGATCGCCGGCGCCGCCCGCTATGTCGCCGACCAGCTTCATCAGCGGATCCTTGCTGCCGCGCACCGAATCGGCGTAGTGCGAGGCGGATTCCCTGAAGGCGTCCGTGACCGAGGTGTCCTTGTCCTCGTCCCGGCGCGGGTAGTGCCCGTCCATGATCCGCTGGTAGTCGCGGGTCTCCGACCACTTCTTCAGCTCGGCCGCCCGGACCGTGGTGAACGGGTGCGAACGGGGCAGCACATTGAGGATCTTGAGCACGGAGTCGCGCAGGTCGCCGCCCTTCTCGTACTCGTCGGCCTGGGCGAGGAACGCGTCGACGTTCATCTCGTGGAGGTGGTTGCCTCCGGCGATCTTCATGAGCCCGCGCATCGAGGCCCGCAGATCCTGGCCGACCAGCAGCCCGGCCCGGTCGGCGGACAGCTCCGACTTGCGGAACCACTCGCGCAGCGCCGTCACGATCGCCATGATCGCGACGTTGCCGAGCGGGATCCAGGCGACCTTCAGGGCGAGGTTGGTGAGGAAGAGCAGGATCGTGCGGTACACGGAGTGACCGGAGAGGGCGTGCCCCACCTCGTGGCCGACGACCGCCCGCATCTCCTCCTCGTCGAGGAGCTCCACCAGACCTGTCGTCACCACGATGATCGGCTCGTCGAGACCGATGCACATGGCGTTGGGCTGGGGATCCTGGTTCACGTACATCGGCGGGACCTTCTCCAGGTCCAGGATGTAACACGCGTCCCGAAGCATGCTGTTGAGATGGGTGAACTGGGCATCGCTCACCCGGACGGAGTCCGACAGGAAGAGCAGTCGCAGACTGCGCTCGGGCAGCAGCCCGCTCAGGGCCTTGAAGACGGTGTCGAAACCGGTCAGCTTGCGCAGGGCGACCAGGGCCGAACGGTCCGCCGGGTGCTCGTACGCCCGGGACGAGATTCCCGGGAAACGCCTGCGCTGCCTGCTCGGCACGTTCTCGTGACTCTCGTGACTGCTTTCGGTCATGAATAGGCCCCCTGTTCGTACGAGACGTTGCTCGCCCCCTGATAAATCCCAGCCTAGGCGCTGGCGCTACGGTGTGCGGGGGGCTGTGGATAACTGAGGAGACGCCCGACATGCCGCATACCGTTGCTCTGCTCGCCGCCGCATCCGAAGAGCAGGGACCGGGCAACACACTCCGCATCGTGCTGCTCGGCTCGCTGGTCGGAGCCGCGCTGCTGGCCTGGTTCCTGCTGCGCGGATACCGCAACGACGACAACAAAGACGACAACGACTGAGTCGGCGTGAGCGTGCCCAGGCCTCCCGCATACGATGTCCGCGACGTCTTCCCTCCGACTCCCGATCGATAGGTCCTGCCGAAGATGAGCCTCACGAGCACCGCACACCAGCTGGTCACCGTCGCCGCCGAGGGCGCCGAGCACGGCGGCAATCACGAAAGCCTCAGCCCGTACCTCACCGGTGGCGGCGCGTTTGTCGCGCTTCTCCTCCTTCTGTGGATCACCACGCGCTTCAACCGCGACCGCTGAGGCCGAGGCGTACAGCTGTGCCAGTAGGCTCTGCACGCATGGGAGAGCAGGAAGTGCCTACCGGCCCCGGAAAGCGCCGAATCGGCGTGATGGGCGGGACCTTTGACCCGATTCATCATGGACACCTGGTGGCGGCCAGTGAAGTGGCCGCCCAGTTCCACCTCGACGAGGTGGTCTTCGTCCCGACCGGGCAGCCGTGGCAGAAGAGCCACAAGCATGTGTCCGCGGCCGAGGACCGGTATCTGATGACGGTCATCGCGACGGCATCGAACCCGCAGTTCTCGGTCAGCCGCAGCGATATCGACCGCAAGGGCCCCACGTACACGATCGACACCCTGCGGGACCTGCGCGCGGTCCACGGGGACGCGGACCTCTTCTTCATCACCGGCGCCGACGCGCTGTCCCAGATCCTCACCTGGCGGGACGCCGACGAGTTGTTCTCGCTGTCCCACTTCATCGGTGTGACACGGCCGGGGCACGTACTCACGGACGACGGTCTGCCGGAGGGCGGTGTCTCTCTCGTGGAGGTTCCCGCGCTGGCCATCTCCTCCACAGACTGCCGTGGGAGAGTCGCCGCGGGCGATCCGGTCTGGTACCTGGTGCCGGACGGCGTGGTCCGCTACATCGACAAGCGCCAGCTTTACCGCGGCGAGTGAGCCACGGAGAGGGGCACCGGTGAACGACCGACAGAATCCGTACGACCCGTACTACCAGCAGCCGCAGATCGTCGGCTACGACGAGTACGGGCAGCCGGTGTATCAGCAGCCCGTGCAGCAGCAGTACGACCCGTACGGCCAGCAGCAGGCACAGCAGCAACAGCAGGCTCAACAGCCCCCGCAGGCGCCCCAGACGGACCAGGGCTACGGCTACGACCCGTACGCCCAGCAGCAACAGCAGCAGCAGCAGCAGCCGGGGCCGCCGTCGCAGCAGCAGTACGACCCGTACGCCGCCCAGCAGCCCCAGTCCCACCCTCAGGCCCACCCCCAGCAGGGATACGGGTACGACGGCTACGGCTACGACACCGGGCAGCAGCCCGCCGCGGTCGACACCACCCAGTGGAACGTCCCGCAGCAGAGCGCGCCGCCCGCTCCCGCCGCCACGCCTGTTCCGCCGCCGAGGGAACCCGACCCGGCGCCGGACGCCGAGCCGGAGGCGGCCGTTCCGGGGCAGCGCCGCGGCGACCGTGACTACCGCACCGAGCAGTTCTCCTTCATCGAGGAGCC